>NZ_JACLQM010000003.1:6772-160539 GCF_016648655.1 Streptococcus sp. 17.1
ATCATCTTTAATATTAGTAGCTGGCGTCTTTTCTCCTGCACCTTCAAAAACAACCGTTTGCTTGGTTGATTTCGTTACGTCAGAAGTAAGTGGTACATAAACAATTGGAGTATCTTTTGAGATACGATCTGGATCACTTTCATCATTGGGTTCAATTGTTTTGTCAACAATATTATAGCCCCATGCATGAGGTTGTAATTCTCTAATCTTATATCCTGCAGGAGCATCTGGAATAGCAGTTTCTACAGCCTCTCTTGGATTGTACGGATTGTTCTCATAAGTTACTGAATTTGAGTTAGGAATGACGTTAAAGTTCTCATCTACTTGAATAATTTTTCCCAACGGTTTGTATATAACCTTATCTGTCACCTCTGGTTCATCAAGAGTAACTGTCTTAAATCCAGCTTCCGCCTTATCTGCATAGTAGCCTGGAACCACTGGAACTGGCACACTGCCGTATGTATGCGAGCTTGTTTTCCAAGTAATAGCGTTTGTTGTTAAATCTTTCTTACCTGTGAAAACATAATCATCTTTAATATTAGTAGCTGGCGTCTTTTCTCCTGCACCTTCAAAAACAACCGTTTGCTTGGTTGATTTCGTTATATTTTCGTCTGGTGTAGCTAAAGTATTATTTTGATTGCTGGTTGGTATGGTGACCGTAGGTAAACTACTATTTATAGGAGTCCCGTTATTCGATTCAGACGTATTTAAAGATGACATATTTCTTCCTCGACGTCCACTACGTCGTATAGGTATTTCAGCTGGGATTGCTTCTGATGATAGTATCTCTGTAGAACTCTCGACTGTTTCTTCAGACGCTAAAATTCTCCCTCGACGGAGACTAGTTCTTGATATTTCAGATGTTATCGTTTCTGATTTTAATCCTTCAGATAAATCACTTGTAGCTTGACTTTGATTTACTTGAGCCACATATGATTCTTCAGAACTAGCAAAAGACGTAGAATTTCTACTAGTGTTTGTTTCAGATGACGTGTCTTGTTGCTTAGAAACTGTTTCATTCTGTACAGTTACTACTTCTTCTACTGGTAACTTTTCTATAGCAGTTGGAACTTCTGATATAGTAGTATCCGATATTGCGGATTCAGCTGCTTCTACAGATTTCACAACGTTATCATTACCTGTTATAACTTCATCAGCTTGTACAGCCTGTCCAGAAAAAAGAACAATTCCAAGCAAGACTGAGCAAACGCCAATAGAATATTTTCTCAATGAATAACGTTGACGTTGATTAAAAAAATCTTTCATAAAGTCTCCATAAAAAATTGTAATATTTGGTTTATTGCTTTAATTTTATTTTATTATGATGATGCACTTTAAATTCTAACATTCTGATAATTACACGTCAATATAAGTGTCAATAATTTTAATCTTTATTAAATGATTTGTTCTGCTTATTATAAGCCTATAGACCCGATTGAAATATTTTTAATAATCAGCTAAACAAACTAATAAACAATCTATTTTAAACTTAGCTATCATATAACAAGAATTTCACAAAAAAACTAAAACAACAATTGCTATATCAGACCACACTAAAAAACCCAAGTATTATAGACTTGGGTTCATAATCTTATGGGTCTCAGAGGTAAGTTCCTCTATTTTTTTCTGATATGGTTGTCATTCCAAGTCTGCAATTCTTGGTAGGACTTGACTTTCCCTTCTTCCTGAGTCGGTCTAAATGCCCTAACCGGTAACTCGTAGGCATCCTGGCCTTCAGGTGCCATCCAATGGAGTAAGGTATTGAACCAGGTTTCATTGTTAATCTTGCTTGGAATGGTGTAGATTCTAGCATGTTTGGTCTTAATCGCTTCATAAGCATCCTTATGCTCTTTGGCAAAGTTGGTACTATCCATATTGAGGCTTCTGTCTTTTTCAGAAATGTAATAAAGAGCAGGCAGACTCGCAATTGGTGTTTCTGTTGGATGATCTAAATCCCTACCATTAGTTGCACCTGTCCACATCTCAAGTCCAAAAGGCTCTAAAGTCTTACGCATATCAACATTGGCGTAATCCAATTCCGAGTCCAAAGTATTCGAGTTAGCTGGAATATTCATTTCCTCGATCTTTTGTGTCTTAAGATTGAGGTATTTTTTATTAGAAGCAAAATCAGCTGATGACGCACCAAAAGGCATTTGTAAGTAAGCTTGCTCATTAAGCATGAAAAGCCTTAGACTTGCCTGATTTAAATAATCTTCATCCCCAGCTTTTTTAGCCAATTTCAAGAGGTCAATTTGTTTAGGTTTTTGATTTGGTTTTTCCGTGTCATACATATAGATATTAAAGTAGTCATACTTATAAAGTGTCTCACCCTTGGCATTTTTCTTACCAGATTCACCCCCCTTGTACTCTTGAGTGACTAAGTATTGACCAGCTACCCCCACAATGTTAAACATGTTTCTATCATGACCAGGATTTGGTGTCACGAGTAAAAATTCTTTATTATCTCCGAAGGTTTTCAGGGTGATTTTGAACAAGGGATCCTCTACATTGCTGCCGGAATAGACAGTCGTACTCGACTTACTGGATGCAACTGAACCTTTGGTAGCCTTACTGCTACTATTCACAGCAAAGAAGAAAGCCGTCCCTGCGATTATAAAAAGCAATGCCACTAAGAGACCTATAAAAACAATTCTTGTGGACTTATCCCCCTTAGGTGTTGGTTTCTTTACAAACTTATTTTCCATAAATAATCTCCATTTTTAGTATTGCTTTTAGTATAGCATAGGTGGAGACTATTGATAAGGTAGATTGGCAGTCTAATAAGGTTAGATATTTTATTTTCATTTGACAAAATCTCTCGGATAGCGTACAATCAAGGCAAGTAACATTCGGAGGTAAATGGAGACATGAACAACTAAGTCTATTCACAATAAACCTGCTTTATTTGATAGATTGTTTTCATGTCTTTTTTGCGCTCTTTTTCTATAGAAAATTTATTGGTGGTATCTGAGTTTTTTTGCATCCACACCATCACTATCTCCTAGAGGGCTTTTTAGCTAGATTCAAGACGGTTCTATCTTATAAGGTAGAACTGTTTTTTGACCTTTGATATTGTTTGAAGTAAAAACTGTACTACCCATAAAACACTATCAACAAGCACTCAGACCTAGGAGGTCCTATGATACAGATTCAACATCTAACTATTACCCATACCAAAGATTTGCGTGAACTCGTTCATGACTTAAATCTAACGATAGCTACTGGTGAAAAAGTCGCCATCATTGGGGAGGAAGGCAATGGAAAATCTAGTCTCCTTGCCCTTCTTGTCAATCCTAAAGCACATTTCGACCATCTTTCTTACGAGGGAACTATTAATAAACCAGATAGCCCACAGGTCTATATTCCCCAACAGATTTCGGATGACTTACAATCCCTAACCCTTAACGACTACTTCTTTGCGGATACTTATGACCTAGACTATGCTACCCTCTATCGTCTGGCTGATGAACTTCATTTTGATAGTGAGCGTTTTGCTAGCAGTCAGCTTGTCTCCTCTCTGTCAGGTGGCGAGAAACTCAAAATTCAACTCATCCGAGAATTAGCCCGTCCCCACGACATCATTTTTCTTGATGAGCCCTCAAACGATATGGACTTGACTACTATGACTTGGCTAAAAAATTTTATCAAACATTCTGATCAAACCATAATCTATATCTCACATGACGAAGACCTACTAAGCCAGACAGCAGATACCATTATCCATCTGGAACTCCTTAAACGTCGCCGTCAGGCAAGGACTAGTGTGGAGCACCTCGACTATGATAACTATAGCCAGCAACGCACTGATGCCTTCCAGCAACAAATGCAGCAAGCGAAAACCGAGAAAAAAGCCTATGACAAAGCCATGGCCAAGCATCGCCGTATCAAACAAAATGTCCAAACTACCCTACGTAATACGCATGATAGCACGCAAGGACGATTGGTTGCCAAAAAGATGAAAGCAGTCCTCTCGCAAGAGAAACGCTACGACCGTCTTGCCCAAGATATGACACAAATGCCTGATAAAGAAGACAGTATTGAACTATTCTTCTCTCATATCACTCCTCTACCTCAGGGAAAATATCTCTTAAATCTGGATGAAAAGCAGATAAACATCGCTCCTCACCTAACCATTGACCATCTCAAACTTTCTTTGAAAGGGCAAGAAAAAATTGGTATTGTTGGAGATAACGGCTGTGGTAAATCTACTCTCTTACACTTTCTCTACCAAGAACTTAGCAAGAAGACAGACCTGACTATTGGCTACATGCCTCAACGTTATGACGCTATCTTTCAAAATGATTTGTCACCGATAGCGTTTTTAAGTAAGACAGGCGACAAGTCTGAACGAGAGGTTATAAGCTCCCATCTCGCCAACCTCAACTTTAGTCATGATGAAATGAACCATGCCATTTCTGATTTATCTGGCGGACAGAAAGGGAAACTACTCCTACTGCACTTAGTCTTAGAAAGCCCTCAGCTCCTTATCTTAGATGAACCAACCAGAAATTTTTCACCCACCTCACAGCCTCAAGTTCGACAGCTCTTCGAGAACTATCCAGGTGCCATTCTGACAGTCTCACATGATGTCAACTACCTCAGACAAGTTTGCCAAAAGATTTATCGCCTGGACTCACACGGTTTAAAAGAAGTTGAGATTTAAGATATCAAATCTATCGTTTTTACAAGAAAAGTCTCAAAAGAAACATCTTCTTCATATGCAAAAAAACTCAGGCAAAGCCTGAGTTCTTTTAATGTTAATCAATTTCAAGACCACCAGTATAGAGTCGGTAGTAAGTACCACCTTGTTCCATAAGGCTGTCATGGTCACCACGTTCAATGATACGTCCGTGGTCCATAACCATGATAACGTCAGAGTTAACGATGGTTGAAAGACGGTGGGCGATAACAAAGACCGTGCGTCCTTCCATGAGTCTGTCCATCCCCTCTTGCACCATTTTTTCGGTACGAGAGTCAATAGAGGATGTCGCTTCATCAAGGATCAGAACTGGTGCATTAGCAAGGGCAGCACGCGCAATGGCAATCAGCTGGCGTTGCCCATTAGACAAGCCTGCACCGTCATCTGTAAGAACAGTGTCATACCCATTATCCAAGTGTTGCACAAAGGAATCCACGTTAGCAATACGGGCAGCTTCAAGAATTTCCTCGCGTGTCGCATCAGCACGACCATAGGCAATATTTTCAGCGATAGTCCCTGTGAAGAGATGGGTATCTTGAAGCACGATACCAAGCGAGCGACGAAGAGAATCTTTCTCAATCAGCTTGACATCAATACCATCATAAGTAATCACACCAGATTGGATATCGTAGAAACGGTTAATCAAGTTGGTAATCGTCGTCTTACCAGCACCTGTCGCACCCACAAAGGCTACCTTTTGCCCCTTGTCTGCATAGAGGTTAACGTCATGAAGGATTTGTTTCTTACCATCGTAAGAGAAATCAACGTCTTGGAAGACCACATTTCCGACCAACTCGACCAATTCGTAGTCGCCATTTGGACGTGGGTGTTTCCAAGCCCAAAGATTGGTTTTCTTGTCTGTCACAACCATTTGACCATCTACCAATTCGTAGTTGACCAAAGTGACCTTACCTTGGTCAACTTCTTCTGGTTCGTCCAGAAGGTCAAAGATACGGTCAGCACCAGCAAGTGCCATAAGAACAAAGTTCAGTTGTTGAGAGACCTGAGTAATAGGTCCGTTGAAGGAACGGTTCAATTGTAGGAAGGCCATGAGACCACCGATAGTCAAACCACCGACACCATTAAGGGCAAAGAGTCCACCGACCAAGGCGGTCAAAACAAAGGAAACATTTCCTAAGTTCCCAAGAATTGGCATGAGAACATTGGCATAGCGGTTGGCCAAGTAAGAAGATTCAAAGAGTTGCTCGTTAATCTTGTCAAAATCAGCCATGCTTTCTTCTTCGTGAACAAAGGCCTTGACCACTTTTTGACCTGACATCATTTCCTCGATGAAACCATTCTCAATCCCCAAATTCTTTTGTTGTTCACCGAAGTAACGGCCTGATTTGGCTGATACATTTTTGATGACCATAAACATGATGCCTACCATGACTAGAACCACGATAAAGAGAAGGGGACTAACCGTAAGCATGGTTACAGTCACCCCGATAAGGGTAATGGCCGTTTGTAACAACTGCGGAATAGATTGCTCGACAGCTTGACGGAGGGCATCGATATCGTTGGTGTAAATAGACATGATGTCACCGTGTTGGTGAGCATCAAAGTAGCGAATCGGAAGCTTTTGCATACGAGCAAAAAGCTGATTACGAAGGGAACGCAGGGAATCTTGTGAAATCGTCGCCATGAGGAGGGAGGCCACATAGTTGGCAACCACACCGATAAGACAAAAGACCCCAACTGACGTCAAGAAACGTAACAGTGGCCCAAAATCATGACTACCAGATTTGAGCATGGGTTGAACGTAAACGTCCACCAAGGACTGAATCGAAGCCGTCAAATTAACCGTTGCCAAAGAAGCAACAACAATGAGGACAAAGGCAATACTAAGTGAAAGTTTGTAGTCTTGCCACAAAAAGCGTAGAAGACGTGCTAGAGAGCCCCAATTAGCTTTTTTCTTATTCTGCATCTGCTACTCCTTTCCCTTGTGTTTGCATCTTGTAAACCTCACGATAGATAGCATTATTAGCCACCAAGTCGTCATGCGTACCAACAGCATCGATACGACCATCATTCATGACGATGATACGGTCGGCATCTTGGATAGATGAAATACGTTGACCGATGATGATTTTGGTCGTGTCCTTAAGACTTGAAGCGAAGCCTTGACGAATCAAACTATCTGTCTTGGTATCGACTGCCGATGTCGAATCATCCAAAATCAAGATTTTCGGATTCATGAGAAGGGCACGTGCGATACAAAGACGTTGACGTTGTCCCCCTGAGACATTGGCTCCACCACGTTCAATCTTAGTATCATAGCCATCCTTAAACTCTTGGATAAATTCATCAGCTTGGGCAATCTTACAAGCTTCAATGATTTCCTCATCTGTTGCCTGTTTATTTCCCCAACGCATATTTTCTTTAATGGTTCCTGAGAAAAGGACATTGGTTTGAAGGACCATGGCAACTTGCTTACGTAAGCTATCCAAATCATAGTCCTTAACATCATGCCCAGCAACCCTAACCTGACCTTCTTCCACATCATAAAGGCGAGGAATCAGCTGAACCAAGCTTGATTTACCCGAACCCGTTCCACCAAGGATACCAATAACTTCACCAGACTTAATATCCAAAGTGATATCTTTGAGGACATGGGTCTTGTCACCATTTTCATCCGTGTATGAGAAATCCACATGATCAAAGCTGATAGAACCATCTGCAACTTCTGTTAAACCATTTTCAGGTGAAACAATGGTGGCTTCAGTGCTAAGAACTTCATCAATACGTTCAACAGATGCTGTAGAGATAGACAACATGACAAAGATCATCATGAACATCATGAGTGACATGAGGATGGTCATGGTGTAACTGAACATCGAAGTCAATTCCCCTGTAGTTAAGCTACCACCAACGATGAGATGGGCACCAAACCAGGAAATCATAAGGAAGGACGCATACATAGACAACATCATAGCTGGGTTAGACATGATAACTACACGAATGGCACGCATGAACATCTTGTAAATACGACGTGAGGCCTTCTTAAATTTGTCAGTCTCTTCCTGCTCTTTAACATAGGATTTCACCACACGCATGTTGGTGATATTTTCCTTGATACTGTTGTTAAGGTTGTCATAAGCCTCAAATACTTGAGTAAAAAGAGGATATACGATTTTGGTAATAATGGCCAAAACCACACCAAGGAAGATCGTTACACCAACAAAAATCCAAGCCATTTCAGCATTAATCAAGAAACTTGCTGCAATAGCAAAAATCAGGTTAAGTGGTGCACGCACACAGACACGGATAATCATCTGATAAGAGTTCTGCACGTTGGTAACATCAGTCATCATACGTGTCACCAAACCACCAGCTGAGAACTTATCGATATTTTCAAAAGAGAAAGTTTGAACCTTTTTGAAAATGGCCTGACGTAGATTCTTGGCAAATCCAGCAGAGGCAAAAGCTGCATAGCGAGCCGACTGCATGCCGCAGAATAGTGATAGAAAGGCGCAGACCAGCATGAGGCCACCGTAGAGCCAAATGTTAGACATGTTGGATTGCTGGACACCTTTGTCCAAAAGATTAGCCATGACAAAGGGAATGGAAATCTCAAACATGACTTCTAGTGTCATAAAGACGGACGCTAGGATTGAGGGTTTCTTGTATTCCTTTATCTGGGGGATAAGGGTTTGAAACATAATTACCTCCGTTTTTTATTCTTTTTCTTTTTTTGATATTTTTCTTAAGTGGCTTCGGACGCTAGTAGCTTCCTTCGGAATCTCATAGCTAAGTTTTGAGCCAAAGTCTCAAAACTTCCGAGTTATAGAAGTCTCTGGACTTCTATAACTATTGCCACGGTGAAAAATATCGCCTACCCTGAGCAGAGCGTGTTTCAGGCATTGATAGATATAATCTAGTCCTGTAATCCATCACGACGAAAGCATCACTTTTGGGCAGAGCGAGCTGTCGAATCGTGAGCAACTTCGAACAAGTGCAAATAGGTCCAGGATAACCCCTACCTCGGCGAAAAATATCGCCTACCCTGAGCAGAGCGTGTTTCAGGCATTGATAGATATAAGCTAGTCCTGTAATCCATCACGGCGAAAGCATCGCTTTTAGGCAGAGCATACTGTCTGAAAGCTACTCTTAACGCTCATCCTTTATCTATAAAAGAACGGTTATACCCTTTTGAGAGCATACAAAAGCCCCTGAGGGCAGACCCTAGGGATTCTTTCATTCTTATATATACGTCATTAGTATAGGCTAATTTGATTTAAATTGCAAGAGAAATAACATTTTACATAAAAATCGGTGGGTATTTTACAATTTTTGCATATAATAGAGCTAAAAAGCAACTGGTTTTAAGAATTCTTATCTAAAACATTCGGAAATTCCCCTTAACCGTAGCGGAAAGTTGTTTTCTTCTCCTATTTATAATAGACTATCACTAACATTAGATGAAAAGGTGACTCTATGACTATAAATCAACTGCTTCAAAAGCTGGAGCCTACTAGCCCTATCCTTCAAGCTAACTTTGGAATTGAACGCGAAAGTCTTCGTGTCGATAGACAGGGAAAATTAGCACATACGCCTCACCCTTCCTGCCTAGGAGCTCGAAGTTTCCACCCTTATATTCAAACAGATTTTTGTGAGTTTCAGATGGAACTCATCACACCAGTTGCTAAATCTACCACTGAGGCTCGTCGATTTCTTGGAGCCATTACCGATGTAGCTGGACGTTCCATCAGTAAAGATGAACTTCTCTGGCCCTTGTCCATGCCTCCTCGTATCAACGCCCAAGAAATCCAAGTTGCCCAACTGGAAAATGAATTTGAACGCCATTATCGTAACTACCTGGCCGAAAAATACGGAACTAAACTACAAGCTATCTCAGGTATCCACTATAATATGGAGTTGGGTAAAGATTTGGTTGAGGCCTTGTTCCAAGAAAGTAATCAGACCGATATGATTGCTTTCAAGAACGCCCTATATCTTAAGCTGGCTCAGAACTATTTGCGCTATCGTTGGGTGATTACCTATCTCTTTGGTGCTGCACCTGTTGCTGAGCAAGGCTTCTTCGACCAAGAAGTGCCAGAACCCGTGCGTTCCTTCCGAAACAGCGACCATGGTTATGTCAATAAGGAAGAAATCCAAGTATCTTTTGCAAGCCTAGAAGACTATGTCTCTGCCATCGAAAACTATGTCGAACAAGGTGATTTGATTGCGGAAAAGGAATTTTACTCGGCTGTTCGTTTCCGTGGACAAAAGGTTAATCGCTCCTTCCTTGACAAGGGAATTACCTACCTGGAATTCCGTAACTTCGACCTCAACCCCTTTGAGCGTATCGGTATTAGCCAAACTACCATGGATACCGTACACCTGCTTCTCCTAGCCTTCCTCTGGATGGATGCCCCTGAAAATGTCGATCAGGCTCTGGCTCAAGGTCACGCGTTGAATGAAAAAATCGCCCTCTCTCATCCTTTAGAGCCTCTACCTTCTGAAGCTGAAACTCAGAACATTACGACGGCTCTGGACCAACTGGTGCAACATTTTGGACTAGGTGGCTATCATCAAGGTTTGGTCAAACAAGTTAAAGATGCCTTTGCTGATCCTAGTCATACACTAGCAGCCCAACTCTTATCTTATATCAAAGACAAGTCTCTTGCTGACTTTGCCCTTGACAAGGCTCTTGCCTATCATGATTATGACTGGACTGCCCACTATGCTCTTAAGGGTTATGAGGAGATGGAACTTTCTACTCAGATGCTACTCTTTGATGCCATTCAAAAAGGAATCCATTTTGAAATCCTAGATGAGCAGGATCAATTCCTTAAACTCTGGCATAAAGATCATGTTGAGTACGTCAAAAATGGTAACATGACCTCAAAAGACAACTATGTAGTACCTCTTGCCATGGCTAATAAAACCGTGACCAAAAAAATCCTGGCTGACGCTGGTTTCCCTGTTCCTGCTGGCGACGAATTTACCAGTCTGGAGCAAGGTCTAGCCTACTATCCTCTTATCAAGGACAAGCAAATTGTAGTTAAACCAAAATCAACCAACTTTGGTCTGGGCATTTCCATTTTCCAAGAGCCTGCCAGCCTTGATAACTATAAGAAAGCCCTCGAGATTGCCTTTGCAGAAGATACAGCTGTTCTTGTTGAAGAATTTATCCCAGGAACCGAATACCGTTTCTTTATCTTGGATGGACGTTGTGAGGCTGTACTCCTTCGTGTCGCTGCGAATGTTGTCGGTGATGGCAAACACACCATTCGTGAATTGGTCGCTCAGAAAAATGCCAATCCATTGCGAGGACGTGATCACCGCTCACCACTTGAAATCATTGCGCTTGGAGACATTGAACAACTGATGTTAACGCAACAGGGTTATACACCTGATGATATTCTCCCAGAAGGGAAAAAGGTCAATCTACGTCGTAACTCAAACATTTCTACGGGTGGTGACTCTATTGATGTCACTGAGACCATGGATTCCTCTTACCAAGAACTAGCTGCAGCTATGGCAACTAGTATGGGAGCTTGGGCTTGTGGGGTTGACCTCATTATTCCAGATGAAACCCAACCTGCTAGCAAAGAAAACCCTCATTGCACCTGCATCGAGCTCAACTTTAACCCTTCTATGTATATGCACACCTACTGTGCTGAAGGACCTGGACAGGCTATCACTTCAAAAATCTTAGACAAGCTTTTTCCAGAAGTTGCCACAAATCAAAACTAAAACTTAAATCTTAGGCGCAAACAAATCACCTTTATCTCGAGATAAAGGTGATTTTGCTTTATTAACCAAACTCTCCTGCTTCTTCCTCAGGATGAGTTTCCATGTACTGGATGTGTTGTATATAGGCATCTTGAGCCTGATTGAAGGCTTCCTGATCACTGTAAGGATAATCTATGTAAAAGAGGTCCCGCCAGCCATTCAAGGTTTGGCTATTGTAGAAACCTTGAATCTTTGTGGGAAGAAACTCTTTGTTGTAGCTGATCCGCAGCTTGAGTAGGGTCTTATCCTGAAACTGAGTGATGATACTGTTGGAGGTTTCTTGGCCTTCCAGACTAGTCCAAACTTTATTCAGAACAATGTCCTGACTATAGTGATTAGCCTTGATGCGATTTTTGTCCACTGGGAGCTTCTGGGTAGCCTCTAAAAGGTAGGACACCTCTCCTTGAAAATAAGCCTCAATGGTTAAATCCCCAAGACTGGAGCCATATAATAGGCCATCCTTAATAGCAATGTTTGATCCAAAAAGTCTTTGGCCAGCTACATCAAAGGACATCCCCTCATCCTGCCCGTAGAGCTTGATGGCATAGGCATCCCTTACACGATAGAAATTTTTAGCGACAAGAACACTATCAAGGGTTTCAGTCTTTTTTATCTCAACCTTGGGGCTTGTAGGTTTCTTGGTAAAAGCTGTCAAACCCATTAAGCACAAGATGAGAGCGAATATAATCAAGGTAAGCATTGTAGACCTGGAGCCGGTCTTCAGCTTTAACTTGTCTCCATGTTTCAAGGTCTTTCAAGCCTCCTTTTTTAACAATATCAGCATAGCGCCCACCGTTTAAGACATTCTTGGCATTTTTCCACTTCTTGACCATCTTGCGTCTAATCGCATTGTCAGCAGGATGACGAACGTCAAGATAGGTATGGCTATTATTGAGATAGGCTGGTAGGTCAGCATTCAAGCCCTTAGACAGCCCATAGTTAGCAGAATCAGTATCGGCAATGTCAGCACCGTCTTCAATCTTATAATGCTTAGGATTAGAGTCGATGCTACCGTCTTTCCTTTTCTTGTAGACATTCCACTCAGAGACAAATCTCCCCGTATCCATATTGACAATAAACTCAATAAAACGGGAATTGCTAACTCCGTATGGGCCCATGACACTGGTCTGAGGTAGCTGAATTTTCATGTTCTGCGGATAGGTAAAGTCTCCCAAGCTTCGATTATGGTAGGAAGCACCCGTAGTGTAATCCAAATGAATCTTCTTGTCCTTGCTGTAGGCCAGAAGTTTGTCTAAATCTGTCTTGCCCTTGTAGTTGGTCCTAATATAGTCCATGGACTGCTTATCAATCCAAGACCTAAAAAGATGGAGCTTGATACCTAAGTCATCCACCCCAAGCCCTAGATCCGTCTGATAGGTCTCCATAATAGCCTCACGGAAGTAACTATAAAAAGGACTGGTTGGCTCTAGCTTCTTGGAAAATTTATAACCTGACTTCCCTAACTGGAGGAACTGGTACTTGTCCACATAAACCTGCATGTGCTCCATAACCAAATTGAGCTTGTCATGATTAGGTAGTTGAGAAGCTTGGAAAAAGGCCGTATAGGTATCTGAGCCCACTTCCTTACTTTCTTGGTCAATATCCCGTAGAACCTTGTCTAGCTGGGTCAGAGAAGTCTTCTTCATCTTACTTCTCACCTGAGCCACATAAGCCGGCTTAATGCCCTGATCCCAGTGGTCACGAGCCATAATAGCATCTGCCTTTTGTGAAATCAAGGTCAAGCGTTTCTGATAAGACGCGTCCTCCAAGGCCAGCTTTAAAGCCTTTGATGGCGTCGCTTGAACCACAGATAAATCACCGTAGATATCAGACTTTAGGACAAGATTTACCTGCATATCATAGGAATGATTGATATGGAGAACGAGGTAAATCTTCCCGTCTTCCTTCCTAACAGACAAAGCATCGAGTTGATAAGATTGGATAACCCCAGCCTGACTAAGTGCCAGTCTATCTATATTTTCCAAAGAATCCTGATAAATATAGGAAATCTCAGGGTCTTTGACCTTCTTTACCAAAGAGTGATTGCGCTGTCGATTGAAAACCACAAGACCAAGTATGAGGATTACAGCCAGGGCACTTGCCAGATACTGTAAAATTACTTTCTTCATAGTACTTCCATTATAGCATAGGAGGACAAAATATTCTGAAAAGGATTGGCAAACGTTGAAAACAAATGAAAAAAACAGGCCGACTAAGACCTGTTTGAATGAATTGTTTATAAATCGCTCAAGCGACGATGTTTGATACTAAAATCAAAATAAGCATTTTCCTGAAGTTTGTGGAATATGTCTCTGTAGGCTTTTTCGTCAAAGTGATCGCCACGATAGAGAATCTCAAAGCTCAAACCTTCGTATTCCAAGAAGGCATTAGAAGTCTTAAAACCATTACGCTTGTAGAAATCCCAACGCGCCACACGTTGCTCAGGATTGTCATTGGGTTCATCCAAGCGCTCTACTTCCAAGACCATAGAACGAGATGGTCCATAAAAGTCCACCAGTTTATCAATAATCTCACTTCCGTAGCCATGACTCCGCATTTGAGGTACGATGGCGAAGAAGCTCACATAAAAAACTTTGGCATTGTAGAGAACTGAGGCAAATCCAACAAAATCATCCTCGTCATAAAAGGCAAAGAAATGATAATCATCACGACCATCCAATTTTAAGAAGTCACTTAATGGAATACGTTCTTCTTCTGGAAAGGCCTCGTTGTTTAAGCGCTCTACCCTATCTAATTCTGGAAACTCTTTGGTAATCAATTGGCTGCGTAAAGCCATAAATTTCCCCCCTTTTTGATGCTTATACCTATAGGTCATTATAACATCTTGATAAGCAAGTGCAAGTTTCAAGGACTAAGATAAGTCTACTGGTAAACTCCTACTGCCGTGTATAAATGCTGCTTGGCTGTCTACGACTTCTCTCTTCTTAAAAAATAAAAGACAACGACCATTTCTAGTCGTTATCTTTTTGTGATTCATAAGCTATCGCCTATTTTTTCAATTCCCAAATTTCTTTAGCATACTCTGTGATCGTATCATCTGAAGTGAATTTGTGAGATTTAGCAATATTAGCTAAGCTCATACGTGCCCACTTGTCATGATCACGATAAAGCGCATCGATTTTCTCTTGAGCTTCTACATAAGCAGCGAAGTCTTCCAAGAGGAAGTACTCATCGTTGTGGGTGATGAGGGCTTCGTAAATTTCAGTACCTTCAGATTGAGCATTTGGAATCGTACCATTAACAAAGGTATCAACGACACGACGAATGACTGGGTTATTTTCATAAACTGCACGAGAGTAGTAATCGTGACGTGCATAGTGTTCATAAACTTCGTCCTTGTCCATACCGAAGATGACAACATTCTCATCGCCAACTTCATCCTTGATTTCAATGTTGGCACCATCAAGTGTTGCCAAGGTAATAGCACCAGTCATCATGAATTTCATGTTTGATGTACCAGATGCTTCTTTAGAAGCCAATGAGATTTGCTCAGAGACATCTGCTGCTGGGATGATAAGTTCTGCAAGACTGACACGGTAGTTTTCAAGGAAGACCACTTTAAGTTTCCCTTGAAGGCTTTCATCATTGTTAACAAGGTTGGCAACTTCGTTGATGAGTTTGATAACAGATTTAGCGAAGTGATAACCAGGGGCAGCTTTGGCACCAAAGATGAATACACGAGGTACCATGTCTTTATCTGGATTATCTTTCAGATCCCAATAAAGTTTGATGATGTGAAGAAGGTTAAGCAATTGACGTTTGTAAGCGTGAAGACGTTTTACTTGAACATCAAAGATAGCATCTGTAGACACTTCTACACCTGTTGTTTCCTTGATATAGTCTGCCAAACGTTGTTTAGCAGTCTTCTTAACTTGATAGAACTGGTTCAAGACTTCCTTGTCATCCAAGTAAGTTGTAAGATTTTCAAGCTCATGGATGTCGTTACGCCAACCGTCACCAATCACGTCATCAATTGCTGCTGAAAGTTCTGGAGCTGCAATTTGTGTCCAACGACGTTGAACGATACCATTTGTCTTGTTATTGAATTTTTCTGGATAAATAGTATAGAAATCGTGAAGGGTATCTTCTTTAAGGAGTTCTGTGTGGAGTTTGGCAACCCCGTTAACTGAGTGACCACCAATGATAGCCAAGTTAGCCATGTGGACTTGGTTATCCTTAACGATACGTGTGCGTTCAATGACATCTGCAGCAATACCACGTCCAGCCATTTCAGCGATGTAACGGTTGTCGATTTCCAAGATGATTTGGTAAACACGTGGAAGGACACGTTTGAAGAGCTGTTGATCCCATTTTTCAAGGGCTTCTTGAAGAATAGTGTGGTTAGTGTAGCTCATAGTTTTAACAGTCGCATTCCAAGCATCTTCCCATGAAAGACCATATTCATCAAGGAGGAGACGCATGAATTCAGCTGGTGCAACCGCAGGGTGCGTATCATTGATGTGAACAGATACTTTTTCGTGGATATCTTTCAATGGCAAGCCCATCTTGAGGTAAGATTTAATGATTGTTTGGAGACCGGCACTTGTCATGAAGTACTCTTGAACCAAACGCAATTCTTTACCTTCAATCGTTGAATCATCTGGATAAAGAATAGCAGTAATATCTTTCACACGACGACGTGCATCAAGCGTAGGATAATCCAATTCGTATTCTTCAGGAATTTCTACATCCCAAAGACGAAGGTTGTTAATCACACCATTCTTATAACCAATTTGCGGCACATCATAAGGTACGGCACGAAGGACTTGAGCATTCTTATAAGTTGGGACAAAGCGACCATCTTCATTGCTTTCAAGAACCACATCACCAAAGAGTTTCACATAGACAATATCGTGGTCTTTACGTGTTTCCCAAACATTACCTGTAGAACCAAACCAACCATCTGGTAATTCCACTTGGTAACCATCCACAATACGTTGTTTGAAAAGTCCGTAACGGTAACGAAGACCGTTACCAAAACCTGGATAACCAGTAGTCGCAAGTGAATCCATGAAGGCAGCCGCCAAACGACCAAGACCACCATTACCAAGTGCCATGTCATGCTCAGCTTCTACAACTTCACGGAAGTCAATATCAAGTTCTGCGAATCCCTCTTTAACAGGGTCAAGAATACCAAGGTTGAGAAGGTTAGTTTCCAACATACGACCTGGAAGAAATTCAATCGAGAAGTAGTAAGCAATCTTTTCTTGATTGTCTGAAAGTGCATGGTTGCGTTCAATCCATGTATTTGTGTAATACTTGCGGATCAAACCAGCCAAGGCTGTAAAGATTTCTGTTGGTGTCGCCTTAGCAACTTTAATCAACTGCTCTTGATGGAGAGTATCTTTAAAGTCACGGATAAATTGTTCTTTTGTTAAATTTTCTAGTTGCATAGAATTCCTTTCTTACTACTTCTATACCTTGGATCCACCTCTAAAAGAGAATAATTAGGATAAGGGGGATTGGAAATTTTTAACTCCCAAACCTTGCCAGATAAGATTCAAAACAAAGGTTTCAAAATCTTTTTACAAAACTGCTAAAGCAGTTAAATTCATTATAACATGATTAGAGTTATTCTTCTATTCAGATTTTTAGATGTTATCTCCATAATTGCTTTCAAGCGAATCTTAAAGAACTAAATAAGTATAGAAGCATTTTCAAACTCTTTACATGAAGATAACTTTTCCCTCACGAGAAAAGTTATCTTTGGAACTATACTAATTGTTTGTACAAATCAACATATGCCAAACTTGCTGTATCCCATGAGAAGTCACGTGTCATCGCATTGTGTTGAAGTTGTTTCCAAGCTTCAGCATGATTTTCGTAGACATCGAGAGCTTTTTCAAGGGTTTGAACCATCCAGTAACCTGAGAAGTTACCAAATGAGAAGCCAGTACCTGAGCCTGTTACAGGGTTGTAAGGTTCAACAGTGTCACGAAGACCACCAACCTCACTAACCACTGGCAAGGTACCATAGCGCATAGACATCATTTGAGAGAGACCACATGGTTCGAAGGCTGAAGGCATAAGGAAAATGTCACAACCAGCATAAATTTGTTGAGCCAACTCTAGGTTGAAAGTAATGTTGGCAGACATTTTCTCTGGGTAGGCATGAGCGAACCAAGAGAAAGAATTCTCATAGTCACTGTAACCAGTACCCAAAAGAACAATCTGAACATCATGTTGCAAGATATTGTGGAGCTCATTGACCACCAAATCGAAACCTTTTTGGTCTGTCAAACGAGACACCATACCAATGACTGGTACATCTTCACGAACTGGAAGACCAAGACGTTCTTGAAGCGCTGCCTTGTCTTTGGCTTTACCTGACAAATCATCCACTGAGAAGTGGTAAGGAATGTGAGTATCCGTTTCTGGATCAAGGAGGTCCGTATCGATACCATTAACAATACCAGATAACTTACCAGATTCCATGCGCATGATTTGATCAAGGCCTTTACCAAATTCAGGTGTTTGGATTTCTCCAGCATATGAAGGTGAAACTGTTGTTACACGGTCTGCGTAAAGAACAGCAGCTTTCATCCAGTTGAGGCAGTCATTCCAACGAAGGGTACCATCTGCATAACGCTCATAACCAACACCGAAGATTTCCCAAAGCATACCACTGTCAAATTGACCTTGGAACTCAATATTGTGGATAGTGAAGACTGTCTTAATACCTTGGTAAGCTTGAATCCAATGGTATTTTTCCTTAAGAAGGAATGGAATCATGCCTGTGTGGTAGTCATGAACGTGGAGAACATCTGGAATAAAGTCCACTTTTTCCATCAACTCAAGGGCAGCCATTTGGAAGAAGCCAAAACGCTCACCATCATCCCACTCACCGTATACCGTTCCACGGTTGAAATACTGCTCATTATCAATGAAGTAGAAAGTCACACCATCGCGAACGATTTTCTTGATGCCGACATATTGACGACGCCAACCAACATTTGTATAGAAGAAGCCAAGGTCTTCAACCTGATCGCCAAACTTAGCCGAAACTACATCATAATAAGGGAGAATTACGGCAACTTCGTGACCATTTTTAACAAGAGATTTAGGAAGGGCACCGATAACGTCACCTAGGCCACCTGTTTTAGCGAAAGGCGCACCTTCAGCTGCTACAAATAAAATTTTCATCGTACAATATCCTCTGTTACAACGCTACCTTTTTTGATGACAACTGGGTTGTTTTCTGTACCGCGGATAGTAACGCCGTCAGCAATTTTAACACCTTTATCCACAATAGCATATTCAACAGTAGCATTCTTACCAACTTCAACACGTGGGAAGATGACTGCATGGTTTACAGTTGAACCTTCTGCCAAGTCAACATTACGTGAAACAACAGAATGATCTACTTTACCACGGACAAGAGAACCTGAGGCAAACTGAGAAACTTTAACATCAGATGAAGCTGCATAGTATGTTGGCTCTTCATTTTTAACTTTTGTATAAACTTTTTGGTTTGGTGCAAAAAGTGAATAGAATTTTTGTGATTCCAACATATCCAAGTTAGCATCAAAGTACGCTTTCACTGAGTGGATATTTGAAAGGTAACCAGTGTACTCGTAAGCAAAAGCATTTTCAGCAACTGCCAAATCACGAAGTACATAACGAAGCTTACGTGGTTCTTCTTTAGCTGCTTCTTCTTCCAATTTTTCAATCAAGAATGGTGTATCCACAACAAAGATATCTGTAGACATATTGTAAACTTCTTTATCTCCACCCTGGAAGAGTTCATGGCCAAGCACTTTGTCAGATTCATCAATTTCCAAAATGCTGTTTACATCTGAAATGAGTTCTTTCGGAAGTTTTTTGTAGACAACAGTAATTTTTGGCTCTGCTGTATTGTGAAGGTGGAAAACTTGGTTAAGATCAATATTGACCAAAACATCACTGTTAAGCGCTACCGTTTGGTCTGACCCTGAACGTTTAAGGTAAGTCAAAATTTGACGATAGTATTCTTCATCAACCGTTGAACTTTCAACTGGAGTGTTATAAATACCAAGGTAGTAGTGGCTGAGGAGTGTTGATAAGCCCCACTCACGACCTGAACGAATGTGGTCGAAAACAGAACTGATATTTTCGTTTTGGAAGATACCAAAGACGCTACGGATACCAGCGTTAGCCAAGTTAGACAACGGGAAGTCGATGAGGCGATATTTTCCACCAAATGGTAGGCTGGCAATAGGACGGTGCTCAGTCAAACCATCCATGTCATGGAATCCTACGGTATTTCCTAGAATTGCAGAATATTTATCAATCTTCATCTTTTGGTACCCCCACTACTTCATTGTATCCTACGACTTGCACTTCTTCTGTACCGTCAATTTCCACGCCATCAGAAATGTGTGCCCCTTCACCGATAATCGCACGTTTAATTTTTGCCCCTTTACCGATAACTGCACCACTCATAATCACTGAATCTTCAACGACCGCACCTTCACGGATTTGGGCACTTGTTGAAAGCACTGAATGTTTAACAGTTCCATCAACCAAACAGCCATCAACAACGAGTGAGTCTTCAATTTCAGCATGTTCACCAAAGAAGTTTGGTGGAGCAATCATGTTACGTGAATAAATTTTCCATTGACGGTTACGGCTATCCAAAGCATTTTCTGGAGAAATATACTCCATATTTGCTTCCCAAAGGGATTCGATAGTACCTACGTCCTTCCAGTAGCCTTCAAATTCATAAGCATAGACGCTTTCACCTGTTTCAAGATAAGCAGGAATAACGTTCTTACCAAAGTCAGACATATCAACTGCACTCTTTTCAGCTGAAACCAACATATTGCGAAGACGTTTCCAGTCAAAGATGTAAATACCCATTGATGCCTTAGTAGATTTAGGATTTTCAGGTTTTTCTTCGAATTCGACGATACGGTTATTAGCGTCTGTGTTCATGATACCGAAACGGCTAGCTTCCTTAAGTGGCACATCAAGAACTGCTACAGTAAGACTCGCGTTGTTGTCTTTGTGTGCTTGGAGCATATCATCATAATCCATCTTGTAAATATGGTCACCAGACAAGATTAGAACGTATTCAGGATTGATGCTGTCGATATAGTCAATGTTTTGGTAAATAGCGTGGCTGGTACCTTCGAACCAACGATTACCTTCACTAGCTGAGTAAGGTTGAAGAATTGATACACCAGAGTTAACACCATCCAAGCCCCAACTTGAACCATTTCCGATATGGTTGTTCAAAGCAAGTGGTTGATACTGTGTAATGACACCAACATTGTTAATTCCTGAATTGGCACAGTTTGACAAACCAAAGTCAATGATACGGTAGCGTCCACCAAACTGAACAGCTGGTTTGGCAATACTTTGGGTCAATTTTCCAAGACGAGTTCCTTGCCCACCAGCAAGGATCAAAGCCAACATTTCATTTTTCATGAATAGTCCCCCTCATGATTTTTAGTTTCATCCCAAAAAGGATGACGAGATAATCAGTCGAAACTGGTTATGACAATTAAAGTAAGTTTTTCACTAATGGTAACAGTTCGAAAATCAAAAGCATCTTAGAATTGTGATTTTCTATCTATCACCCCGAAAAACAAATCGTGTACACGTTTAAGTCTACCCTTTATTTCAAGCGACGTTTTACACGCCAGATACTTGCTCCTAGAGCAGGTAGGGTGAAGCTAAGGGTATTTTCATAGTCCTTCCACTTCGCCTTTTGGGTACGGGTTTCAGGATTTCCTTCTTTCCAGACACCACCGAACTCTTCCATCTCAGTGTTAAGCACTTCTTGGTAGATACCAGCTACTGGCAATCCAATTGTGAAGTTTTGTCGTTCCACTGGAGCTAGGTTGAAGACACAGACGAGGAAGTCACCCTTATCGCCTTTGTCATCCTTACGAATGAAGGAAAGAACACTTTCAGCGCGGTTATCCGCATCGATAATTTCAATACCATCGTAAGAATCATCAATTTGCCAGAGAGATTTATGGTCCTTGTAGAAAGCATTCATATGGCTAGTAAAGGCCTGCATCTTCTGGTTCATCTCATCTTCAAGATTACCCCATTCGAGTTGATAATCAAACTTCCACTCCAAGAATTGACCAAACTCAGAACCCATGAAGAGCAATTTCTTACCTGGGTGACAGAGTTGGTAAGCATAGAGGTTACGTAGGCCAGCAAACTGATTGTAGCGATCCCCCCACATCTTATGCATCATACTCTTCTTACCATGAACTACTTCATCATGTGAGAATGGCAGAACATAGTTTTCATTGAAGCAATACATGAAACTGAAAGTCATCAGATTGAAATCGTACTGACGGTAAACTGGATCTTCTTCGTAGAATTTGAGGATATCGTTCATCCAACCCATATTCCATTTGAAGTCGAAACCTAGACCACCCTCTTCAATCGGTTGTGTAATTGGTGTTGCTGCAGTTGATTCTTCCGCAACCATCATGACATCTGGATAGCGTTTTTTAATCTCACGATTGAGTTTTTGAAGGAAGCCATAGCCTTCCAAGTTACGGTTACCACCGTCCTTGTTTGGCATCCATGGACCCTCATCATAGTCCAAATAGAGCATGTTTGAAACTGCATCCACTCGGATACCATCGATATGATAATTTTCAATCCAGTAAAGAGCACTTGAAATAAGGAAAGACTGTACTTGATTTTTCCCTAAGTCAAAGTTAAGTGCACCCCAACGATAGTTATGAGCTCGATCGTGATCCTGATATTCGAAAGTTGGTGTACCATCAAAGTAGGCTAAAGCATCGTCATTCTGTGTATAGTGACCTGGGACCCAGTCTACCAAGACACCGATATTATTCTGGTGACATGCTTCAACAAAATCTTGAAAATCTTCTGGTGTACCATAGGTATGCTCAAAAGCAAAGTAACCCATGAGCTGGTAACCCCAACTCATCCCAAGAGGGTGAGCCATGAGTGGCATGAATTCCACGTGGGTATAGTTCATCTCAACCAAATATGGAATCAACTCTTCTTTCAATTCTTTGAAAGTATAAGGTTGACCATCCTCTTTTAGTTTCCAAGATGATGCATGAGCTTCATAGATATTAACCGGACGTTTTTGGAAACCAAAGCGTTTACGACGACCCATCCAAAGGCCATCCTTCCACTTCTTAGTTTTCTTCTTACGAATCACAGCTCCTGTTCCTGGACGTGGCTCCAAATAAGTAGCGAAAGGATCCATCTTTTCGACTACTTGACCTCCCTTACGTTTCACCAAGAACTTATAGAGTTGTCCTTCTTGAGGGAGGGCTGAACTTACCTCCCAAACACCGATATGGTTTTTGGTCATATCCAGAGGTTCATCAAACCAACCTGTGAAATCTCCAATTACCTGAATCTGCTCAGCATGAGGGGCCCACACACGGAAGACAAATCCTTCTTCTCCCTCCAATTCATGCACACCCAGATAATTCTGAAGGTGGAAGTTCTCACCTGTCCCAAACGTGTACATGGCTTCATCGAGATTCATACCATCACTCCTTTCTAAAACTAGCCTTGATAGATCTAACTATCAAGAAATTAAAACATTGAAATATATGTAAATACACTAGAAAACCCTTCAGATTGATAGGGCTCACAAGCGAATAAAACTGCTTGTGTAAGCGTTTCCTGTATTATAACATTTTTTGACTGCCTTGTCAGTAAATCTCCAAATCTTTTTTCATATTATTGAACACAAAAGTCTTACGTAATTTTCCAGAAATGTGCAATTCAACAATACCTGAATCGTACTCCGCTTTTGCGACATAGAGATTATCGTAAATATCTGCATATGAACGATATGACAATTCTGGTACGGTTTGCTTACGCTCAATTAATTTGGCAACTTTAGCAATCAATTTTTTCTTAAGGGTCACCTGATTCCAATCCACCCGATTGACCTCATCAGGGGCATTGTAGCTATTCATAGCACGCTTAACATCTGCTTCTGTGTAATTTCCATCTTCACCTGTTGCAACCATCTTACTACGCTGGAATTCTTGTCCCAACTGCATGAAACACATCCCTTGCATACTTAGATTAAGAGCATTTGCCAAGTAGATACGTTTTTCAATATCTTCTGGCGAATCATGTGGATGCAAATGATGCATAAGATCATTCAAATTGTAATTGTCATGAGCTTCGATATAGTTGAGGACCTGACCTGGCATGAGGTAGTTTACAAAACCACGGCTACCAAGCAGACTCTTGGCAATCTGGTCTTCCAATGGGGCTCCGGACACATAACCGTTACTGATGTGTCCATAGACTTCTGCCCCTTTAACGGCGTCACGCGCATTGTCATTGAAAAATCCGATTCTAGGCATCAAGGCTGCATTATCCTTCTTGCCCTTTTGATCCACAGGAAGACCAATTCCCATATCCCATCCTTCACCATATAGAAGAATCCTAGGATCAATATCATCCATGGCCGAACGAATGGCATTCATAGTAGCAACATCATGCAAGCCCATAAGGTCAAAACGGAAACCATCCACTCCAAATTCTTCTGCCCAATAGGCCAAAGAATCAATCATATACTTACGGTACATTTCCTTTTCACTGGCTGTTTCATTTCCACATCCTGACCCGTCTTGGAAAGACCCATTGTCATGCATACGGTAGTAATAGGCCGGCACAGACAGTTGGAAGGGAGAGCTGTAAGAAGAATAAGTATGGTTATAAACCACATCCATGATGACCCCAATGCCTGCCTCATGGTAGGCCTGAATCATTTTCTTAAGCTCCAAAATTGGTGCCACGGGATTCTTTTGATCAGCAGCAAATTGACGATCTGGGACATTATAATTCTCAGGATCATACCCCCAGTTATAGAGAAGCTTCCCATCTTTATCGTAGGTTTTATGGTGATCAAAGACCGGTTGCAACTGGACATAATTGTAACCCATGCGTTTGAGGTAATCAAAACCAGTCACATCTCCTAGGGCATTTCTAGTCCCTTTCTGACAGGCACCTAGGTATGTCCCTCTATAGGACTTCTTAACACCAGACGTCTCTGAGATTGAGAAATCACGGAGGTGCATTTCACAGATAACGGATGAGCAAGCATTTTCATTACGCCAGCTCGCTTTTTGCTTCGTAACCTTTTCATACCCTCTTGGTACAAGTCGCTTAGGATCGACCACTAAACTTTTTTTATTATCAAAGCTAAGGGCAATGCTATAAGGGTCTCTCGTATCCTGATAGAAGCTTTCCTCATGATAAACACGAAACTGGTAGGCTACCCCATCCAAATCCTTTTTGACAGTGGTACTCCAAACACCGTGAGTATTCATCTCATGACGATCCTTATTGACACTGGTTCCTCGGCTCATCTTAATGACCTTAGGATTTTTACTACCCTTTTTAAAAAGTAAGAGCTGCACACGACGAGCTAGTGGTGACCAAAGGCGAAACTCTGTAGCCCCTTTTTCATACTTATGCCCTAACCAACCTTGAAAACCCCACTTTTGATCAAATTCCTGTCTACGAAGAGCCATATCAAAGGCATGCTGGTCGCTACCTTCAAAACTATGGCTAGTCAAGGCTGCCTGTTTAGAATAATAGACCGTTGGATCACCTTCAACTATCCAAATAGCATTGGGAGCATCCCCTAGGAAGCGTCGGACACGATAATCATGTGTTTGCCTCGACCAGTCTTCCGTTTTGACCAAAAGATTGACAGAATCAATAAAACGATTAGAGGGAGAAGTAACCTGACCAACAAGGCCAAAATCGTCCTCACGTGAAAAATGGGCCTCTTCGCCCCAATAACCATCTAGCCACTTCCACATACTATATCGGGAATAGTCGCCATGCATACTATGAAAATGAACGGTTAATAAATTGTCCATTTTTTAACTCCTTAGTTTTTATTACTCACTCTTTCTCCTATTATAGCAGAAAATGTTCGTTTTGTAAGCGTTCTTATGGAATATTTTGCAATTTTTTGGTCTATTTTGAACATAAAAAAAGAATGAGAAAACAAATGGCAAAATACTCATTTTTCTCATTTCTTTTGTCTGTTCTAATTCCTTTCAAAACCAGGCTTGTGACTCTTTCCAGTTCATTATTCTTGAGTCATCAAAACCTTACGTGGTTTGGTGCCTTCAGCCGGTCCGATAACACCGGCTTCTTCCAATTCTTCCATTAAACGAGTGGCACGGTTGAAACCAACTGACAGACGTCGCTGAATCATGGAAGCACTGGCTTTTTGTGTTTCAAGGACCAAAGCCTTAGCTTCTTCAAAGAGAGGGTCTCCTTCTGAGCTACCAGCATTGGCAGACGAACCTCCACCAAAATCATTCTCAGAAACTTCACCAGGGTCAAAGCTCTCATCGTAGTCAGCAGAAGCCTGATCCTTGATAAAGGTCACAATACGTTCCACGTCATCATCAGAAATGAAGGAACCTTGTAGACGAACAGGGTGGTTCTCATCAATCGGTTTGAAAAGCATATCCCCACGTCCGAGTAGCTTTTCTGCCCCATTTTCATCTAAAATGGTACGACTATCCGTTCCCGAAGACACCGCAAAGGCCACACGAGAAGGCACATTGGCCTTAATCAAACCAGAGATAACATCAACCGACGGACGTTGAGTGGCGAGAATCATGTGAATTCCCGCAGCACGCGCTTTTTGTCCCAGACGAATGATGGCATCTTCCACTTCCTTACTGGCTACCATCATCAAGTCAGCCAGCTCATCAACGATAACCACAATTAAAGGTAGGGGAATCTGTTTTTCTTGGGATTGGGCATTCCAATCTTCAACCTTGGCATTGTAGCCAGCAATGTTACGTACGCCAAACTTACTAAAGAGTTCGTAACGATTTTCCATCTCATCTACCACTTTTTGAAGAGCCTTGGCAGCCTTACGTGGGTTAGTCACCACAGGGATAAGGAGATGAGGAATATCATTGTAAACAGAGAGCTCAACCATCTTAGGATCGACCATGAGGAACTTAACCTGGTCAGGACGAGCCTTCATAAGAATACTAGAGATGATTCCGTTAACCGCAACCGATTTACCAGAACCTGTTGACCCAGCCACCAGCAAGTGAGGCATCCGTCCCAAATCAAAGCTACGAGCCGAGCCATCAACTGCCTTACCGAGAGGAACTTCCAAGAGCTTATTAGAATCCGTCTTGGACTGTTCCCAAAGTTCACGGAAAGAAACCGTCGCAATCTCAGAGTTAGGCACTTCGATCCCAACCAAAGATTTTCCAGGAATAGGGGCCTCAATACGGACATCTTTCGCAGCTAGAGCCAGAGCCAAGTCATCAGCTAGATTTGAAATACGATTAACACGAACCCCAACAGCAGGCTTGACCTCGTACTTGGTCACTGATGGTCCAATTTCGGCTCGCTCAACCTTGACGTCAATATTGAAACTCTTGAAAGTATCTTCTAAGATTCGAATATTCTTACGAACGATGTTTTTCTCTTTAGATTGACTCTTAGGCTTATCAGGTGCAAAGAGATCTATCTGAGGTAATTTATACTGTAAGAGCTCCTTCGGTGTGAAATCAACCTCGACAGGTGCATCATCTCCCTCAACAACCATAGATGGCGGAAACTCCTCGGTTGGCACATCCTCTGGATAAGGTGCATAATCTTCTTGAAAATCCTCATAATCCTCTGGAGGGAGATTATCATAGTAGTCCTCAGAGGCATAATCACTGATTTCAGGTTCAGGTGCAAAAATCTCAGTTTCTTGTGGTAACTCCTCTGCAGCATCATCTAAGATTTCTCCCGTCTCCTCGTCAACAGTTAAATCAGCCAGACGCTCGGCTTCGGCACGTTCTTCCGCCTCACGTTCTTTCTGAGCCTGACGTTCTGCCTTCTTTTCCTGACGTTGTGCCGTCCGTTCCAAACGTTTCTCAGCCCCTTTCTGCCAAGCATCCTTAGCATACTCCATGATATCCAAGACATCCCAAGGGCTAAGAATGAAGGCACCCAAGAAAATGATCAATACCCCAATCATGAAGCTACCGATATTTGAAAAGAGGAAGGAAATCGGTTGGTATAGGAGAGCCCCCAACATACCACCACCCGCAAAACGAGCTACTTGCACACTGACCAGTTCCCCAAAAAGCAAGTCCTTGGTACCAGGGAAAATATCCAGACCACTCATGCGTTCTAGACTAAAGAGATAGGCGTGAAACTCCAACAAGAGACCCGCGAAGATCATCCAAAATCCTGTTACGTAGTTACTATGTTTACGTAACCATTTAAAGCCAAAGAGATAAACATAGATAGCAAAAATTAAAGGATAAGCCATACTCCCCACAAATACTCGAAAGAGATTATAGAGGGTAACCCCAAAGAAACCCAATCGAAAGACTGGGAAAATTAAGACAAAGGCAAAAAAGAAGGTCCATAGCATTCGCTTAATCGCCTTCTGTCTGTCTAATTCTGCTTTTGTAAGCCGCTTCTTACTGTTCTTAGAAGTCGACCCTTTTTTCGTTTTTTTCGTTGTAGCCATAGGTGTATTATACCACGTTTTTAGACATGAAAAAAGAGAGATAGGTCTCTCCTTAGATTGAAGACAAAGTCTTTTTTTGAGACTTTCCTTCTTTTGACATTATTCTTCAATTAATGATGTTGAGTGAACCGGACGATTCTTACCGTCTGGATCAATATATTGGATAGCTTGGTTGATAGCGATAGGAGCTTCACCCATTCCCACAGCAATCAAATCAATCTTACCCTCATATTCTGCCGCATCACCGATAGCATAAACACCTTCTTGTGAGGTTTCAAACTGCGCATTAACAGTAATGCTAGAGCGTTTGTAATCAACATTCCAGTTACGAAGATTTTTATTGTTGGTTGAGAAGCCAAAGCTAACAATAAGGGCATCAAGTGGCAATTCCACAACCTCATCTGAATTAACTTTTTGAACGGTCAAACTTTGGGCAAGACCATTTTCACCCTTAATTTCAAGTGGCACATAAGGCGTCATCACATTAACTGACGATTGATGAAGCAGTTCTACACTATGCTCATGGGCACGAAAGGCATCACGACGGTGAATCAAAGTCACGCTCTCAGCAATCCCATCCAAGTGATTAGCCCAGTCAACAGCTGAATCTCCACCACCAGCAATCACAACCTTCTTGCCGGCAAATTGGTCAAGACTATGCACATTATAGAACAAGTTATTGTCCGCATAATCTTCTTCATTGTCCACACCCAAAGGACGGGGAGCGAAGGCACCATTCCCACAAGCAATGACGATAGCCTTAGACAAGTGTTGGCCCTTACTAGTGGCAATTATGAAGATGCCTTCTTTCTTTTCAAAGGTTTGCACTTCTTCTTTCAAATGAATACTGACACGATCTTCAAAACGCTTAAGTTGAGTCAAGAGATTTTCTGTCAATTCCGCACCTGTCGTTTGCGGAAAGGCTGGAATATCGTAGATCTTCTTCTCTGGATAGAGAACGGCAGGTTGTCCACCAAGCTCTGACAGACTCTCAATAATATTAACAGTCATACCACGTAGACCGGCGTAAAAGGCAGCCCAAAGTCCTACTGGCCCACCACCGATAATGGTAATATCGTAAATCTTTTCTTCTGACATTTTATTTCCCTTCTGCTTTTATCTCATCTAAAATCTGACGTTCTTCATCCGTAAAGTCATAGTTTTCCAAGAGGTCTGGTCGACGCTCCCAGGTCTTACGCAAACTCTGTTCCATACGCCAACGTCGAATATTGACGTGGTGCCCTGACAAGAGAACATCTGGCACCTTCATGCCACGAAACTCAGCTGGGCGCGTGTACTGTGGAAATTCCAAAAGCCCTGATGAGAAACTATCATCCTTATGACTAGCTTCCTTACCTAAAACTTCAGGAATCAAGCGGACAGTCGCATCTACAATAGTCATTGCAGCCAACTCTCCCCCAGTTAAGACAAAATCTCCCAAGGAAATCTCATCTGTCACTAAGGTTTTGATGCGCTCATCATAGCCCTCATAGTGACCACAGATAAAGACCAATTCCTCTTCTTGCGCCAATTCTTCTGCATAGGCCTGATCAAAGGTACGACCCGCAGGATCTAAGAGAATAACGCGAGGTTTTGTGACGTCTAACTTGTCAAAGGTATCAAAAATTGGCTGGGCACGTAGCAACATACCTTGACCGCCACCGTAAGGTTCATCATCTACGTGACGAGCCTTCTCCGCATTTTCACGAAAATTGTGATAGTTGATTTCTAGAAGGCCCTTATCCTTTGCCTTACCAACAATGGAATGCTCTAAGGGAGCAAACATATCTGGAAATAGGGTCAAGATATCAATCTTCATCGTCTAATCCTTCCATGAGCTCAACCTCAACACGTCCAGCTGCAACATCAACATCGAGAACTACAGGTGGGATGTATGGCAAGAGCAAATCTTTTTTGCCTTTACGTTTTACTACCCAAACATCATTAGCGCCCGGCTGGAGAATCTCTTTGACCTGACCAATCAAAGTATCACCTTCGTAAACATCAAGGCCAATGATTTCATGGTAGTAAAATTCCCCATCATCAAGGTCTGTTAAATTTTCCTCAGCAATCTTGAGGCTGCAGCCCTTATACTTCTCCACATCATTGATATGGTAAAGCCCCTTAAACTTAACGATATCAAAGTTTTTATGTTTACGGTGACTCGCAATCTCAACATCCGTGATGTAATTGTCTTTGTCATCAAAAAGGGCTAGGACACTCTTCTTCTTAAAACGCTCATCCGCAAAATCTGTTACAGATAAAACACGAAGTTCCCCCTGCAAGCCCTGTGTATTCACAATCTTTCCAACGTTATAGTATGTCATTGAATTTCCTTATTATATGTTTTCTTATGCAAATGAAACCACGACTCGACTAACTGCATAGCATCATCTGATAACCATCACAAAACAAACATTTTACATCAGGTCGAGGTCTTGTCATTTATAATTTTAAAGTGGTATAAAATGTCTGGCTTAGGCCAGCCAACCCCTCTATTTTATCAAAAAGGACACAAAAAAACCAGCTTTCTCCAGCTGGCACTTATAGTCCGTACGGGATTCGAACCCGTGTTACCGCCGTGAAAAGGCGGTGTCTTAACCCCTTGACCAACGGACCATAATCTGTGTCTCTACCCTCAGGTAGAACTGGGGTAGCTGGATTCGAACCAACGCATGAGGGAGTCAAAGTCCCTTGCCTTACCGCTTGGCTATACCCCAAAAGACTCTTATTATTCTACAGAAAAACTAGTGGGCTGTCAACACTTTTTTAAACTTTTTTCAAAAAAAGCAACCGGAAATACCGATTGCTAGGAGTTAGGAGATTTCATCATCTAAGCGAACTTAGATAGATGATATGAGGTCGCTTCAACCTCATATGAAAAAAGAAAAGTTTTAGGATGATTTCATTATATGTTTTACTAGAAATAAAGTCAAAAGATTTGACTTGAAAAATCCGAGTAAGGGGTAAGAATTATGATAACTCTCCCTAGCCTCTAAATAACAAGGTTAGTTGATAACTTTATTCATCATCCTGTGAAACCAAATGATGTCTAAAGGCATAAACGACAGCCTGAGTACGATCATCAACATTGAGTTTTCCTAGGATGTTAGACACGTGAGTTTTAACGGTTTTCAATGAAATGAATAGCTCGTTAGCAATGGTCTGATTGTCATAACCCTTAGCCAAAAGTGCCAGGATATCACGTTCACGTGCCGTCAAGTCGTCGTGTAGGTCCGGGTGGCTATCGTGGTATTTAATCTTATTGTCCACCTCAGTTTCGATAGCTTCTTCACCACGGTAAACCTTACGGATACTATTAAGAATCTCTGCCGCACTGCTAGTTTTAAGCATATAACCTTTAGCACCAGCTTCAATGACTGGATAAATTTTTTCATTATCCAAATAGCTAGTCAAAACCAAAATCTTGGCTTCTGGCCATTCTTTGAGCAATTCCAAAGTCGCTTGAACACCATCTAATTCAGGCATGACAAGGTCCATTACGACGACATCTGGACGAAGTTCCAGGGCAAGGTCAACACCTTCTCGGCCATTGCTCGCTTCTCCAACCACTTCGACATCTCCTTGGAGATTCAGGAAACTCTTAAGGCCCAAACGGACCATCTCATGGTCATCGACCAAAATCACATTTATCTTATTCGACATTGTCTTCTCCTCTTAATATCGGCACACGAACATCAATAGATGTTCCTTTACCTGTAGCAGATAGGAACTGCACAGTTCCCGCCATTTCATCGACACGCTCCTGGATATTTTTCAGTCCATAACTCATCTCGTCAGTCGACGCATTTAAATCATAACCAACACCATTATCCAACATTTTCAATTGAATTTCCTGACTATTTTGATAGAGATAAACCTCTATCTGGCTAGCCTTGGCGTGTTTAAGAGTATTAGAGATAAACTCTTGGGCAATCCTAAAGAGATTATTTTCAATACGCTTAGGCACTTTCTTAACCATATCCTTGTAGACGACATGGATATTGGATTTATCGGTTAATTCCTTAAGAATCATCTGCAAGCCTTCTTGCAAGGTCTTGTTCTCAAGCTCTGTCGGACGAAGATGCAAAAGCAAGACACGCATATCTTTTTGAGCGTCCGTCAGCATGGCCTCAACCGCCTGAATTTGATTATGCAAATCTTCTTTACTTAGCTGGTCCGCCATCTGAGAGACACCAGATAGGATCATACTAGCCGCAAAAAGCTCCTGACTAACGGTATCGTGAAGGTCACGAGCAATACGTCCTCGCTCCTTCTTAATAATATCACGGCTTTGAAGAGCTTGGGCATTCTCAGTTTTCTGCAAGTCCTTAGTCAATTTACGCATCTTATGAGATAAACGCATCATATTCTTGTCTAACTCAATATCTCCCTGACGTTTGACTGGTTGATTATTGATAATGCGGCGCAAATCCTGATTGACTGATCGCATACTGTTATCATTGGCAATGGCCCAAAGAATATAAAGCAAAATGAGCAAACTCAGAACCACAAAAAACATGTTAAAAAGGAAATGGAAGACCTGAGACAGATTACCAAAAACCAATGAAAAGTTAAGGTTAAAGCTATCCATAACCACTAGGGTAACGCCAACCAGAACAACAACTGAATAAATCAGAATCAAAAATAGGTACTGTTTCTTCATTTGCGACGTACCTCCACTGGTCCAGCTCCCACATTGAGAATCAATTTCACTGTTCGATGAGCATGTTCATACTCCGCCCCCTGCAAGGTCAATCTTTCGTAACGGAGGTCGTACTCATCTTCATTGAAGAAGGTGACAGAGCTATAAATCGCTGATATATTGAGCTTGACGGAAACATCAATTGGTACCAAGATAGTCGTCGGACCATAAAGTTTCTGCAAAATCACAACATTATCTCGCCCCGAGACGATAACTTGGGTCAAATCAATCACATCTGTCCCAAAGAAACGAATGATATTGATATCATCAAAGTCATAGCGATCACTGACAGGTTCCATCCGAGTTCCAATCCACTGATTTCGCACAGCCTGAGGATCCAAGTCGTCTTCCTTGAATTGAATAAGAGCGTAGCGATTCTTTTTCTTGACCTGTGAAAAATGGTTAATCATGACATAGGCCACACCCACCAAAATCGCAAGCACCACATAGATATTCCACATGGAAACCAGAAAAAGTGAGATCAAACAGATGGTCAAGACAAAATCACTTTTGGATTCCTTATTAAAAAAGCGAACCGCTAACAAGGTCAAAACCAGAATGAAAATAAAACTGGTAATATCATTATTAAAAATGGTAATCAGGCCCAGAGTCAAAAGCAGGGCTTCCACCACTAAGAAAAAATTAAATTTGGTCATAAGGACCTCTCAAATAAAAGTATACAGGCTTCATTCTATCAAATTTTAAGGCAATTGACAAAAAGACCCAGTTTGAGCACTGACTAACCAAGATAGAAAAGAGGCAGAAGAAAGCAAAAAAGTGCCTCCATTACAGGAAACACAGTCTTTCATTCAAAAATCTTAATCGTCAGTATCGTCCATTTTGCTTTTTATCATTAGCACTGTACTTCTGATTTCCTCCAGTATGACACGCTGCTCTGCTAATTCTTTCTTAAGTTCGGCTAATTTTCGTTCAGTCTGACGACCTGACCGCACAAAAATATTATTAAGAGAGCTAGTTAACAACCCTAGAGTGGCAATCCCACTAAACATGAGAATAACAGCGACTGCCTTACCTACAAGCGTTTTAGGGACGATATCTCCATAACCAACCGTAGTCACCGTTGCTACAGACCACCAAATAGCATCTATAAAATTATGGTGTTCTACTCGAGCAATAACAGCACTACTGATAAGAATGATAATACTATTAACCGAAAGTAGAAAATAAAAGCCATTTCTGCGATTGATACGATTGGAAATATGCTTGAGCTTGCCACTCAAACCAATTAAACGTGAGAGTTTGGCCAACCTGGCAAAGCGTCCCACTCTTGAAAAACGTAGGAAGGTAAAGACTTCATTATAGGGAATAATAGCCAACAAGTCCAACACATGTGTTTTAACAAAAATTCGCTTACGAGGTGCTAAGGAGAAACGAATCGCATAATCAATGGCAAAGATGAGCGTTATAGACTGATCTATCACTCTAAAAGGTCGCCTTCCAATTGAAATTAAGCCAACTAAATCAAAGATAACCAAGCCAATGGAAATCAGGGCCAGGACTGTTATGACAATATCGTAGGTAATGATATACCTTCTCAGTTTTCTACGGTTTCTCATAGCGTCTCTCCTATATGTGATGTCTTCATTATAAAAGAATCTCTGACCTCTGGCAAGCAAGCTTTTTAGGCTATCGACAATATCTCTAGGTAGCAAAAAAGAGAGATTAAATAACCTCTCTTCATTATGTCTAAGTTTTGTAATCTATTGTAGTTCTGTGTGAGTAGCCTCTGTCGAGGTTTCAGTGCTTGAAGTTGTACTGTCAGTACTTGAGCTCGTTGATGACGAATGTGTCGTACTACTTGAGCTTGACTGAAGGTTTGAACTTGCTGTTGCAACCGAAACATAGAGAATCACTGTACCATCAACACTTGTACCAGCTTGTGGATCTTGATAAAGGACCTCCGTACTGCTAGGAATCTTATCCTTATCTAACTTAGCACCAGTATTATAGTCGTGGTACTCGATGCTACTACTTGAGATATTCTTACGATTCAAGGTTTGAACTGCTGTTGAAACCGTCAAACCAGTCACATCAGGCATGGTAACTATCTTAGGAGTTGCCACACGGAACTTAATCTTAGCCTTACTATCCTTAGGATTGAAAGACTTGTTTTTCCCTGGACTTTGAGATAGGATTTCTCCCTCTTCAGCACTGTCGTCTTCGACATGCTGAATATCAATTTGGTCCTCAGAAACACCATAATTCGAAGTTAAGTCCTCAATGGCATCCTTATAGTTTTTACCCTTGTAGTCTTTCAAAGCGAAACCTTTACTACCAGAAGAAACATAGACATCAATGCTTGATCCCTCTTTTCGTGTGGTTCCAGCTGTAGGATCGGTCTTGATGACCTTCCCCGTATCGACAGAGTCATCTTCCACTTCTTTGACTTCTCCTACCTTAAATCCAGCACCCTCAATTTTAGTCTGAGCTGTGGACAACTCCTGACCGACCACATTAGGTACTTGGACATTATCAGGATTGGTAAAGACTAAATAGGCAAAGATGATAATACCAATAAAGACAAGTCCTAGGAAAACCTTGAGTAAGGTTGAGAAGAAGTTCTTCTTTTTCTTCTTAGCTGGTGTCGTTTTTTTCCTTGGTTGTTTACTTGGAGCAGGTGTAGGCTCTGATGGTTCAGCAGCAACGGCTTTTTTCTCAAGACTTGCTGATGGAACTGGATCAACCTTCGGCAAGGTCTTGGTATCCGTCATATCATCAAAGACTACCTTGGCATCGCGTCGATGACTAGGATGCAAACTCGTTACCAAGTCACGGCTCATTTCCAAAGTACTATTGTAACGATTTTCTAGTTTTTTGGCTGTTGCTCGAATAACCACGTTTTCCAAAGCTTGGGGAACGTTACGGTTCTCTGCCAAAATCGATGGTAGTGGTTTTTGGAAATGTTGGAGTGCAATGGTTACTGCACTATCGCCATCATAAGGAATATGACCTGTCAACATTTCAAAAAGCATAATACCCATAGCATAGATGTCACTTTGGATAGTCGCTTTAGATCCACGAGCCTGCTCTGGTGAGAGGTAGTGGACAGAACCCAACATAGAGTTCGTTTGAGTTAGACTGGTCTCTGCAAAGGCAACCGCAATTCCGAAGTCTGTGACCTTGGCTGTACCGTCCTTAGTTAAAAGAACGTTTTGTGGCTTAAGGTCACGGTGGATAATGCCCTTTTGATGGGCAAGAGTCATGGCGGAAAGGACCTCCCCCATGATACGCACAACATCTTGGTTAGAAAGTGGCGCATGGTCTTGAATGTATTTCTTCAAGTCCGAACCGTCCACATACTCCATCACCAAGAACTGCTGGCCGTCTTCTTCGCCAATATCTCGGATAGCAACGATATTAGGATGACTGAGTTCTGCCATGGCACGCGCTTCACGTTGGAAACGGGCCACAGCCACCTGATCAGTTTGGTAATTGGTACGAAGTACCTTAATAGCCACTTTTTCATTATCCAGAATCAGGTCATTAGCCAGATAAACATCCGCCATACCACCACGTCCGATAGATTTAAGGATTCGATAACGTCCAGCAAATAATTTGCCAACTTGGATCATTATCCTTCCTCACTTTCTATCTTAATGAGAGCAACGGTAATATTATCAAGTCCACCTGCCTCATTGGCTGCAGCTACCAAACGACTCGTTTTTTCTTCGACGAAACCAGGGCTGTTGACAATATGAACAATCTGTTCGACTGAAATCATGTTGGTCAAACCATCTGAATTGGCCAAAATATAGTCCCCTGGTTCCAATTGTTGAACACCAAGGTCAGCCTCAATCGGAGCAGCTTGCCCAATAGATTGCGTAATGATATTACGTTGTGGGTGAACCGCTGCTTCTTCTTCGGTCAACTGACCAGCCTTGATAAGAGCATTGACCAAAGAATGGTCATTCGTCAATTGCTTATACTCACCATTACGGATAAGGGCAATACGTGAATCCCCAACATGGGCAAAAATCACAGCATTATCAACAAAGGCAAGAACCTCGATAGTTGTTCCCATTCCCTTATATTCTTCGTTTTGGCCAAGTTCATAAATTTTACGATTTTCTGCATCAATGGCAGCAATCATCCAATCACGAATCTGACTCAACTCACGAAAATCAGTGTTAATCCAGTCTCGACCAAGATCAGTCACTGACATCTCACTGGCAATATTTCCAGCACGGTGTCCGCCCATCCCATCTGCAACAACGACAAGGGTAACACCAGCTTGGTTGACAAATTTATTAACAAAATCTTGGTTATTTGACCGTTTTTGGCCAATGTCCGTTAATAATGATATTTCCATAGTTTTCTTTCTGACTTGCGTCAGCATTTCCTCCTCTGTAATCCTAAGCTTTTTTACGCAACTGTGCGATGAAAAAACCATCAGTTAGATACTGTTCGGGGGTAATTGCCAAACAGCCATTGACCACGATGTCTTTACATGGATGGTCTAAGGCAACTTGCTCAAAATCAGGATGGCTCTCAAGAAAGGCTTGAATCACCTCTTGATTTTCTTCTGCTATGATGGTGCAAGTACTATATGTTATTATACCACCTTTTCGTAGGGTTTGACAAACGCTGGATAGGATATCCAACTGTACGGCCTTGAGGGACTCAAAATCTTGGAGATCCTTGTTATATTTGATGTCAGGTTTCCGACGAATGAGCCCAATTCCAGAACAAGGTGCATCCACTAAAATCTTGTCAAAACTATCAGCTGGAAAGACTTGATGTACCTGACTAGCATCCAGTTTCTGAGTCTTAACCTTGTCAGCTAGTCCAAGACGTTGTGCATTTTCTTCGATAAGAGCAAGCTTATGATCATAGAGGTCAAGTGCCGTCACATGTCCACTCGTCAAATATGAGGCCATATGTACCGTCTTACCTCCAGGTGCCGCACAGGCATCCAGGATTTCTTCCTCACCTTGAATCCCTAAAGTTGGCGCAACCAGTTGACTGGTCTCATCCTGAATGGTCAACAAGCCCTCTTTAAAATAATCTGTCCCAGCAAAGTAACCTGAAGACTTAACAAGCCCGACTGGGGATAATACTGAACGCTCAGCACCAGTGGCCTCTGCAATCTCTTCCAAACGTGACGCATCCGTTACACGCACACTAGCCTTGTTTCTCACAAAAAGGCTTTGGAAAATAGCAAGGGCACGATCCTCTCCATACTGGTCGATAAGTTTTTTAACCAACCATACTGGTAGAGAATACTGAACAGAATAGCGTTTATTGACACGTTTGATCGTGCTTGGATCTGGCAAAGGCTGGCTGGATAGTTTACGAAGAACCGCATTGACCAGCTTCTCAGCACCCTTTTTATTGCCACGATTTTTGGCAATAGAAACGGCATCATTAACCACCGCATGGGCTGGAATCTTATCTAAATAGGCCAACTGATAGAGACTCAAAAGTAATAAGTCATAGACCCAAGGTTCAAGCTTGTCACGGTCCTCGATGACATGGGCTAGGACCCACTCCAACGTAATCTTACGAGCGACGGTCCCATAGACAATTTCCGTCACCAAGGCCTTGTCCTTATCTGTCAGACGCGACTTGCTCAGATGGGCATTGAGAGCAATATTTGAGTAAGCTCCTTCCTGGAAGACTTCTTCTAAGACTTCAAGTGCCTGTCCACGGGCTGTTTTTTTCCAATCATTGGCCAAATGCATCACCTACTTCAAGATTGCGTCCGACCCCATTAAGGAAATCAGCAATAGCCATCCGAGGCTTTCCTGCAGGCTGAACTGTCTTAAGTGAAATAGCTCCCTGACCAGTCGCAACTACCAAACTCTTCTTGGTCTTTTCAATGATATGACCAGACTGTCCCTGGCCTTCTGCCAAGTCTGCTTCATAAATCTTGAAACGTTTGCCGTCAAGCAAGGTATGTGCCACAGGCCATGGATACATGCCACGGATTTGATTGAAGATGTCACGAGCCGACTTATTCCAATCAAGTCTCTCCTCTTCTGGACTAATATTTGGCGAAAACGTTACCTGACTGGCATCTTGAGGAACAGGTTTGATTTCTCCAGCAATATAGGCAGGCAAGGTCTCAAGCAAAAGGTCACGACCCAAGACTGCCAATTTTTCAAACATGGTACCAACATTATCCTCGTCAAGAATTGGCAAGGCCTTTTGGCTAACCATGTCACCAGCGTCCATCTCCTTGACCATTTCCATAATTGTCACACCTGCTTCTGCATCCCCATTGATAATGGCATAATGAATAGGTGCCCCACCACGGTATTTTGGCAAGAGAGAAGCGTGGACATTCACCGCAAAATCCATGCTATTAAGCAACTTGCTTGGTAAAAATTGCCCATAAGCTGCAGTAACAATCCCATCAGCACCAAGCGCCATCAATTGCGCCATTTCTTCTGACCCTGACAATTTTTCCGGTTGATAAATTGGCAAGTCATGCGCCAAGGCTACTTCCTTGACCGGTGTCATGCGAATTTCTTTTTTACGGCCGACAGCACGGTCTGGTTGCGTCACCACAGCAACAATATCGTAACGCTCATCTGTCAAAAGTCCTTCCAGCACAGTCGCTGAAAAGGCAGGCGTTCCCATAAATACTAATTTTGTCATATTCTTCCTTTTCTAGATTAGGTAAAATTCTGAGGTTCGTGATCGATAATCAAACGCAGGTCCTTGTTTTCAGGTTCCTGAGTCATGTCAAGGACCCTATTAAGCGTTTCTTCCAAGTTATCCTCAAAACGGTATTTGATAATAATCTGATAATGATAAAGGTTATGTGTTCGAGCAATAGGCTTAGGCGTTGGCCCTAGGAAGGTCACCTTGTCTGACAAGTACTCTCTTAAATAAGCCATAACCTCATAGCTCTTGTGGACGACAAACTCTTCATCCTTGTGAGAAAGCGTGATTCCTACCGTATAAAAATATGGCGGATAGGCCAACTGACGTCGAATCCCCATCTCATAGGCATAGAAAGCTTCATAATCCTGTTGTTGCGCAAACCGAATGGCATAATGATTAGGATTATAGGTTTGAATAATAACTTCCCCTTCCTTGTCAGCACGACCAGCACGACCAGCCACCTGTGTCAAAAGCTGGAAGGTACGCTCAGCCGAACGAAAATCTGGTAAATTAAGCGATGTATCTGCATTCAAGACCCCTACCAAGGTAACATTTGGGAAATCCAAGCCCTTGGCAATCATCTGAGTCCCAAGCAAAATGTCAGCCTTACCATTTCCAAAAGTCTCTAAGAGTTTCTCGTGAGCACCTTTCTTACGTGTCGTATCAACATCCATACGAATCACTCTGGCTTCTGGCAAAAGTTCCGTTAACTGGTCATAAGCCTTCTGTGTCCCAGTCCCATAATAGCGAACCTGACGACTCTGACAGTTGGGACAGACATGTGGTATTGCTTTTTGAAAATCACAATAGTGACAATTCATGGTCTTAGTATCCATGTGCAAGGTCAGTGAAATATCACAATTCGGACAATCATCCACATAGCCACAGTCACGACACATGACAAAAGAGGAATACCCACGACGGTTCAACATCAATACGACTTGTTCCTTACGTGCCAAACGTTCCCTGATTTTTTCCAAAAGAGGTGGCGTAAAATCACTCGCCTCTTGACGGCCCACAAAATCCTTGAAGTCCACCACTTCCACCTGCGGAATTTTAGCATGAGGATTAGCCCTTTGTGTCAACTCAAGAAAATGGTAAACCCCTTTCTGAGCTCTCGCCCGTGTCTCAATAGAGGGTGTTGCTGACCCAAGGACAAGCACAGCTCCATGACTCTTAGCCCTAAGCAAGGCAACATCTCTTGCATGATAGCGAGGATTGGACTCTTGTTTATAAGTAGCCTCATGTTCCTCATCGATAATGATTGCCCCGATATTGTCCAAAGGAGCAAAGATAGCCGAACGCGCTCCTACCACAACCTTGGCCTGACCAGATTTAACCTTACGCCACTCGTCAAATTTCTCACCGTCTGACAAGCCTGAATGCATAATCGCCACCAAGTCCCCAAAACGCGAAATGAAACGATTGGTCATTTGGGGTGTTAGGGAAATCTCTGGCACTAAGACAATGGCGGTTTTTCCCATAGCCAGGGTCCTCTCGATAAGATGCAGGTAAACCTCTGTCTTACCTGATCCCGTCACTCCTTCCAATAAGAAAGGTTTGCCACCTTGTCCAATTTGGCACGTCATTTCTTCAACCGCATGCGCCTGTTGGGCATTAAGCTCAAGAAAATCTGTCTTTTCTACCTTTTCAAAGTAGCTATCGGCACGATTGACCTCAACTTCGGTGATGACCAAGGCACCAGCTTCAATGAAAAACTTAACCACATCTCGTGAAAAAAGCTTGTGGAGATCCGTCAACTTGCCAGACTCACTCTTTTCTAGCAAGAAGTCTCGCAACTCCAATCGTTTCTTAGCCCTTTGCGAAATTGCCAAAGTCTCGAGAATCCCCTTTTGAACACTATAGTGCTTCTCAGTCTTAATATTCTGCTTATCTTTAGCAAGGTAATCAACCGTTACACGCCCAGACTGGACCAGACGAGGAATGGCTTGACGTTGTACCTCTGACAACTGCGAGAAAAGAATATGATTCTGCCCTTGAAGGAGAGTCGCTTTTTCCTCTTCACCCAGTTTATCAGTTGCCATGATAACCTTATCGTACTGCGAATTAAGGAGACCGGGTAGCATTGACTTCAAGATGGAAATCTTATAAGAAAAGACCGTATGTCGCATCTGATCAGCCAAATCCAGCTGTTCCTGATTAAGCACTGGCTCATAATCTAAAAGCTCAGCGATGGTTTTTAGTTCAGGAAAATCTCTTAAATTTTCCTGCTCTTCCAAGCCAATAATAAAACCTTGAAGTAGACGATTTCCTTTACCAAAAGGCACATGAACCCGCATACCGATGGCGATTTGTTCTTGCATGGCTTCAGGGATAAGGTAACTATAAGGCCTATCCGTCTGCATCAGAGGAACGTCTACAATAATTTGTGCTACTAAAACCATAAATTTCCTCCTGTCACTTCCTTAAGACCAGTATCTTCCAAACTCAAGAAAATGTGAGCTGCCTATTTTCGTCATAAAGAAGGAAGCTGAGACACTATGCCTCAGCTCCCCTCTCCTCATAAACCAAAGCAAGACTTTGATTTTAGATCTTATCGCCTTCTTCTTTTTCTTTAGCGATTTGTTCTTTGATTTTACGTTCTTCTTCCTCAGCAGCAAGACGTGCTTGAATCACTTTCAAACGTGCCAATTCACGTTTAGATTCTGGATCTGGGTGGATAGTCACATTACCAGATTCAATCTCTTCAAGGGCTTGAAGGGTTGGTTTTACTGACGTAAACTCTTGAGTTGGTTCAGCACCAGCGGCTAATTCATGGGCACGTTTGGCTTGCAAAATAACCAATGAATATTTTGAAGGCACTTTATCCAAAAGTTTGTCAATAGAGGGTTTCAACATCATAATTCTATACCTATTTCTAATTTATTTATCTGATAATTTCTTTTCTGAAATCATATTACGATAGCGACCAATCACACGGTCAACTCGGAAGTGTTCTGCTTCAATAACACGTTTGACACGCTCAGCAGCCAAAGGCACTTCGTCATTAACAATGGCATAATCGTATTCGCTCATAAGAGCAATCTCTTCACGCGCACGCTCGATACGTTGAGCAATAACTTCCTCAGAATCTGTCCCACGACCAACCAAACGTTCTTGAAGCTCGTTCAAATCCGGTGGCGTCAAAAAGATGAAGACAGCATCTGGTACCTTTTTCTTAACCTGAAGGGCCCCTTGAACCTCGATTTCAAGGAAAACATCAATACCTTTATCCAAGGTTTCATTAACATAAGTCAAAGGTGTTCCGTAGTAGTTACCCACATACTCAGCATATTCCAACATTTGACCCTTACGAATAAGCTCTTCAAACTCCTCACGCGAACGGAAAAAATAATCCTTTCCATCAACTTCACCAGGACGTTGAGCACGTGTGGTCATTGATACTGAGTATTCAAATTTATGGTCAGGTGTTGAAAAAATCTCCTGACGAACAGTTCCTTTTCCGACACCAGAAGGCCCTGAAAAAACAATCAAAAGTCCACGTTCAGACATGTCTTCTCCTTAAACTAAGATTAAAAATCTTCTTATGACTCACCTTAAAAAAGAGAAAACAATCATCTCTTTTTTTGGCTTAGGGGTTGTTCAGTGATTAAGTTACAGCTCACTTTTCAGAGCATGCGTTTTTCCTTACTATTTTACCAATAAAAGCGACTTTTTTCAAGGTGAGGACACCATTAAAAAGAGTGAATTCCTTTTCTCAGTACTCACTCTTTTTTAAATACTCTTTTAAACCAAACCAGTCAAGAGACCTTGCATGAATTCTTCTGAATGGAACTCACCAATATCATCAATTTTCTCACCAAAACCAATTAACTTAACTGGAATATCCAACTCTTGGCGAATGGCTAAAACCACCCCACCCTTGGCACTACCATCCAACTTAGTCAAGACAAGACCTGTAAGAGGTGTAATTTTTGAAAATTCCTTAGCCTGACTAAGGGCATTTTGACCTGTTGAGGCATCCAAGGCCAAGAGGGTTTCATGAGGTGCTTCTGGAACCACACGTTTGATAATACGACCAATCTTTTCAAGCTCTGCCATAAGATTGTCTTTATTTTGCAAACGACCCGCAGTATCAATCATAAGGACGTCAACTCCCTCAGCAAGGGCCTTTTCCATACCATCATAAACCACTGAAGCTGGGTCAGCCTTCTCTGCACCAGTCACTACCGGCACATCAACACGACGTCCCCACTCAACCAACTGAGCAACCGCTCCTGCACGGAAAGTATCGGCAGCTACCAACATGACTTTTTTGCCTTCTTGTTTGTATTTATGCGCCAACTTACCGATAGACGTTGTCTTACCAACCCCGTTGACACCAACGAAAAGCATGACTGTCAAACCATCTTGGAAATTAATCTGCTCCTTGTAGACATCATCCTTCTCGTAGATGTCCACAAGTTTCTCGATAATCAAGCGTTGCAAATCTTCAGTCTTTTTGACATTTTCAAGGCGGGCTTCATAGCGCAAGTCTTCCGTTAATTGCGTTGCAACATTAACACCAACATCGGAAAGAATCAGCATTTCTTCCAATTCTTCGAAGAACTCCTCATCAACTCGACGGAAATTCGCGAAGAATTCATTCAAACGGGCAGCAAAACCTGTACGCGTCTTCTTAAGGGTACGATTGTATTTTTCTTGTTCTGTTTCAGTTTTTGAAGCCTGAACTTCTTCAGGTTTTTCCTCAACTTTACGAGTTTGAACAGCCTCAAAAGTAACCGTTTCACCTTTTTCTGCAGCAGCAGCTACCTGAGCCTTTTTAGCATAGTAATCAGCCATGACATCTGCGAAGTGGTTATCCACAGCGACTTGGCTTTCTTCTGACTCTGATACGCCCTCTGCTTCGCTTGAGGCCTGATCATCAACAGATAGGTCCTCATCAGACGCTACTTCACTTTCTTCTGTCACTGTAGATTCGCTTTCTTCAACAGATTCTGTAGACGAAATCTCTTCTACTTGAGTCTCTGACTCACTGAGCTGTTCTGTTTGACTTTCACTTGTTGACAAGTCTTGATTATCAAGAGCCTCAGTTTCTGAAATTTCCTGATTTGCTACAGTTTCCTGTGATTGGTTTTCCTCTTGTCCAAATAATCGATCAAATAGACCCATTTGGTTCTCCTTATTTCTCTAGAATATACTTGTGGATGGCCTCAGCCACTCCAGATTCCTCATTAGTTTTTGTCGTTACTGCCTTGGCAACAGCCTTAACCTTAGGAACAGCATTTGCCATAGCCACACCTAGACCAGCCCACTCCAACATGGTCAAGTCATTTTCCTCATCTCCCATAGCCATAACCTGACTTTTATCAAGGGCAAGATAATCAGACAAAAGTTTCAAGCCTACAGCTTTATGAACCCCTTTCGGCATGACTTCTAGGATAATCTCACGAGACTTAAATACCTCAAACGCTTGGTATAGATGGTCAGGTAGTTTTTGAATTTGGGCATCCAAAAACTCTTCCTCACAGACCGTAACTACCTTATTATAGACGATATTTTCAGGAATGTCATCAATACTCTCCACATCAACGAAGGTCAAGGTAGGATTAGCCTGACGATAGAGAGAATGATTGCCTTTACTCGGAACACCATAGACAATGCCATCACTGATAACATCCATAGGAAGCCCTAGAGGTTCGAAGACAGCATAAATCTGCTTTAAATCTTCTCGACTCATCTCTTTCTTTATGAGGATATCCCCATTATTACGCTGAACCAAGCCACCATTGAAGGTCACACTATAGTGCTTATCATCTAACAAGCCCAAATCTTCCAAGATATGAGTAATAGCTGGTAGAGGACGACCAGTCGTAATGACCACATGAACCCCCTTAGCTTCTGCCGCCTTCAAAGCAGCTCTATTTTCAGCTGTTACTTGCTTATCCTTAGTAAAGAGGGTTCCATCTAGGTCCAAGGCTAGTAATTTAATCTCAGACATCTGAGCCCACCAACCCTTCCATGTAGTCAAAGACTGCACCATCTTTATGGTGACCAATCACCTCATCTGCCACTGCCTTAATCTCATCACGCGCATTTTCCGTAGCAACTGCACGTCCAGCAAAGGTCAACATCTCCATATCGTTGAGGTTATCACCAAAGGCTACAACATCTGAAGCCTGACGTCCCAACTCTTGACAAAGATGGTAGAGACCAAAGCCCTTGTCCACCCCTTTAAGGATAATATCCATGGAATCAAAGCCAGTTGTCACAGCTGTCATATCCTCAAAAATTGTGTTGAGGTAGTCACCACGTTCCATAATGGTATCCCCTTGGAACTTAGCAGTTACCTTGAAAATATCATCTGTGACCGCTTCAAGGTCTGTTACCATGACATTTTCATAGTAACGTTCCATGGCCTTAAGATAGGCTGGATCTGCATCGTTTGGTGCATAGGCACCTCGACGTCCAGACAAGAGAACCCCTTCACAAGTTGGCAAGGCTAAAGTCGTGTCTGCAATTTCTAAATAATCTTTAGGTTCTAACTTGGACTCAAACAGGACTTCACCCTTATACTGAACCAAGGCCCCATTCTCCGCAATAATAGCAATGCGGTCCACAAAACCATCAAAAAGCTCCTCCAAGGCCAAGAGAGCTCGGCCAGAAGCTACTGTAAAAACGTAATCTTTAGCTTCACACGCATCCAAAAGGTTTTCCAAACGCGCCTTATCATAGGCACCAAGATGGTCTAGAAAGGTACCATCCATATCTGTTGCTAAAATTTTCAAAATAATCTCCCTTCAGGTCGAACATACTTGCCCCTATTGTACCAAAAATAGGAATATAAGTTTGGGAAAAGCCAAAGAAATTAGAGAAAATATGGCATTTTACTTGCAAATTCAGTATTTTAGTTGTATCATTACGATAGTACAAAAATAACACTATTATACTTTTAGAAAGGAGTCTCTTATGGCTTGGACATTTGATGAAAAATCGCCAATTTATCTCCAAATCGCCTATCGCGTCAAACTGAAGATAGCTTCCAAGGAATTGAGTATGGGACAACAACTCCTACCCGTTAGAGAATTTGCTCAAGAAGCTGGGGTCAATCCTAACACTGTACAAAGAGCCTTCCAAGAACTTGAAAAAGAGGGGCTGGTCTATTCTGCCCGTACCTCTGGTCGCTTTGTTACCGAAGATGAAAAACTAATTGATCAAAAACGACACGAGATTGCCCAAAGTCTCATGAAAAACTTTGTCACTGAGATGGCAGCCATTGGTTTTAACTCACCTGAAATCAAAGCTATCATCACTGACTACATCGAACAAACAGGAAAGGACTTATAGACCGATGACTGATATTGTAACTCTAACAAATCTCACCAAGACCTATAATGGTATTCCAGCCCTTAGAGATGTGACCATGTCCATCCCTTCTGGTAAAATCATTGGTCTCTTAGGACCAAACGGTAGTGGTAAAACAACTCTCATCAAGATTTTGAATGGCCTCCTCCAACCAACTTCTGGTTTAGTAACCATTAATGGATTTCAGCCGTCACCTATCACTAAGGCGCAAGTGGCTTATTTGCCTGACACAACCTATTTAGATGAAAGTAAGACTATCCAATACTACTTGGACTTCTTCCAAGATTTCTATGCTGACTTCCGCTATCCTCTTGCCTTGCAACTCTTGCAGGATTTAATGCTCCAGCCTGATTTGCGCCTTAAAGACCTCTCAAAAGGTAACAAAGAAAAAGTTCAGTTGATTTTGGTTATGAGTCGTGAGGCTAAACTCTATCTCCTCGATGAACCTATTGGTGGTGTCGATCCCGCGTCACGTGACTACATTCTTAAAACCATCATCAACCAATACTCTGAAGATGCTTCTGTGATCATTTCAACCCATTTGATTGCAGATATTGAATCCGTCCTAGATGAAGTTGTCTTCTTAAAATACGGTCAGATTGAACTTCAGGGTGATGCTGATAATATCCGTCAAGCCCATGGCAAATCTATCGACAAACTCTTTAGAGAGATGTTCCACAACTAGGAGGTATGAGCATGTTTTGGAAATTAGTTAAATATGAATTACAATCGGTCCGTAAATGGTATCTTGGCATCTATGGTATTGCCATCCTACTCTCTATCCCCTTGGGTTTAATGCTTCGAAAATCTATTTTTGTAACTGAACAGAGCCACCAAGAACCTAGTCTACTCTTCTTTGCTTTCTTCACACTGATGGTTTTTGCTACCATTATCGTATGGGGAACCATTTATATAGCGACAATAGTCCTCATTGTCAGACGCTTTGCAAAGACTGTCTTTGGGAGAGAAGGTTATCTAACCAATACGCTCCCAGTTTCTGCTCACCAATTAATCTTGTCTAAACTCTTGGTAGCCTTTATTTTAGATATCATTTCATCACTCGTTATACTCCTTTCGATTGGAATTATAGCTGCTTTCTGCCTTGATATGAAAGATATCCTACTAGCTACCAGCTACTTTGGCCAGATCCTAAAAGAGATAGGCGCTTTCTACCTCTTCATCCCTTCTACAATCTTGTCAATGATTGCTGGTATCCTTTTCTATTACCTCTGTATTAGTATCGGTAACCTCTTTAACACTAACAAAGTTCTTATGGGATTTGTCGCTTATTTTGCCATTCAGGCTATCCTATTCTTTATTGGTTTCTTCTTTGGAATCGGTGCAGCCTTGACCGGAGATGCAACAAATACTGCAATTAATAACTCGTCATATATATTTAGTCTAGTTCAGTCTCTCATTCTCATCGGAGCAAGTTACTTTGGTACCTACTATATCATGACCAAACGCTTAAATTTAGACTAAAGAAAAACCGTGTTCCTTGTGGAACACGATTTTTTTTTGCATTGAAAAGACTTATTTACTTTGTTCTTTACGATAAGTCTCGATTTCGGCCTTGTTACCCCAAACAAAGTGTCCTGGACGTACTTCAACCATTTCTGGTTTATCGACAGAATAGTCGTGTTGGTTTGGATCATAAACCTTCAAGACTTTCTGACGTTCCAAGATTGGGTCTGGAATAGGAACAGCAGACAAGAGTGACTTGGTGTAAGGGTGGATAGGATTATTGTAGAGTTCTTCTGTCTCAGCAACTTCCACGATTGTCCCCTTGTAGATAACAGCGATACGGTCAGAAATGAAACGGACCACTGACAAGTCGTGAGCGATAAAGAGGTAGGTCAATCCCAACTCTTTTTGGAATTTCTTAAGCAGGTTCAAAATTTGGGCACGAACTGACACGTCAAGGGCTGAGATTGGTTCGTCAGCGATGACCAAGTCAGGTTGCATAACCAAGGAACGCGCAATACCGATACGTTGACGTTGTCCCCCAGAAAATTCGTGAGGGTAACGTGTCAAGTGCTCCTCAAGAAGTCCCACTTCTTTGATGATTTCCTTGATTTTAGCTTTACGATCTTCCTCATCCTTATAGAGATGGAAGTTATGCAAGCCCTCAGACAAGATATAATCAACTGTTGCACGTTCATTCAAACTAGCCGCAGGGTCTTGGAAAATCATCTGAATACGACGGATAAGGTCGTTTTTCTCAGAGTGAGATAAGTGCCCATTGATTTTCTTACCGTCAAAAATAATCTCACCATTACTTGTATCATTCAGACCAATAATGGCACGACCGATAGTAGTTTTACCACTACCAGACTCACCAACGAGGGAAAAGGTTTCACCCTTGTTGATGAAAAAATTAGCATTGTGGACAGCAACGAATTTCTTGCTTCCTTCACCGAAGGAAATCTCCACATCTTTTACTTCAACTAACTTCTCAGGCATTGCCTTCCTCCTCATCTCCTAAATGTGCAAATCCCATATTAGTACGGATTTTTTCATGTAGATTTTGGATAACCTCAGGTTTTTCAACTTTTGGTGCATCCTCATGTAAGAGCCAGGTCTTAGCCCAGTGAGTATCTGAAACTTGGAATTGTGGTGCTTTTTCCTCGAAGTCAATTTGCATGGCATAGTCTGAACGCAAGGCAAAGGCATCTCCAACAACTGGTGTATAAAGTGATGGTGGTGTCCCTGGAATAGAGAAAAGCTCACCCTTATCGTCAGCCAACTGTGGCAAGCTTGAAAGCAAGCTCCAAGTGTATGGGTGACAAGGCTCATAGAAAATTTCCTCAACCGTTGCGTACTCGATGATTTCACCAGCATACATAACAGCAACCTTGTCAGCGATACTTGCTACCACACCAAGGTCATGGGTAATGAAAATCACTGAGAAACCATACTCCTCTTTGAGTGATTTCAAAAGGTCAATGATTTGAGCTTGAATGGTCACATCAAGGGCAGTTGTTGGCTCGTCACAGATAAGGACATCAGGACGACAAGCCAAGGCAATGGCAATGACGATACGTTGACGCATCCCACCAGAGTATTGGAAAGGATATTCGTTGAAACGTTTTTCAGCATCAGGAATACCAACCTTGTCCATGTAATCAATGGCCATTTTTTTAGCTTCTTTGGCTGATTTTCCTTGGTGTTTGACAATGACTTCAACAATTTGGCTACCGATAGTCTTAATTGGGTCAAGACTGGTCATAGGATCTTGGAAGATAGTTGCAATCTTAGCTCCACGAATTGCTGCCCAATCTTGGTGACTCTTAAGCTTGGTCAAATCTTGGCCACGATAATCAATAGAACCACTAGCGACACGACCATTTTCTTCAAGCATCCCTGTGAAGGTCTTGGTCAAAACTGATTTACCTGAACCAGACTCACCAACCAAGGCTAAAACTTCACCTTCAACCAAATCAAGGGAAACCCCTCGAATAGCTGTCAAAACACGGTCACGAACGTCAAATTCCACGACGATATCGCGAGCCGATAATATTACATTTTTATTTTCTGTCATATTGGACTCCTATCTATGCGTACGTGGGTCACTGGCATCCGCCAAGTTTTGACCGACAATAAAGAGAGAGAGGGAAACGAGGATCAAGGTAGTCAATGGAATCCAGAAGAGGTAAGCATTGACTGTAACGTTCTGTGCATAGTCTGAAATCAAACGACCAAGACTAGGCGTCGTAACGGGAAGCCCCAAACCAAAGTAAGAAAGGAAGGCTTCGTAAGAGATAAATCCTGGCAAGAGCTGACTAGCCATAGTCACGATAACTGACACTAGTTGTGGCATGATATTTTTAACCACAATCTTAGGAGTTGGTGTTCCCAAAGTACGAGAAGCCAAGTTGTACTCCAAATCACGGTAACGCATGATTTGAATACGGATAGTATAAGCAATACCAATCCAACCTGTGACAGTCATGGCAAAAATCATGTTCCAGAAACCTGCACCCAATGAGTAAGTCAAGACGATAACGACAAGGAGGGCAGGAATGTTTGAGATGATGTTGTAGATCTCCATCATAATCATATCAAAGGTCTTAGAAATCCCCCAAACAGCACCAACGACTAAACCAATAACAACGTTAATGAAGGTAGCGATAACAGCAATAAGGATAGAATTACGAGCTCCAAACCAAACACTGTCAAAGAGAGACTTACCATTACTGTCCGTACCGAACCAGTATTGAGCATTTGGATGCACATAACGTACACTAAAGTCATTAACCTTAGACACGTCATTAAAGTCAAATTTTGAAAACATTGGGTAGATAAAGCTCATCAAAATGATAGCAATCAAGATTCCCAACATGACAGTTGTTGACTTTTTCTTGAAGAACTGACGCATCACCGATTTCCAGTATGAATAGGCCGGCGCATCAATTGTTTCAGAGGCAAAATCATCGCGCTTTACAAATTGGAACTTACTTTTATCAATTGAAGCCATTATTTACCTCCTTTAGATGTCAATTTGATACGTGGGTCAATCATAGTCATAAGGATATCACCCACAAGCAATGAGAAGATGGTGAGGGCTGTGAAAATAAATACAAGACCCACAACCATAGCGTTATTTGAAGCACGGACAGAGTCAATCAACATTTTACCCATACCAGGGTAGGCAAAGATTGTTTCTGTCAAGGTTGCCCCTGTGATAACACTAACGATAGATGCTGGGATCCCTGAAACCAAGGAAACCATAGCATTTTTGAAAATGTGTTTATTCGAAATTTCTTGTTCTGACAACCCTTTGGCACGTGCAAAACGAACGAAGTCTTGTGACTGCAAGTCAATCATGTAACGACGAATCCAAATGGCAAGACCTGGTGTAGACAAAAGACCGAGAATAACAGATGGCAAGACGTATGAACGCCAGTCACCCGCACCCAAGATAGGGAAGGAATCTGGAAGACCAATCTCAGAACCAATCAAACGAATGATATAAACCAAGGCGATGGTTGGTAGTGAGAGCAAGAAAGTCAAGACACCAGTTGAAATACTATCAAAGAGTGTATTTTTAAAGCGTGCCATGTATGATCCCAATGGAATTGCCAAAGCATAAGACAAGACCAAACCAATCAAACCAGCAATGGCAGAACTTGTCACCATTGATGGGTATTGGTAGCGACTCTTAGTAGATGTGTATGGGTCATCACCATAGTAAGAACGATCCCTAGCATCAGCCTGACTTGGTGATTTATAAGTACGAGAGTAGATATCTACTGAAGATACTTTCTTACCAGTAGGGAAGTTGACCTCAGAGCTTTGTGTTTGCCCTTGCCCTTGTGTAATAACATCAAGAACACCTTGCTCAGCATAAGTTGGGTAAGATGTACCAAGGTTCATCTTCACAAAGTTTTGGTGAACAAATGGGAACTGACTGTTAAAGTAAAGCAAATATTTATGCTTAGTCCCTGAACCGACAACTGACCAACCGATAGCTGGGTCATTTTCAATACGGATGTAACGCTTCAAGTTTGGATTTGTTTTATCTTTAACCCATCCGGTATTGTCAAATTCAAAGAGGTGTGCATAGAAGCCAAACACACGTTCAAGCACCGGCACATCACGTGTCGCATAGAATTGTTTACTTTGCTTGAATTGATGCAAACGCCAGCCACGTCCTAAACTATCCACATATTTTTGGTAAATAGCTTTATTTTCTTTTGTTGGCTTAGTGGTTACTGACTTATCGAGGGAGCTAGCTTTCTCCTGCAACTCCTTGGTGTCATAGTAATCAATGTAACCCATACGTTCATAGATTGTATTTTCATAGTTAGCCTTAGAATCGGCTGTTTTAGCAATCTTGTTGTAGTTAGGGTCCTGTCTGAAAATCAGACGCCTCGGCACCATGGTATAGATAATCGTGTAGGTCAAGGCCGTCACGACAAATATTGACAATAGAGAACGGAGGGTTCTCAATAAAATGTATTTTTTCATGTCTCTTCCTTTAATTCCAAAAGAACTTTCCCAATCTAATGAGAAAGTTCCATCGTCCTTTTATTTAACGTGTTTCTCAAGGTCTTTTTGAGCTTTTTCGTTGGACTTAGACTTTTCTTTAAGCCAGCTTTCACGGGCTTTATCATAGTTTTTCTTAGTGACAACATCTTTTTGAGGCTCAAGGTACTTAAAGTATCTGTCAGAACCCTTAGGTCCTACTTGAGAGTAAGCACCTGAGAATGGTGTCAAACGAGCTACCATTGGAGCAGCACCCTTGTTAACCATAAGTGGCATGAAGAGTGAGCTATCTTCCAACCAAGCTTGTGCCTCTGCATAACGTTCATAACGTACGTTGAGGTCGCTTGTTTCTTTAGCTGCATTATCAACCAAAGCATCAAAGTCTTTAAGACCTACTTGAGCTGCTGCTGCATTGTTAGGATCGTCGAATCCCATGTAAGTTTTTGTGTTCTCACTAGCTGTTGTCTTGAAGATATCAAGGAATGTTGATGGGTCTTCGTAGTCAGGTGCCCAAGCAACTGAAATATTGATATCCCAGTCTTCTGCTGCTGCGTTAGCTGCATACAAAGTACTGTTAAGAAGATCATCTTGAGACATTTGATGAACGTCTACAACCACATTTTCTTTTCCGAGTGTCTTTTCAACAGATTGTTTCAAAGATTGTGCACGTGCTACAGTTGGTTTTGCAGCTTGGTCAACTGGAAGGTCCAAGTGAATTGGGAATTGAACACCTTGTGCTTGGAGAGCTTCCTTAGCCTTATTAAATTCAGTCTTAGCCTTATCAGCGTTGAAGAGACCATCTTGACTGTCTTTAAGGTTAACACCTGACCACTCGTCACCATATGAAGGCATCTTTTCAGTTACCAAATCACCGAATGACTTGTCACCAGCATAAACAAAATCAGGTTTCACAAGAATGTTACGAACAGCAAGTGCTGCACCTTTTTCACCATTAAGTTGTGCTGAATAAGCTGTACGGTCAATAGCAAAGTTAACTGATTGACGGAAGTCCTTGTTAAGAAGAGCTTTCTTAGTTGAATCTTTCTCAGCATCAGTCTTCTTAGATGTATGGTTGTAAGACTGACGGTCAATATTAACACCAACCCCACCAATATCTGCAGATGGTTGTGTATAGAAGATATTATCTTTATATTGTTTTTCTACTGAATTAAAGTTTGAGCTTGTTGGATATAGACGTGCTTGACTATAAGCGCCATCAGTGAAATTACGAACAAGCGATTCTTGGTCAGAAGCATCGTAGAAAGAAAGTTTAATGCCATCGAAATGGACATTTTTCTTATCCCAGTAGTTTTCATTTTTAGCCAACTCAATAGATGATTTAGCTGTCAATGACTTAAGGATGTAAGGACCATTATAAAGGATAGATGATGGATCTGTTGATTTACCAAAGCTATCCCCTTTTGACTTAAGGAACTCTTCATTTACAGGCCAGAAGAGAGAATAAGTCATCTTAGAATTCCAGTAAGGTTCTGGTTGTTTAAGTGTGTACTGAAGAGTGTAATCATCAAGAGCTTTAACACCAACTTTAGAGAAGTCTTTATCAGTACCATTGAAATAATCAGCAAGACCTACTACAGAATCTTTTGCCAAGTAAATTGACTCAGTCTTTTTATCAGCAGCATGCTTAAGACCTGTTACAAAGTCTTTAGCTGTTACTTCTGCATACTCTTCACCGTCTGAAGTATACCATTTAACTCCCTTACGAAGTTTGTATGTATAAGTTAAACCATCAGCTGAAACAGTCCAGTCCTTGGCAATAGAAGGTACCAAGTTACCATATTTATCGTTTTCCAAAAGGCCATCGACACCATTTGTCACAGCATCAGTCGTTGAACCTTTATTGGAAATAAGATAGTCCAATGTTTCAGGATCAGCAGTATAAACATAGTTATAAGTATTGCTTGAAGTGTTTGATTTTGATGAACAAGCCACTAAAACCCCAACACTTAGGAGGGAAACACCCGCAAGGGCCAACCATTTACTTTTTTTCATAAGCATTCTCCAAAAAATCTTTTTTTATGTACCAACATTATACCATAAAAAATAAGATGAGTACAATTTTCAGAATATTTTGTCTTATACTGACTTTCTCACAATTATACCCCTTATGAACACTAGGAATTAGCCCTTTTTTGACAAAAGAAAAAGGCAAACTGCCTTTTCCTCAAGATTATTATTTAACGTGTTTCTCAAGATCTTTTTGAGCTTTTTCGTTAGATGCTTTCTTTTCTTTAAGCCATTTTTCACGGCTTTGTTCATATTCTTTCTTAGTAACTACTTTTTCTTGTGGTTTCACATATTTGAAGTAGTCTGATGAGTTCTTATCACCCACCTGCATGCTAGCACCCGTAAATGGTGTCAAACGTGAGATAACTGGTGCTGCACCGTTACCAACAGTCAATGGAATGACAAGTGAGCTATCTTCCAACCAAGCTTGAGCTTGAGCATAACGGTCGTAACGAGCGTTGAGGTCTGTTGTTTCTGAAGCTGCTGAATCAAGCAAGGCATCATAATCTTTAAGACCTACTTGGGCTGCGGCCGCATTGTTTGGATCATCATAACCCATGAAAGTCTTGGTATTTTCACTTGAAGTTGTCTTAAAGATATCAAGGTAAGTTGATGGATCTTGATAGTCTGGACCCCAAACCACACCGTTTGAAATATCCCAGTCTTCTGCTGCCGCATTAGCCGCATTAAGAGTAGCATTTTGCATATCATCAGATGACAACTGGTTGATATCGATAACGACATTTTCACTGCCCAATGATTTTTCAATCGTTTGTTTCAATGATTGAGCTTGAGCAACATTAAGTTTAGAACTTTGATCAACTGGAAGGTCCAAGTGAATTGGGAATTGAACACCTTCACCTTGAAGAGCTTCTTTGGCTTTGGCAAACTCAGTCTTAGCTTTTTCTGCATTGTAGAGACCATCTTGACCATCCGCAAAATTGACACCAGACCATTCATCACCGTAAGTGCTCATTTTCTCTGTCACAAGGTCACCAAAGGTCTTATCCCCTGCACTGACAAAATCAGAAGGAACAAAGAGGTTACGTAGAGCAAGAGCTGCCCCATCTTTACCATTAACTTGAGATTGATAAGCTGTACGATCAATAGCGAAGTTGATTGATTGACGGAAGTCTTTGTTTAGAAGAGCCTTCTTAGTTGATGTCTTTTCAGCATCTGACTTCTTAGCTGAGAATTTATAGCTTTGACGATCAATATTCACACCAATAGCTGCTGTAGACGCACCTGGTGCTGTGTAATAAATATTATCTTTATATTTCTTTTCTACTGACGCATAGTTAGAGCTCATAGGGAATACACGTGCAATGCTGAGAGCACCATCTGAGAAGCTACGCTCTTGAGCCTCCTGGTCAGAACCATCATAATATGACAATTTGATAGCGTCGAAATGCACGTTCTTCTTATCCCAATAATTCTCATTCTTAGTCAACTCGATAGATGATTTAGCTGTCAAAGATTTAAGAAGGAAAGGACCGTTATAAAGGATAGAGGTTGGGTCTGTTGACTTACCAAAATCTTTTCCTTTATTCTTAAGAAAGTCTTCGTTAACCGGGAAGAGCAAACCATAGGTTGTCTTAGAATTCCAGTATGGTTCTGGTTTTTTAAGGGTATATTGCAATGTGTGATCGTCGATTGCTTTGACACCTACATTTGAGAAATCTTTATTGGCACCAGAGAGGTAGTCAGACAAGCCTGCAATAGAATCTTGTACCAAATAGAGGGCTCCAGCTTTGGAATCAGCCGCATGCTTAAGACCAGTCACAAAGTCCTTAGCAGTCACATCAGCATACTCTTCACCATCAGAAGTATACCATTTAATTCCCTTACGGATTTTATAAGTATAAGTCAGACCATCTTGAGAGACAGACCAATCTTCAGCTACTGAAGGGACAAGATTTCCATATTTATCTGCTTCCATAAGACCATCTACACCGTTTGTCACAGCTGTCTTAGTAGGTCCTGTATTTGAAGTGATGTAATCCAATGATTCTGGATCTGAATTATAAACATAACCATAAGTCGTTCCACTAGTACTTGACTTAGAAGAACAAGCCGCTAAGGCACCTACACTGAGGAGTGCTACACCCGCAAGGGCTAACCATTTGCTTTTTTTCATAAGATTTCTCCAAAAAATAAAATTTTACCTTTTCATTATAGCATAAATAATCAAGAAAAGTAGTCATTATCAGAATATTTTGCACAAGCTAGGTGAGTAATGAAACCCATCAAGCAAGGTATTTCCCTATGGTTAAAGCATTATCGGAACTTTTAGCCAGCTAATTTTTAATCATAAGCCTTGCATAAAACAAAAATGGCCTAGCAACTAAGCTAGACCTTACTTTTTTCAATTTATTAATTATTTAGAGCTTGAGCAGCAGTGATAATCGCTAGATTGTAGATGTCTTCAGCACTGGCACCACGAGAGAGATCGTTAACAGGTTTATTAAGACCTTGCAAGATTGGTCCGATAGCTTCGAACATTCCCAAACGTTGGGCAATCTTATATCCAATGTTACCTGCTTGCAAACCTGGGAAGACAAAGACATTAGCATGTCCTGCTACATCACTATCTGGTGCTTTAATCGCTGCTGTTGCAGGAACAAAGGCTGCATCAAACTGCAACTCCCCATCAATAGCCAAGTCAGGACGCATTTCTTTTGCAATATTTGTTGCTTGAACAACCCTGTCAACTTTTGGCGATTTAGCAGAACCTTTTGTTGAGAAGCTAAGCATGGCCACTTTAGGATCAATACCAAAAACTTTAGCTGTTTCAGCAGTATTAATTGCAATTTCTGCCAATTCTTGAGCATTTGGTTCAATGTTGATGGCACAGTCAGCAAACATCAAGCGATGATCGGTATTTTCACGGTTCATAAGGAAGACACCTGATGTACGAGAAATACCAGGTTTTGTTTTGATAATTTGAAGGGCCGGACGTACCGTATCCGCTGTTGAGTGAATAGCACCTGAAACCATCCCATCAGCAAGACCAAGTTTAACTAGCATAACACCGAAATAGTTGACATCACGAAGCAATTTCTCTGCATCTTCGACTGTTGCTTTTCCTTTACGGATTTCAAGAAATTTTTCCTTCATTTCCTCAAAACCTTCATAGGTTTCAGGATTAATAATCGTATAGTTAAAGTCTGCAAAGCCAAGATCGTTCAAGATTTTGTGAACCTCAGCTGGGTCTCCCAAAATAATAGGATCCACCAATCCTTCAAATTTCAAACGGGCAGCAGCACGAACCACACGGTCGTCGTTACCCTCAGGGAAGACAATTTTAACACCTTTCCCTGCAATACGTTCACGAAGTTCACCAAATAGACTACGCATAAAAAATCCTCAATCAATCTTTTTTAGTTTGTAAGTTCATGATAACGGTTTCAAAATCATCTGTCAAGGAAGATGCATGGACCATCTCTTTTTTGGTAAACGGATCGATAAAGGCAAGGCGATGACAATGCAAGGCCTGGCGCTTAATACCATAATCTAGAGAACCACCATAAAGGTCATCTCCCAGAAGAGGCAAACCTAGATGGGCAAAGTGCACACGAATCTGGTGCGTACGTCCAGTATGAAGATTGATATCCACCAACTTCACTCGACCATAATCAGCTACCAAGCGATAGCTCGTATGGGCATATTTCCCTGATTTATGAACCCGACGTGTAATAATTGAATCCACATCACGCGCAATCGGTGCAATGATTTCGCCCTGCTCCTCAAGTTTGGTATCACCTTCAACCAAGGCATAGTAATGCTTCTTAATAGACTTCTGCTGCAACTGTTTATCCATACGCGCGTGGGCATAGCCATGCTTAGCAAACAGCATGAGACCAGACGTGTCCTTATCCAGACGTGTCACGATATGCACGCGCTGGTTAGGATAATTATTGCTAACAAAATGATATTTAACAAAGTTAGCCATGGTATTGTCATGGTTAACACTTGGAATACTGGCATAACCATAAGGTTTATTAACGACCAAGAAGTTATCATCTTCATAGACGATATCCAGGTCAAAAGGAATGGGTTTCAAGGTCTCATGCGGCGCCTCATCAGGAATTTCAATAGTAACCACATCTCCTTCATGGACAGGATAAGTCGCAAACTGCTCCTCACCATTAACCCAGATATGACCGCCTTCAAACTTAATCTTGGCCAGTAGCCCTTTAGAAATATCGTGCTCCTTCAAAAAGGTCTTGACCCGACAAGAACGCCCTACTGTAAACTCATATCTCATTCTTCCATGTCTCCAATAAAGGAATCACGTACACGTTCCCAGAAACTTGTATGACTGGCACTAGCCACAAAGGAAATCTTACGTTGGTCAATTGAGAATTCTACCTTTTTCACATTACGGTTGGTATAGGTTTTATTATCAACGGATAGAGTGTAGCTTCCCATTCGGGTAGGATAAACCGTAATCTTCTCATGCTTAGGCACAATAAGGGGACTACCTAAGGTACGATACACACGATTATTAAGACTAGCAATCTCTGTCAGTTGCAAGGCTTCAATGGTAGGATGAAGGACCGCACCACCCAAAGATTTATTGTAGGCCGTTGATCCTGTAGGCGTTGACACCGACAGTCCATCACCACGGAAGCTCTCAAACAAGACATCATTAAGGCAAACATCTGCCGCCATAGTTTTCTCATTACGCTTGATGGCTGCTTCATTGAGGGCAATCGACGTAAAAGAACGCCCATCAGCCAGGGTCAATTTGACATTCAAAAGAGGGTAAGAGATCTTAGCACCACTATCTTTTCGAAGCGTCTCGATTAATTGATCCACTTCACTGTCCAAATAATCCGTATAAAAGCCTAAGTGACCCGTGTGAATCCCTACAAAACGCACACGCGCAAGCTCTTTTTCATACATATGAAAGGCCGATAGCAACATACCATCACCACCAATTGAGATGACCACATCTGGATTTTTCTTGGTCAAATAAAAATCTGGATCATCTCGAAAGGCATTAAAAAGTTTTGAGGCCACACGCCTACTTTGGGGTTTGCCATTGGCAATAATAGCTACCTTCATCTCATCCGAAGAGGTCTTCATCTGTGTCATCACTATTTCCTACACTATCCTTCAAAGTTCTGTTAATTGGATCAAAGAGCAACTGGGCTTCTCTAATATCATCACGTATCTTACGCATTTCTTCATCAAGTTCATAAGCCATGCGGGCCGTAGTTTCCAAGCGAAGCTTAATTTCCTCTGGAAAGTTTCCCTGATACTTGTAATTAAGGGAATGTTCAATGGTGGCCCAAAAGTTCATGGCCAAAGTCCTAATCTGAATCTCTGCAAGAATCTCCTTACGACCATCAATGGTATCAACGGGATAAGAGATAATAACATGATAAGAGCGATAACCCGAATTTTTACGGTTTCTGATATAGTCTCGCTCTGAAACAATAGTCATATCACTACGATGACGAAGCAAAGCCAAAACCTCATCCACATCATCGACAAATTGGACCATGACTCGGAGACCAGCGATATCCTGCATATCTTGAGCCAAATTTTCAATCGAAAGGCCACGAAGGGCGATCTTCTCTTCAATGGAAGCCACTGACTTCACACGTCCCGTCACAAACTCAATGGGCGAGTGACGATTTTGCTTACGAAATTGTTTACGAATGCCTCGGAGCTTGATTTTGAGCTCACCTACGGCCTGAATATAGGGGTCTAAAAATTGTTCCCAATCCATGGTCAAGATAGGACTCCTCCTTGTCAAAAGCTTTAGTTTTTTATAAAATAAATACAATCTGTTATATTATACCACATTTGAAAGCACAAGGGAGGACACACATGAACCATTTAGAGATAGAGTACAAGACTCTACTCACCAAAGACGAGTACAATCGTTTAGCGATGCTTTTCTCCCATGTGACACCTGTTACGCAAACCAACTACTACATCGACACTCCTCAGAGTGACATGAGAAATAAAAAACTCTCCTTGCGTATCAGGACGCTTCCCACTCATGGTGAGCTGACCTTGAAGATCCCTGAAAAAGTCGGGAACATGGAGTACAACCTTACCATGGATTGTGCGGACGCTAAGGCTTTGACTAAGTCACTGGACTTTCCTGATTGTCAGATCAAATCCATTCTTCTGGAACGTGGGGTTAAACTTGAGGACCTAACCATCCTCGGACATTTGACCACTACCCGTCGCGAGTATCAGACCAACATCGGCCTCATGGCCCTCGATGTCAATGTCTATGCCGATAAGAAAGACTACGAGCTTGAACTAGAAGTTTCGGATGCCGAGAAAGGTAAAAACGACTTTGATGCTTTCCTTAACGAAAATAACATTGACTTTAAGTATGCCAAGAGTAAGGTTGCACGCTTTGTAGCTACCCTCAAACGAGACAAAGACTAAAAGTTAGACAAGGAGTTAGCTCCTTGTCTTTTTATGTTTAAACACATGCAGCGTTAAATAATACAAGCATTTTATCTCATAAATGACTTCCAGAGGTCTAAAAACGCATACAAAGGAATTTTATCTAACAAAGGTTCGGTATTTTTCACTAATATCATACTTTGATGGCTGAAATTTCTGCTTCTTTTTGCTAAAATAGAACTATCTGTAGTTTTATTACAATAGCCCTAACTGGGCTTAGCATCTTATTTTTTTAAAGGAGTCACCATCGTCATGGTACATCAAAAAGCAAACCCACAATTGAAATTGTTCTCGCTCAGCTCAAACCCAGAAATTGCTGAAAAAATTGCTGAGGCTACCGGATTGCCACTTGGTAAAGTATCTTCACGTCAATTTTCTGACGGTGAAATCATGATCAATATCGAAGAGTCTGTTCGTGGGGACGATATTTATATCATCCAATCTACAAGCAACCCTGTTAACGACCACCTTTGGGAATTGCTCATCATGATTGATGCCTGCAAACGTGCCAGTGCTAACTCTGTCAACGTGGTTATGCCTTACTTTGGTTATGCACGTCAAGACCGTATCGCTGCTTCACGTGAACCAATCACTGCTAAATTGATTGCCAATATGCTGGTTAAAGCTGGTGTCAATCGTCTCTTGACACTTGACCTTCACGCTGTCCAAGTTCAAGGTTTCTTCGACATCCCAGTAGATAACCTCTTCACAATGCCATTGTTTGCTGAATACTACAACGAAAAAGGATTCACAGGAAGTGATGTTGTCGTTGTTAGCCCTAAAAACTCAGGTGTTAAACGTGCTCGTAGCTTGGCGGAATACCTTGATGCACCAATCGCTATCATTGACTACGCTCAAGATGATTCAGAACGTGAAGAAGGCTACATCATCGGTGAGGTTGAAGGAAAAACAGCAATCTTGGTTGATGATATCCTTAATACTGGTAAAACATTTGCAGAAGCTGCTAAAATCCTTGAACGTGGTGGCGTTAAAGACATCTATGCAGTTGCTAGTCACGGTCTCTTTGCAGGAGGTGCTGCTGAAGTCCTCAACGCTGCTCCAATTAAAGAAATCTTGGTGACAGATTCAGTTGCGACTAAAGAAAAAGTTCCAACAAACGTTAAATACATTTCAGCAAGTGAGCTAATCGCTAACGCTACTACTCGTATTTTCGAACGTCAACCACTTAGCCCACTCTTTGCTTACACTGCAAACGAGGACTAAGCTATGGTTTATTTGGACAATGCAGCAACAACTCCTTTAAATACTGCTGCTATCTCAGCTATGACACATGTCATGACTGAAACCTTTGGAAATCCATCCAGCCTCCATGCTTATGGTCGTCAAGCTTCCAAGGAACTTCGTGAAGCCCGTGAAGAAATGGCCAACCAATTTGAAGTCCCTGCTCGTAAACTCATTTTCACTTCTGGTGGGACTGAAGGAAACAATACAGCTATCAAAGGTTATGCCCTAGCCAATCAAGCTAAAGGCAAACACCTGATTACAACTGCTATTGAACACCACTCTGTCCTTCACACCATGGCCTACTTGGAAGAGCGTTTTGGTTTTGAAATAACCTATATTCAACCAGAAAATCAAGTCATTACTGCCCAACAAATCGCTGATGCCTTACGTGACGATACCATTCTGGTTTCTGTTATGTATGCCAATAACGAGACCGGCCAATTGCTTCCTATCAAGGAAATTGGTGACTTGCTTGCCAATCACCAAGCTGCCTTCCACGTCGATGCCGTTCAGGTAGCAGGAAAACTTCCTATTCATCCAGAGCAACTTGGAGCTGATTTTCTCTCTATTAGTGCCCATAAATTCCACGGACCTAAAGGTGTTGGCTTGCTCTATCATAACGATTTGCATTTTGACAACCTACTCCATGGTGGTGAACAAGAGGAAAAACGTCGTGCCAGCACTGAAAATCTGGTCGGCATTGCAGGTATGACCGCTGCTTACAAACATGCTAGCGACCACTACCAAGACAATTACCAGCATGTTGAAAAGATTCGTCAGGCCTTTCTAGATACCCTTACCGTTCCTTATGAAATTAATGGTGGAGAATCTAGCCTACCTCACGTCATCAACATAAGTTTTCCTGGTAAGGAAAATGGCCCTCTCTTAACCTTGTTAGACCTAGCTGGCTTTGCCGTCTCAACAGGTTCTGCTTGTACTGCTGGAACTGTTGACCCTAGCCACGTCATCCAAGCCCTCTATGGCAAGGATTCTGACAAGTTAAAAACAGCTATTCGCATTAGTTTATCAGAGGAAAATACCGCTGAAGAACTCCAAGCTCTAGCAGAAAAACTTAATCAAATCATAGGAGACTAACATGGCATTTGAAAAAAGCATTCATTTGACTGACTGTAAATACCGTTACACCATCAGTCCTAATGTCAAAAAATTCACCCTACGTGATACGACTTTTGTGCAAAATAAAATCGGAAACTACGAGTTGCACCGCCTTCTCGAAAAAGTGCCTAACTCAGGCGAAGGTTTCCCACTCAAAATCACTATTAACAAAGACTTGACTGGTTTCAAATTGTCGATTACAGACAAATCTGGCCTTCGTAACGTTAATATCTTTAAAAATGAAGATCATCACATCTTGCAAGAGAAATTCTATTTCTTGATGCAGAGTTTGGTTGATCGTAACGTTTTCGAGCAAGAAGAAGTCTAAACTTCTTTCTTAATACATAGAAATAGCCTATCCTTGTGATAGGTTTTTTATATCGCCTCATCTACACTATTTTGTTGCAATCTTCACAAACTTTTCTTAAAATATAAGAGAATCATACTAATTGAAGAAAGGAAAGCGATCAATGACATTTGAGAAAAACATCCCAAACGCCACTGCCAAACGTCTCTCTCTCTACTATCGTATTTTCAAGCGATTCCATCGTGAAAATATCGACAAAGCAAGCTCTAAACAAATTGCTGAAGCTATTGGGATTGACCCTGCCACTGTTCGTCGAGACTTCTCCTACTTTGGTGAGCTAGGTCGTCGTGGCTTTGGTTATGATGTGAATAAGCTAATGACATTTTTCGCTGAACTCCTTAATGACAATGCGACTACCAAGGTACTCCTCGTAGGTGTTGGGAATGTCGGGCGTGCCCTCCTCCACTACCGTTTTCAAGAGCGCAATCGCATGCAGCTGGTCATGGCTTTTGATACAGATGATAATGAATTAGTAGGGACACAAACCGAAGATAAGATCCCTATCTATGGTATCTCTCAAATCAAGGAGAAAATCGCTCAAGAAGATATCAAAACAGCCATCCTGACAGTGCCATCAGTTAAGGCTCAGGAGGTGGCTGATCTTTTGGTTGATGCCGGAATTGAAGGCATTCTCTGCTTCTCTCCAGTTAACCTCAATCTTCCACGCCATGTGGTGGTCCAATATGTAGACTTGACTAGCGAACTACAAACCCTACTCTATTTCATGAAAGAAGAAGAAAAATCAAGGAGAAACAATGACTAAACCAATTATCGGAATCACTGCCAATGTAAGGCCTAATCCAGCCCATGAAGACATCAACTGGTCCTATGCCCCATCTGGCTTTGTAGAAGGAGTTCAAAGAGCCGGTGGCCTAGCAATCCTACTACCAGTATCCGATCCTTCGGAAGCCAAGACCTACATCTCCATGATTGATAAGCTTATCCTGATCGGTGGGCAAAACGTTGACCCTAAATTCTACAACGAAGAGAACCATGCCAGTGAAGATGACTTCTTCCTCGAACGGGATATCTTTGAAATGGCACTCATCGAGGAAGCCACTAAGCAGAAGAAACCCATCTTTTCAATCTGTCGTGGAACCCAACTCATGAACGTCGCACTAGGTGGTAGCCTCCATCAAGATATTGAGCATCACTGGCAGGACAAGCCGTCTGATTACCTCTACCATGAGATGATTGTTGATGAGAACAGTAAGTTGGCAGAAATCTACGGAAGTGAAACCTCTATCAACTCCTTCCACCATCAAAGTATCAAACACTTGGCCTCTGACCTTCGTGTCATTGCGCGTGATCCTGAGGACAACACAGTCGAAGCTGTTGAGTCAAATAGTCCAGACCTTCGCTTTCTTGGTGTACAGTGGCACCCAGAGCTTCTCCTAGACAAACGTGAAGAAGACCTCAAACTCTTTGAATACGTCGTTAACGAACTTTAAAAGCAACTGAGACTGCACTCAGTTGCTTTTCTCTTGTCTTTTTTCCATCGGCTCAATCTAAAGCTCAAAATCCTCCCTCTCCTCACGAAAAGAATAATAGGTCGATTTGCCAACAATCAGATGATCAAGCAGACAAATCCCTAAGTCGTCACAGGACCGCTTAATCTTTTGAGTAAAATCAATATCATTACGACTAGGATAGGCCTCACCTGACGGATGATTGTGAACCACAATCAAAGACGTTGCCATCAGATGACAGGCATAATGCAAAATCTCACGTGGCTCAGCAATCGAACGTCGAACACCACCAATAAAGACCGTCTTTTGCTGAATAATACGATTCTGCGTATCCAAATAGATAGCCACCAGATGCTCCTGAGGCTTGTCCCCAATATCCAACATCATACGACGGGCCACCTGCTGACTGGACATAATCTGCTCGGAACGAGCCAACTCAGCCTTCTCAATCCGCTTAGCCAACTCCACCATAGCCTTCAGCTCAATAGACTTCACACGCCCAATACCAGGAATCTCCTGAAGCTCATTCAGGGACAAGCGAGACAAATCCGCCAAACTCGTCATCCCTTTCAAAATACGATTAGCCATAGATAAGACCGACTCAGACTTGGTCCCTGTTCGCAGCACTATCGCCAACAACTCCTGGTCCGATAAAACCTCTGCACCCTTCTGTAAGAGTCGCTCACGAGGCAAAAGTCCCGACTCCTCAGATACAATACTATACATAAGAAAAAACCTCCTACTTACCTATTCGTAAGTGGGAGGGGGATAATTACTATTTCATAGTATTTTTACTACTCTTGGATGTAAATCTACGTTTTATTCTTCTCAAAATATACTTCACAGCAGTTCCTGGACCTACAATAATATATTTGAGAGCACCTTTTATACCACCGATATTATCAAAATTAATATAGGTATTTGGTAAAGTATCAGGTCGGATATTTAACACAACATTATCTACAAAAGGCGTAATATAGATATCGTTTTTTGCAATCGCATAATCATAACGTCTTGCCCATGCGAGGTAAACTAGAATACGCTCAATTGAATGCAAAATGGTATGTTGAGGAATTGGTTCTGCTGGGATTTCTTCATCTTGCAAATCAAGGTCAAACAACGGTTTCAAAGCATCATATTTAAACCAAATAAATGTTCCATAACTCATGATAAAAGTATTCATCTTATCAAAGTCAATTTCTCGACCAAGATTCATACGCTCCCATAAATCATTCATTCCTTCGGCAAAACGATTCTCATTCCAAGGATCCACAATTTTAGTATAACGGAAGAAAGTTGGAATATCAGCAATTACAAGCCCTAACCTATCATCACGTTCTAGATTTGCAATAATATTATCAGCAGGTTGAATTAACATTGAGAAAAGTTCATTTCGCCATGAATCTCCAACCCAATAAGGGTATTCTGGTGATTTTTTCGTATGGAAATGTCCAATATAATCATAAGCAGAAAGTTCATCTTTCAACTTAAGCATTGGAATAACATCACGTCCACGATTCCCAGTAATAAAGATTCGAGCTACTTTTCCATTCTTATCAAGGATAGACTGAATCTCTTCCTTCTTCTCTTCAGAATCCGTTGTTAAGAAGAGGTCATAAGTAAAGTGAAAATTCTCAAATTGCTTCAAAAAGTCTTCGAGTAAGTCGACATAGTAGGTGTGAAGATGTACAGCAATTTTTTTAGTGTCTGAATATGTCTCTGAGCTTTCCTCAATGACTTTGCGATCAAGTAAATAAGGTGGAGTCGGTAAACTCATATCCGACATGTGTGACAAAATGAATTCTACCGGATAGTCCGTTCTATTCTCAATTTCCTTAAGCAAATAAGGTGCAAGGTGCTGGGTTAAATCAAATGTCTTAACCTTAATAAATGGAACCCCTGCATCAAGCAAAACATGAGGATAATGAATTGTAAAATTACTATGGAAAAACTTATCATTTAGTGGAATCGTATTAAGAATCGATTCATACTTAAATCCAGCATCCATAAACTTCTTGGTATAAAGAGTTTCATAATTATCGATTACCTTTTGAACATCTTCGAAACTCTCAACTGATTTCCAAAACTTTTGGAAAACACTAGATTCAACTAAACGTTTTTTAAATGAAATAAAGTAAGATTGCAAATGTTCATGAATATAAATATCACCAGCTTTGATTCCTTGATGATTAGTCATACCCCAAAAATCTACATTTGAGTTTGATTCATATTTATCATAGATTGGTGCCATATCCCATAGAGGACCAAAACAGGTATCATTCATAACAGTGACAGAATCATACTGTTTCAAGTTATCAAATCCAACAAATTCCATACCATCATGCCAAGCAGCAAAATCGTAACCTTTATTCTCACGTTGGATAAAATCATCAATCAAGTGTTTATCACGAAGCTTTTGTACTTCACTTTCACTAAGACGACTGTTTGAAATAAAAACCAATTTATCAAACAAGGGTCTCATATGTTCAAGTTGATAAAATACATGTCGACTAATATGATCATATTTATTGAAATGAACATAAAACAATAGACGTTTCATTTACTTCTCCTAAAGAAATTAATAATTTTAGTTGGTATTGTCCATCTTCTCGAAGTAACAACACTGTTATATTGGATTTGTAAGTCATCATATAAACTCTGTATACGATTCAACTCACTAGTCAGATCAGAACGTAACTCTTCTTTCTCTTTTTTCAAAACTTCAATATATTCGTTTTGGTCATGAGAAATCTGTGATACCTGATTTAGTTTCAAATTCAAGTCTTCTATCTGACGGTCTTTTTTAAAAACTAAGATATCCAAATCACGATCCTTAACAAGAGCCAAGTGTGAAATTCTTTGAATATCCTGATCTGGATACTTGTTGAGATATTTAATTTGAGAATCTAAGATACCAGTGAACCGCCTTTCAGCAGTCTCCAATGTCATAGGTTTTGAATCAGATCCCAAATTCATACGATATACAGTAGTGGAATCACTCAAAAAAGAAATTTTAGTGCGTTTGAATAATTCAAGTTGCAACTCAAATGTATCGTCTGCAGCTGTATCGCTAATTTGAGCAGATACATCTTGCATAAGAGCGGTATCAACCAACCAGGTTGAAGCCATTGTCATTCCTTTCATGACAAGCATCTCTTCGTAAGAATCAATCAAAGGGAGTGCCTTATTTGCAAAGGCATCTTTTTGGATAAGATTTCCGTCTAGGTCTACCATGTCAAATTCGGTATTTGACCATAGTGAATCCGTTGAAGCATCTAGCAAATCAACTTGCTTTTGAAGTTTAAATGGGTCCGTCCAAAAATCATCACTATCACATCTCGCGATGTATTGACCCTTAGCTTCTTGGCAAACTTTTTTCCAAGTTCTAGTAATGCCAAGATTCACTTCATTACGAAAAGTTCTAACTTTTTCAGGAAACTTATTTTGATACTCTTGAATAATCTCATACGAATGATCTGTTGAAGCATCATCAATGATAATAATCTCGAAATCAAAATTTGTTTTCTGATTGAGAAAGCTATCCATAGCCTCTCGTACCCAATCCCCCTTATTATAATTGGTACAAATAATCGATACTTTCATTCAAACTTCCCTTTTTCTCTTAAGAAAAACTCCACTTCCCATTTCTTTGAATAATACCAGTTGCAGAATCTTTGGCTGACTCGTCATCTTCATCAATATCATCCCTATTTAGAACAATAACTGGAATCTCATCAGCCGGAAGAAAGGCTAGAACTTGGTTATTCGCATCCCTTACAGTAATTTCAAGTTTTAACTTAATATCGTTTAATCCTGCTAGTGAACACTGATAGTTTACTTTAACATCACCCTTGCCACTTGTTAAATTGTCCATCGTATTATCATTATAAATCCAAATATTACGATCAATATCTGTAAATGAGATAGCAATATAAGTAGGCACATCTTCTAGCAGAGTATACGTCAAATCAAATGAAATTGGTTCATTGGGTGTCGCTCTCTTAGAAGACAATAGTGATAACTTCAGATTTTCCACAACTGAACCACTTCTTTCAATTCCTGATTGCTCTGAAGTGATTACTTGCTCTGTATTGTCAAAACTATATTGATTGGCAACGTCTCTAGGCTCGCCTTTTGCTTTAATGTACCCGTCCTCAATCAAAATAGCCTTGTTACAGTACTTCTTAACAGCCCCCATATCATGGGTTACAAGAATTGTTGTTTTCCCTGATTTCTTACGTTCCATAAAGTAGTCATTACACTTACGTTGGAAGGCTTCATCACCTACTGCAAGAACCTCGTCAAGGATAAGAACATCACCCTGTGCCTTGATAGCCACAGAGAAAGCCAAACGGACCTGCATACCAGACGAGTAGTTCTTGAGTTTCTGGTTCATAAAATCTTCAAGCTCTGCGAACTCAACAATCTCATCATACATGGCATCAACTTCTGCCGTCGTAAAGCCAAGCATGGCTCCATTCATATAAACATTCTCTCGTCCAGTTAATTCAGGGTTGAAACCGACACCAAGTTCAATAAATGAAACCATTTTGCCATTTACGGTAACCGTCCCTTGTTCAGGAACATAAATTTGAGAAATAATCTTCAATAATGTTGATTTCCCTGAACCATTTCGTCCCACGATTCCGAAGAAATCACCTTCCTCAACTTCGAAGTCAATGTCTTTCAAGACATGTTGTTCTTTATAGCCTTTGATTCCTTTAAATCTATTTACTAAGGCAGTTCTAAGACTTTGAGTAGACTCAACCGGTAATTTGAAAAACTTACTTACATGGTCCACTTTAACTGCAATTTTCTTTTCTGTCATTAGAGAATCTCCGCGAATTTTTTAGCTTGATGATGGAAAATGTAGTAACCAATAGCAAAGATAACAAGTGGTAAGAAATACGGAATAATAGCAATAGCCTTATGACCAATTAAATCCCAACCACGTAAGCTACCTGAGAAGACAATAAAGTGTCGCAAGTCCTGAATAATTTGTGCTAAAGGATTCAACATCATCAGTTTTGCAATCTTAACTTGTCCACGTTGCAAAATAAATGTCAACGAATAGATAATGGGTGTCGCATACATACCAGCTTGCATAACTACTTCCCAAATCGGACCAATATCACGGTACTTAACAAAGAGTGTTGCTAAAACAAAGGCAATACCAGCTGAGAAAAGGAAAAGTTCCGCAAATAATGGAATAACTGTCAACCATCCAACTGAAAAATTAACACCGTTTACCAAGGCAAAAACAAAGACAACAAGTAGGTTGATAATATAGTTAATTGAAGCCCCAACAACAGATGAAATGACGATAATCTCTTTCGAAAAATTCAATTTTCGTAACAAGTCACCCCTTGATACAATTGACATCATCCCCATACTCGTCGCTTCTGAAAAGAAACTCCATGTAACCATACCGATTAAGAGGCCAATGGCATAGTGTGGTGTTCCATCATCAAAACGTAAGAAGCGAACAAATACCAGGTACATAATTGTAAAGAGCATAAGTGGTTTCAAAATAGACCACAAATGACCGATTAAACTACCTTGATAGCGCAATTTGAAATCGGTTTTAACCATTTCTCGTAACAAAATACGATTTTTCTGACTAAAAAAGTCTAACATCTTTCTCTCCTCTATATGCAAACTTTGTAAGAATCAATGTCGTAAACACAGTTGTGTGAAAAGCTCTATTTTTTCGATAACCGTATTTTCGGATACGTGCTAAACGTTCTCTAAATGGAGCATCCATAATTGTTACAAAGTTTTCAATGATTTCCTTATTCTGTGAACTTAACGGGAGTTCTAGCAAATTTCTAGCCTGGTCTTGGCTAGCTTTAATAAGACTCCAATATTTGGCAAAAAGGACATGGGGTCTAATCCAATTTTTCATCCGCTTTCGCAAAGTTCGTGCTCCAAGGACATTACTGCTATGCTGACGATAAAGCTCAGTTGGTTCATCAATATAGACTAAGTTACCAAAGGCTGAAGCTAACAAACCCAGATACCAGTCATGCATCAGCAAATCATGCTTTTCCTCACCAGTCCATAGTTCTGCTAAAGCATGGTTAATCATAGCAACGCCACCAGTCACTGTATTTTCAGTCAACTCTTGAATCAGCTCAGTATTCGCATGGTCAGACTGAGTACGAATCATACTCTCATGCAGGACAGATAAATTTTCATCTACTACCTTTAAATCTGTGTAAATGAGTAAAGGTTTATCCTGAGAATACTTTTTGGCTTCTGCCACTTGAAGTGAGATTTTTTCAGGAAGCCAAAAATCATCCTGGTCACTGAAACAGTATAGGTCTGCCTCCCCATGCTTAAGTAGGGCATGGAAACTTTTGATTACACCAACGTTTTCAACATGATTCTCATTGATAAAGTTAATACGTGAATCTCGTGCAGCCAGTTGTTTAATAATTTCAACTGTGCCATCAGATGAACCATCGTCACGTATGAGAAGTTCCCACTCCTGATAGGTTTGCTCTTGGATACTCTTCACTTGTTCTGCTAAATACTGCTCACCATTGTAGGTTGACAGTAAGATATTTACTTTCATGATAAAAATAGCTCCTCGTACTCACCTACAATTTTTTCCCAAGTAAAGTTCTGTTCCATGTTCTCCTTAGCTAACTTACCTAGTTCAGAGTAATCTAAAACACCATCTACTTGATCAATCAAATGCGACAGATTGCCCTCATCCTTTTTCCAGTAACGAGCTGTATCTTTAGCTACTGACTGGTTAAATGAGACTCCTAATACTAAATTCAAATCAGTTTGTGCCATAGCTTCCAGTAGGCCAGGGTTGGTTCCTCCAACTTCATGACCATGAATATAGGCAAAAGCTTCTTTGCGAATATATTTTAATAGGTTTTGATCATAAACTGTTCCAACAAACTTCACACGTGGATCCGTATCAAACTGTGTCTTGGAACGTAATTCCTCGAAATAAGCATTGCCCTCATGATTACAAATAATAATTAAATCACGTTTTGTTGAGGAACTCATAAACTCACGAATGGCCGTTTCATAGTTATTTTCTGGAACAAAACGACCAAGAATCAAATAATAGTTTTTCTCGTAAGTATTCCACATCTTGTAAATATCTCTTACTTTGGCATCCTGACGTGTCAGTGTTGTCGGTGATAAATCGGTTCCATAGGCAATGTAAGTCGTCTTAGACCACGGATAGGCTCCTTGAATATAGGTTTCAATTCCTGGATTATCCGAGATAACTAAGTCAGCATGTCTTGTCATTACTTTCTCAGAGTACTTTAGATAAGCTTGTACTGGTTTGGGCCACTTAGCTCGTTTCCACTCCAAACCATCTGGATTAATGTAGAATTTACCACCAATTTTATGAATCTTAGTAGCAAAGGGAGCCACAAAAGCACCTATAGTATTTCCTAGAACATAGAAAATCGGTTCTTCTATATTTTCCCCATGGATTATCTTCAAAGCGTAATTAATAGCCATCATATCATAGGCAATAACGCGAGCCGGTCCTAATTTCGGAGCCTTAATCGTGAAACAATCTACACCCTTATATTCGAAATGCTCATAGGCCTTTTGATCAGAAAGGCAGGCAACATGGTATTTAATCTGGGATGAAACTTGGTTGGAGACTAATTGATCTACAAATGTCTCAAAACCACCGTATTTTGCTGGAAGTCCACGACTTCCGATAATGAATACGTGTTGCATAAATCCCCTTTCTAACAAGTCTATAATCTAATCAATTATACCATTTTACAAGGCTTTTGCCTAATGCAAACAGAAAAGCAGCCACTAAGGACTGCTTAAAAAACTATTTATTTTTTGAAAGATAGAACTCTTTTTACAGCATAAAGATTAACTCCCTCACCGTATTTCAAAAACTTCAAAAAGAATGGAACAACGTAGGATAAGGATGAATTGATATTTACTTTTTGAACACCACGTTTAACATACTTATTTTTATCCCAATGTTTTCCAAAATATTTTTCCATAAAGATAACAATATCTTTAAAATCTTGTTTTGTAGCCTCAGGGTAATTCAACAAACGATACGTATGACCAACACATAAATGCTCAATTGCTAAATATTGTAGTTCATTCTTATACTCCTCAAAATGATTTCCAAATAAATTAAACAGATGAGTTAACGAGTCATAAATATCAAAGATATTAGATTTACTTGAATTCATAATTGACCCTGGAGTATTAATAACATAATTAATAAGTGGTTTCTGAATATAATGGATTTTCTCAGCTCTACTAGTTAAATAAGGCATAACTGCAAGGTCCTCGTATAACTTACCTTTGGGAAAAGTAATGTTATCGTATAGGTCGGTCCTACAAATCTTCGACCATGCAGCATGTTTAACAACCATGAAATCTTTTTTCTTATCATATTTATCAAATTTAGGATTAACAATTAATTCTTTTACCAGATTTCCTTCATAGTCGACTAAATTAATATCGAAAAATATTAAATCATAGTTACTTGATTTATATTTGTTAAACTCTGTTAAAAAAGATCTATCCCAAAAATCATCTGAATCAAGGGACACAGTATAAAGACTATCGTGGATAAACTGTAAGCCAGTATTTCTGACATCAGCTAACCCACCATTTTCTTTATTAAAAATCTCTATATAAGGATATTTCTCAACAAATTCCTCTATTATTTTTTGAGATCCATCAGTACTCCCATCATTTATACAAATTACCTTAAGGGAACACTTTTCAATATCATCTTGATTTACAATGCTTTCTAAACATCTTCGTAGATATTTTTCAGTATTATATACTGGAATAATTACAGTCAAATCGTAAGTCATTGTCTTCTCTCTTTAATTCTTTCTCTAAAATAGATAATTGAAATACCAAACACATACACAATCATAACTACTAAAAATGCTAACGAAGCACCAAGCATTCCCCACGAATAGATAAACATCTTAGTAATTAATAAAGTAACAACCAACATAGCAACATAAATAGCAATCAGTAGATGTTGCTTTCGCATAATAGTAAGGATATTTTCAAAAATAATCGCGACAGCGTATAAAACTCCAGCTAAAATCAAAATTGCAAATGGTACCTGATAAGATGCTAAATCTAATCCAAAGACCAGTCCTAATACTTGGACTCCTAGTAAATAAGCTAAACAAACTACTAGTAACCCACCACCTATGATATAAAGCAAAAGTTTTTTGATAATCGAATCAAACTTCTCGTATTCTTTGTCCACATACAAAAAAGCAAGTTGTGTAATCAAAGGACGAACCATTAGAATAATAAGGCTCATGAAAAAGACAGGCATGAAGAGAATATTGAAATCTCTTTGCATTCCTGTTTTTAATACTCCCTCAGATAAACCTCGCTCAATGATTAATTTAGGCTCATTCAAAACATAAAGTAGTATGAAACCGTTCAAGAAAAGTGGGAAACACTCCTTAAGGATATCCAGAGACTCATGAATCTTCCTTAGGTCAAATACTCCTCTCCAATTAATTGATTCGAAGTGATGAACAAACCTAAACTCATATAATAAAATAAAAAGTCCATTCCAAATGGTCAAGGCTAGCAAGGATGTAATAAGAGATTTTGAAATAAGTAAAGCAAGAAACAAGACCACCGTACTAGTCGAATAACGATAGAACATGGTCTTCCCTGCAATATCCATACGCTCACGTTGTTGAAACAACCCCTGAAAAAGATCAGAAACTGAATCCCAAGCTCGATATAAAATCATCAGAAACGCCATTAAAATAACAGACGAGGTATATCTATTTCCTCCTATTATCTTTAAATAAGGTAATAGTGTTACTATCATTGCAAGTATCGTCAGAATACGGGCTTGAAAGTACGCTCTAAACGAATGCTTCTGCCTTACATCTGTTCCATGATAATTTCGAACTTGAAAAAGACCGATAACTACCCAGAGAGTCCCGATAGACCATACCAAACTAAATTGGTCAGCCAGAGACGCCGAAGTCAATCGAGTAACGATTAAAAGATATAAAACCGATACACCTGATGCTGCTAAATTTCCAAGCAAATTCCAAAAATATATCGTTTTTGCATCTGGAAGCTGACTTTTTTTACTCATCTTTCCCTCTCAAGGCAATTGTTTGAACTAAGTTTTTAAACTTTGTATCAAGTTTAGACAAGCGAACTGTTAATTGATATTGATTAATCAGTAGAAGGAAAATGATAAAAAGGAAAATAAAGTTTACCGCCGAAACAATTCCTAATGCTCTCGCAATGATCTCAGCTAATTTTGGAAAGACACTAAATACAAGTAATACCAGTGAGAAGAAAATCCAAAATAGTGAATCGTTGATTTGTACTTGAGATTTTCGAATCCCTCTAAGAATGAAGGTAACTGTCGCTAGAGATACAAAAATTAGAACAATTTGAAACCAAATAGTCATGGCATCTAGCCTCGCTTTCTAAAGTTTTGAATGAGTAGGATTGACACAAACATGTGTGTCATATATTTGATAGAACGAGAAAGGGTCAAATAACTTTCTCCCGCTTGTCTATCTTCCATTCTAACTTGCGCTTCCGCAACTTTTACACCATTACGGATGAGATAAGAAACGGTATCTGGCTCTGGACCATAGTTAATATTGAGTGCAAACTCTTTAATTAAATCTTCTGAGAACATTCTCATTCCTGAAGTTGGGTCCTTAATTGTCTTACCTGTGGTAAGTTTGATAGCTGAACTAATTAAGATATTACCTAACATTCGTAAAGAATTTGGTCGTTTCTCTGTAACAAATCGAGAACCAATAACTAGATCAAAGCCATCATTGATTTTCTCTTCCAAACTTTGAATATATTCAGGTAAATGTTGACCATCTGCATCAAATTGAACCGCTTTTTTATAACCATGCTCATATGCATATCTTAAACCTGTTTGAAAAGCCCCAGCAAGACCGAGATTCACTGGCAAATCGACTATATTGTAATGATTGTGATGGCAAATTTGTGAAGTCTTGTCACGTGAACCGTCATTTATAATAACGTAGTCATATTGAGGATAATTTTGAATGATGTTGTTAACAACATTTTCAATTGAGCCTTCTTCGTTATAGGCTGGGATAATAATGAGTAAATCTGACATCTTTATACGTAGTTTCTCCTGAAAACCCTATTAAAAAGGTCAGTCAAATACATTCAAATCTATTTAACTGACCTTGATCTTTATTTCACTTCTTGTTTGTAAAACTCTTTCAAAGCATCTTGCCATGTTGGAATGACAAATCCTGTAGCCTTAGCCTTAGCCAAACTCATTGTTGAGTTAAGTGGGCGTTTAGCTTTAGCTGGGAATTGACTTGAATCAACAGGTTTCACTTCAACATCAGTATCTTTGAGGATTTCAACCGCAAAGTCATACCAAGTTGTATCTTCTGCTGCATCATTTGACAAGTGATAGTAACCATATTCCTTACGGTTTTCAGCCAAATAAGTCATGAACTCTGCCAAAGTACGTGTCCAAGTCGGGCGACCATGTTGGTCATTAACAACTGTAAGTGTTTTGTGAGTTTTAGCAAGGTTTTGCATAGTGAAGACAAAGTTCTTACCATAGTTACCGAATACCCACGCAGTACGGATAATGTAGTAGTTAGTCACATGTTTTTCGACTAACTCTTCACCCATGCGTTTTGTACGACCATACTCTGTCTGTGGATCTGGTTTGTCATCAACTTCCCACTCTTGACCGACTGGTTTTTCACCATCGAAAACGTAGTCTGTTGAAATATAAACTAGCGTTACACCATGTTTTTCAGCAGCCTTAGCGACATTTTCAGTACCTGTCACGTTGATAGCATAGTCAAGCTCTTTACCTTCATCTTCAGCAGCATCAACAGCTGTGTAAGCAGCACAGTGATAAACCAAGGTTGGTTTTACTTCCGCAAAAACTTCGTCTACTTTTTCAGCATCTGTTATGTCCATTTCTGCCACATCTACCGCTACATATTCTTCGTTACGTTCGTCAAGAAGGTGACGAAGCTCAGTTCCGAGTTGGCCATTTGCACCTGTTACTAGAATCATAATAAAATACCTTCAAATATTTTTTTCTTTCATTATAGCAAAAAAAGCAGAAGTTTTCTGCTTTTTATCTACTTTTCTCTTTTACAACATAAATAGGACGTTTCTTTGTTTCCATGAAGATCTTACCGATATATTTCCCTAAAATCCCGATAGTTAGTAATTGGAAACCTCCTAGGAAAAGAATCACTGTCATAAGGGATGGCCATCCAGAAGTGGGATCACCAAAGACTAAGGTGCGAATTACGATTAGAATAACTATGATAAAAGCCAACATCCAAGATAAAAGTCCACCAACAAAAGCAATGTTTAGAGGAGCATCCGAGAAATTGACAATTCCTTCAATCGAGTACTTAAAGAGGGACCAAAAATTCCAAGACGTCACTCCTGCCACTCGCTCTACATTTTTATATTCGAGGTATTCTGTCTCAAATCCTACCCAAGCAAAAATCCCTTTTGAAAAACGATTGTACTCCGATAACTCCATAATAGCATCAACCATAGGACGGCGCATCAAACGGAAATCACGCGCCCCATCAACCATTTCCACTTGACTAATATGATTGATCAATTTATAAAACATCCGTGCAAAGAAAGAGCGAATCGGTGGCTCCCCATCCCGAGTTACGCGTCGGGTTCCAACACAGTCTAAATCTGGCTGTTCCTCCAACCTCTGCTTCATTTCAATCAATAACTCTGGAGGATCCTGCAGATCCACATCCATGACGGTCACGTATTCACCACTAGCACTCTCAAGTCCAGCATACAGTGCTGCCTCTTTTCCGAAATTTCGAGAAAAAGAAAGGTAATGCACATTTGAATCTGTAACATGTAGCTTTCGAAGAACTGATAGCGTACCATCTGAAGAGCCATCATTTATAAAAATATATTCAAACTTTTCTCCCATATCCATCCGAACACGTTCCATTTCTCGATAAAACAATGGAATCGATTCTTCTTCGTTAAAACATGGGACTACAACTGATATGGTCATCTTTTTCTCCCCAGCATAATATTTTAAACAAAGTAACTAAAGTACTCATAGTATAATAATCAATTTTTTAATTGGACTAAAAGTAATGTTAAATAATATATTAGAGGTATTGTAGATAAGAACAATACTTTTACTGACTGACTTTGATCTAACATATACTTACCGTTAGAAAATGGAATTAACAACGGCAAAAATGCAAAGAAATATCGTCCCTGAATTCCTACAATTGCTTCAGAACCTACCTCTGTAGATTGAAGAAGAAATATTAGGAAAATCAGTAACATAATACCCAAAAATATTAATTTAGATAATGAGTTATAAATTATACGATCTTCACGGTTAATAATTGATAGCTTACCATCCCAAATCTTTAAGCTACTAATAAAGCCAAAAACCGAGAATAACGAAATCAAAACCGGAACATGAGTCCACTTTAAATTATCAGAATATCCTAATTGAAAATCAAAAAATGGAAAATTTATGATATTTTCAAAGAATACTCTAAGTGTTCTAAGCGGATGAGTTAGCAACACCTCTAATTGTTTAGATTGATCTATATTAACAGCTCCATAATAAGTTACATTACCATTTATATTTTTGATGCTCATATACCAAGTAAGTGCTGATATAATACACACTATAAAACTCATACCTAAAATTATATTTTGTTGCTTAGATAACTTACCTTTTTTGAAGCCAATATAAATTAGTGGGATATATAAAGCAAGTACTGTGAAAGCAGGCATCTTTGCTAAAGTCAAAAACAATGAACAAATAATTAATGAGATAATCTCCTTACTTTTAACTTTTGAGGATAAAGATACCTTCTGGTAGATACTCATTAATTGTGAGATAACTAAGAATAAAAGTCCATAAGTAAGAGTATCAGCCGATATAGCCGTGAAAGATATTGTAACTGTTGGAACTAAAGCAATGACAATGAGCGACGCTTTACCAAACGGAATTTTCCGTATAGAAAATAAAAAGAGTGCAAATACTGTCAAAAAGCCAATCAAACGTAAAAATAAGAAGGTCGTAATTGTATGAAGACCAATTACCTTAGCAATCCAGGCTGCTACTATATATGGGGAATAAACTAAAGGTGAATAAACGGAGGCAGCTGAGCCATCTTTTGTCTTAACAATTCGACTGTCTGAAACATTCTTAAAACTATTACTCCAACGAAAGCTAATAACCTCTGAAGTAGATTCACCTAATGATTTTGAGATTGTTCTCATTGATTGATTTATTAGTTCTTGTTCACCTTTTTCTATATAACCTTCACTTTTAGAATCTAAATCATTAGAATACGTTATAACACGTGCATAATGGACTTGTTCATCATACCAAGACATTGGATATCTGAAAAAAACTGATAAAATTCCTACAAAAAATATCAATGAGATTTGAAATAAATATAATTTCCTATATTTACTATTATCAATGTTTAAAAATTTATATATCTTTCGAATCATTTCTATCCTTTCATAATCTTAAACTTAATTATTCGATATAAATTAGCAATCATAACTAGAGTAATAATATGTATAGATTATCTCACATTTATAATTCTTTTTCAAAGTAATCTAAAAAAGTATCATAAATTTCTTCCTCCTCAACTAACGAATAGAACAAAACTAACTATAGTATAGAATGATAGGAAGTTTTCTGTGAGTATCAAATTGCTGATTACTGATTTTTTTAACATCTAAATTGATATGTTTCAAAGAGATTATAATTTCTCAAACAAAAAGACAATCACAATTAACATCCGAAAGTTAAATGCGATTGTCTCGGCTAAAAGTTCGTTAGTATAAAGTAACAACTTGTTTTCATAAGATTTCTCCTAACGAATACCTAGGGCGATACGAGCATAACGGCTCATCTTTTCGATAGTCCACGCTGGTGTCCAGACCAGCTTAACCTCTGTCTTAGTGACTTCTGGTACTTCTTTCATAGCGTCATAAATTTGGTCTGTCAAAAGGTCTGCCAGTGGGCATCCCATAGTCGTCAAGGTCATATCGATTTCAGTATAGCCATCTTGCTGGAAACGGATATCGTAAATAAGGCCAAGGTTGACAATATCAATTCCCAACTCAGGGTCAATAACCATTTCTAAAGCTTCCAAGATACGATCCTTGATTTTTTCAATTTCTGCTTCAGTGTATTTTACTTCAGACATAGCTTTTCCTCCAAAATCAGGGCCTAATAATCAGGCCCCTTCCATTTACTATCTTAGTCTTCAATAAAGTCTTTAAGTTGTTTACTACGGCTTGGGTGGCGCAATTTACGAAGGGCTTTAGCTTCAATCTGACGAATACGTTCGCGAGTGACGTTGAAGACTTTACCAACATCTTCCAAAGTACGCATCTTCCCATCATCAAGACCGAAACGGAGACGAAGAACATTCTCTTCACGGTCTGTAAGAGTATCAAGCACTTCATCTAATTGTTCACGAAGAACCACACGAGTTGTGTAATCTACTGGATTTTCAATAACTTCATCCTCGATAAAGTCACCCAAATGGCTATCATCTTCTTCACCGATAGGTGTTTCTAGAGAAACTGGCTCTTGAGCAATCTTAAGGATCTCACGAACCTTATCCGGAGTCATATCCATACGTTCAGCGATTTGCTCAGGTGTTGGGTCTTGTCCCAACTCTTGCAAGAGGTTACGTTGCTCACGCACCAATTTATTAATAGTTTCAACCATGTGAACTGGGATACGGATGGTACGTGCTTGGTCTGCGATGGCACGAGTGATTGCTTGACGGATCCACCATGTCGCATAAGTTGAGAATTTGAAACCCTTAGAGTAGTCAAATTTATCAACGGCTTTCATAAGCCCCATGTTACCTTCTTGAATCAAGTCCAAGAACTGCATACCACGTCCCACATAGCGTTTAGCGATTGAGACTACCAAACGAAGGTTGGCTTCTGCCAAACGTTGTTTAGCTTCCAAGTCACCATTTTCAACAGCGATAGCCAATTCTTTTTCCTCTTCATTACTCAAGAGAGGAACTACCCCAATCTCTTTGAGGTACATACGAACAGGGTCATTGACCTTAGCTGAGTTTGAACCAAGAAGCTCCTCGTCTGTCAACTCTTCTGGTTTTGGGGCTTCAACAACATATTTAGATGAAGGATTTCCGTCCTTATCAGTGATAGAGATACCACCGTCTGTCAAACGTTCCAAAAGGTCATCAATTCCATCAGCATCAAGAACAAATGGGATAACTAGTTTTTCTGTGACTTCATCATCAATTGCTGTACCAGCTTTTTTGTGGTTACGAATGAAATCAGCGACTTGAACGTTAAATGCTGTATTTTGTTTTTTCTTTGCCATGTGTTACTCCATATCTCGTTTTTGGGCGATGAGCATCTGCAGGGCTTCCACCGCTGCATCCACATCACCGTGGTTACTTGATTCTCTTATTTGTTTACTTTGCTTACGAAAGTCCTGTTCCCTCAAAAAATGATTTCTACGCTCTTCGATAGCCTGAACTTCTTCAAGACTTGTTTCAGGTGGTAAAATCTCCTCTAAAACCTGATAATAGGCTGTTTGCACCTCTTGAGAAAGTAGAGATAAAGCTACGGTATCAATCTGACCATCTTGTTTCAGAATATGATAAAGCTCCTCTAACTCAGGCGTTTGGAAGAAAAACTCCTCTCTCATGCGATAGTCATTCAAAATCATAGGATGATTAAGCATACGATGGAAGAGTTGATTTTCCGCCCGACGAAGACCTGTAATCTTAGGTGTAGAAGGTAGTTTGACCGTCCCTCTGAATCCTGACGCTGAAGACTCATAAGCACTATTACTAGCAGCCGATAATTGAGCCGTCTGCTGATTCCTAATGGTCAATCGTTCATTATTGACCGCTTGCTCGACTTGGAAAAAATCAAAGTCAGGCAAAAGGTCAGCCACCTTAGAAATGTAAGAATTTTGTGCCGTCACAGAAGGTGACTTGGCAATAATCTTAGCAATCTGCTCTACATAGGCAATCTCTGCTTGAAGATTGTCTACATTAGCAGGCTTGAGCTGTCCAATCCAAAATTCCACATCTGAAATGCGGGACTCGACCAAGAGTTTCCCCAAAGCCTCTTCGGATGTTTTCTGTAGATATTCATCAGGGTCCATATTGTCTGGAATTTTAACAATATCGACTTGAAAATCCGATAAAAGCTCAAGAGACTTGGCAATCGCATTTTGCCCAGCCTTATCACCATCATAGGTCAGAACAATTTTCTTGGTGAGTTTACGCAGACGATTGACATGTTCAGGGGTCAAGGCCGTCCCCATAGAAGCCACAGCATTAATATGCCCAGCCCTATAGGCAGCAATGACATCCATGAACCCCTCCATCAGATAGACCTCATGGGTCTTCTGAATGACTGGCTTAGCCTGATCGAGGTGGTAGAGTTCATAGGATTTATTGAAAATACGGGTAGCCCTTGTATTTTTGTACTTGGCTTGTCCTTTTTCAATATCTCGCTTAGTCCAAACACGCCCTGAAAAACCGATGGTCTTTCCAAACTCATTTTTGAGTGGAAACATAATTCGATTTTTAAAAGTATCGAAAAGACGATTACTTTCAGAAAGATTAAAAAGACCTGATTCTGTCAGCACCTCTTCGTCATATTTTTTTGATACAGACTGATAGAGATAATCTGGTTCGTCAGGGGCTAGACCAATCTGGAAGGTCTTAAGTAAATCGTCAGTCATACCACGCTCATAGAGGTAGGCACGCGCTGCTTCTCCTATCTTGGTCGTCATCAGAACAGCGTGATAAAACTTCAGCGCATCCTCATGAAGATCATAGAAAGCTTGATTAGGAGAATTCTGCTGCTGAGCCTGTCTTGGTGCGTCTATCGTAACTGCAATACCTAAGCGGTCTGCCAGAACCTTGACACTTTCTTGGAAAGAAATCTGACGGTATTCCTCTAAAAATTTAAAGACATCCCCAGACTTTCCGCAACCAAAACAATGGTAAAACTGTCTGTCCTCAATAACATTAAATGAGGGGGTTTTCTCCTTATGGAAGGGGCAGAGACCTAGGTAATTGCGACCTGCACGATTAAGACTGACAACTTCGCCAATCACGTCGACGATGTTGGTACTGCTCTTAATATCTTCTATTAAAGCTTTATCAATCACCATCTAATCGCCCCCTATCTTACCATAATTGCATTACCCCTAATTATAACACGATGAAAAATGAAAGTAAAATAAAATCAATTTTTCATGAGCAAATCTCTTGTCAAGATTTACAAAATCGGATAAACTATTAAAAGTAAATAAAAGAAAGGATTTATTGTCAAAATGATTAAAGAACTTAAAGACTTTTTGTTCAAGGGTAACGTCCTTGATCTTGCTGTAGCCGTTGTTATGGGGGCTGCTTTCAACGCTATTATCACTTCACTTGTTGGTGATATCATCACACCACTTATCCTTAACCCAGTTGTTAAGGCCGCTAACGTTGAGAACCTTTCTAAATTGTCATGGAACGGTATCGCATACGGTAGCTTCTTGAGCGCAGTTATCAACTTCATCATCGTTGGTACTACTCTCTTCTTCGTTGTTAAAGCTGCTAGCAAAGCAACAGCTCTTAGCAAAAAAGAAGCTGAGGATGCTGCTGAAGCAGCAGGTCCATCACAAGAAGAATTGCTTGCTGAAATCCGCGATCTTCTTGCAAACAAATAATTTTTATTTGTTCAACTAAAGACATATGAAACTTAAGACGCCTGAACTATCAGACGTCTTATTTTTTATATCTCGCGAATACCAACTGTTTATCTATACTAGGAAAAAGAAAAAACTTGAGTAAACTCAAGCTTTTCTCTGTTAATTTCATTCTTAATTAGAATTTTTTACGTTTGCGAGCTGCCTCTGATTTACGTTTACGTTTTACAGAAGGTTTTTCGTAATGTTCACGTTTACGAGCCTCTTGAAGAGTACCAGCTTTAGTCACAGAACGTTTGAAACGACGAAGAGCGTCGTCAAGTGATTCGTTTTTACGTACTACTGTTTTTGACATTGAATTCACCTCCTCAAGATAATGTAACATTTTACACGTTCTATTCAAGTATACAAGACTCGTCTTTTTCTGTCAAGAAATATCTTTTAAGTTTGAGAATTTTTGACATCATCCCTATTTTCTATATTTCATAATGATTCATCAGATGATTTGCCATACAAAAAAACTAGAGGGAACACCCTCTAGTTACTCTTTTATTCAACTGCTGTGTATTTAGAAGCATCCTTGATGTACTCGTCATAAGTACCATTATCTTTCAATTTCTTGATAACCTTGTTTACTGCTTCTTTCAATTTGTCATTACCTTTAGCCATAGCGACAGCTTTAGCATCACCATCGTCAACTTTGAGGGCAACACTTGCCAAAGCCAAATCTGGATTTTGTGCCACGTAACCTTCTGCTACTGGTTTTTCAAGGTCAACAGCATCAACTTGGCCAGATTTAACTTCGTTAATGGCTTCACCCATTGCTGTAAGTGATACGACTGTTGAATCTTTCAATTGTTTCTTAGCAAGACCTTCTTCAATGGTACCTTTTTGAACAGCAACTTTTTTACCTTTGAAAGCATCTAGGCTTGAGTAAGTTGATTCTTGATCTTTACGAACGATGATAGCATTTTGTGTTTCGTAGTAAGGATCTGAGAAATCGAAAGTTTTCTTACGTTCAGCTGTTACTGAGATACCTGAGATAGCGAGATCAGCTTTACCTGATTGAAGACTTGAAAGGACATTATCGAAGCTCATTGTTGTTACTTCGAGTTTTACCCCAAGTTCATCAGCGATAGCTTGTGCCAACTTGATGTCTGAACCAACAACTTGGTCTTTACCGTCGACCAAAGTTTTGAACTCAAACGGTGCATAGTCTGGGCTAACTGCTACGACAAGTTTTTTATTTTCTTTAATAGATTCGTAAGCATCTTTTTTTGACCCACAAGCTACCAAAGTAACAGCAGCAAGGAGAGCCATAGCTCCAAGGAATAGTTTTTTCATAAGAAACTCCTGTATAAATATAATTTTTGCTCGTTTATTTTACTTAAAATTAGTGGTATTGTCAACATTTATTAAGAAATTGCGACAGTTTTTCCAAGCCTTTTTGAAGAACTTCCTTGTCACAGCAATAACCGATGCGGACATGTGACTCCTTGTCAAAACGGTTACCCGGAACCACAAGAACACCATAGTCTTGAAGAAGCTCTAAGGCAAAATCTTCGATAGGACGATTGACATCTAATTTGACGAAAGAGGTGGAAACACTGGCAGGTCTAATCCATGACGCCTTAGGTTCTTTGACAATCCAAGCATCCATGATGGCTAGATTTTCCTCTACAATCTGACGATTACGTTCTAGGATAGCTTCTTTATTTTCCAGGACAAGGGTAGCCACCATATCGTCGAAGACACCGGCACAAATCATTGTGTAATCGCGGTAGTCCCGCAGAATGTCTGCCACCTCAGTATTAGAAGCTACCCAACCAACTCGAATACCAGGAATCGAATAGGTCTTTGAAAGACTGTTGACCGCAATTCCCTTTTCATATAAATCAACAATAGAAGGTGCAGGCTGGTCAAAACTGCGATAGACCTCATCTGAGAAGATATAGGCACCCACTTCTTTGGCGATAGCCACTAGGTCCTCAAGGTAAGCAGCATCCATAAGGGCACCGGTCGGATTATTAGCATTGTTAATGCAAATCATCTTGGTATTGGGACGAATCAGACGACGTAGTTGCTCCAAATCAGGCAACCAGCCCTTGTCCTCCTCAACTTCCCAGAGATCCACTTCTGCTCCTAGTGACTTAGGAATGTCATAGAGCTGTTGATAGGTTGGATACATGGAGATGACATGGTCCTCAGGCTCAACGAGAGCATAGAGTGCCAACATAGTAGCTCCTGTAGCTCCGTTGGTTTGGAGGATGTTATCAACTGGCATGTTCTTGTATAAGCTAGCTACCTGAGTTTTGAACTCTGGTGAACCTTCAATCCAGCCGTAATCCATCTTTTTCTTTAGTAATTGGGCAAAAAAGGCGTCCTTATCAAGACCTGATAGGTCAAACAATTCTCCCATTGTGAGGGCCTTAATTGAAACTCCTGCGATATCATAAATGGCAGATTTCTCATGGACATTAAGCCATTCTTCAACACCAAAACGTGGTAGCTTCATAGTTTCTCCTTGCTTTTCTTAAGCACTCTATACGATGTCATTTGTCTATTTGAACAGACTTACCTACTTTGATAATAACTGTTTTTAGCAGAGAATTCAATAAAAAATGGGGTATTGCCCCATTTAGATTTAAGAATTTTTAGAGGCTCCCCTTAAGTGAGTAAAGCGAGAACCAAACGAGACTTTTCACTGTTGATGAAAGCACCTAAATTGTACTCGTTTCAGGTGCTCGGGAGTTTTAAATTTACTTACTTTGTTTGTAGGTTGATGCTTCTTTCAACCATTGGTCAAATTTTCCAGAGTCCTTAGTCTCTTTGATGACGGCATTGATTTCTTTAAGCAAGTCATCTGAACCCTTACGTGTTGCGACGGCATAAGCATCTGTGCCATCTGACTTGAGGTTAAAGTTGGCAAGGGTTAAATCATCATTTTGAGCGATATAACCTTCTGCAATCGCCTTCTCAAGTACAACTGCTTGAAGCTGACCTGACTTGAGTTCGTTAATCATTTCACCATTTGAAGTTAGTGATACGACACTTGCCTTAGGGATTTGTTTCTTAGCAACGGTTTCTTGGACAGACCCTTTTTGCGTACCGACCGTTTGTTTTGCGAGACTATCAGTGCTTGTGTAGTCATTTACCTTGTCTTTTTTGACAATCACTACATTTTCTGACGTATAGTAGCTGTCTGAAAAATCATAAACTTTCTTACGTTCGTCAGTCACCGAAATCCCTGCAATGGCGATATCGGCTTTACCACTTTGTACGTTAGCAAGAACATTATCAAAAGACATCACGGAAAATTCAACCTTTACACCGAGTTTTTCACCGATAGCTTTGGCCAATTCGATATCTGCTCCAACCAGCGTATCTTTGCCGTTAACCAATGATTTAAACTCAAAAGGCGCAAATTCAGATTCTGTTGCCACGACAATTTTTTTCTTTTCCTTAATCGTTTTGGGACTTACTCCCTGACTTCCACTACAAGCAACTAGAAAGCACGTGGCGACTAGAGCTGTAAGGATAAACCAAAATTTCTTCATATAATAACCCCTTATTTAGTAGAACTCTTAAGTGAAAGAGCATAGGCATCTTTAACATAGCTGTCAATCTTACCTTCTTTTTTGAGTTTAGCGATAACCTTATTAACCTTTGCTTTTAGCTTATCGCTTCCTTTAGGCATTGCGACAGCATAGGCATCTTTTGAATCAGACTTGAGCGCAATGTCTGACACAGCTAAGTCACTATTTTGGTCTACATAACCTTGTGCAATGGCTTTTTCAAGAACTACTCCTTCAACTTGACCAGATTTCAATTCATTGATAGCTTCACCAGGCTGTGCCAAGGATACCACATTAGCATCTGACAAGTTGGCTTTGGCGATGTTTTCTTGAATAGAACCTTTTTGAACAGCTACAGATTTTTTAGCAAAATCACCTGTTTGTTTGTAAGTTCCTGTCGCATCTTTTTTGACAACAAGAACCGTTTCAGACTCATAGTAGGTATCTGAGAAATCAAAGATTTTCTGACGTTCTTCAGTAGCTGAGATTCCGGAAATGGCGATGTCTGCCTTACCAGATTGAACATTGGCTAAGACATTATCAAAAGACATTTCAGAAAATTTGACTTTTACACCAAGCTCATCTGCAATAGCCTTAGCAATTTCGACATCTGCCCCAACAATCGTATCCTTACCATTTTGGATTGTCTTGAATTCAAAAGGAGCAAAGTGTGGATTAAGAGCAACTGTCAAAGTTCCTTTATCTTGTACCTTTTCCAAAGTGTCCTTCGACGAAGAACAAGCTGCTAAAGTCGTCAAAGCAAAGATCCCTGCAAATCCCAACAAAAGTTTTTTCCATGTTTTCATAATCAATCTCTTTTCTATATTTATTAACTTATATAAGTATAATAATGTATTATTATGCATTTGTCAATGAAAAATGAACTTTTATTGATTAAAATTTTCATTTTTATTAATTTTATTATCGCTACAAAATCTGAAAATCGTTTATTTTAAGCTTTCTATCTGTTTTTAAAGACAAAAAAACTATTCATTCATTTGAATAAATAGTTCATTTTTTTACCAAAATTCTCGGATAAAGTCATTTTCAAGACGCTCACGATAGAAAAGCTCGGAAAGTTGATCCTCTTCAAACACTCGCAGGAGGTTGAGCATATCATAGGCTAGATCCATGTTAGGTACATCCTCTCGAGCAACCCAACGGACTTCTCCCTCTACTGTCGAATGAATGTCTCCTTCAAAGTCTGAAGTTCTATAGAGGAACACCAGATAACGCTCGTCATCTGTCGTGTACCAATGTTTCATACCAACTAGCTTAGGATTTCTGATGGTCAAGCCAGTTTCTTCCTTGACCTCACGGATAACTGACTCAACTAGCCCCTCGTGTGCTTCGATATGACCACCTGGCAAGGCAGCTCCCGACCAAGAATAACGCTTGGGATCGCGGATTTGCATGACAATATGTCCATGACCATCTTCGATGAGACACATATTGGTCAGAATAGTTGCTTGTGAACGTGACATATAGTTCCTTTCTAGTAAGTAATCAAATAAAACCATGACAATCAATCATTTTGTCGTAAATAAAGATAAAGAGCAGCATACAAAACTATAAAGAATACATAACCAAATATTGATATCCAAACAAGTTCTCTTCTTATCGTCCACAGGGGCTCAAAAATAATTTGCGTATAATTCTCCCACTCTCCCCCTGTTTCAATTTTTATACCTTCTATAGCATGCGTTAGAAACACAAAGAGGTTCAAATTTAAACACAAGAAAGCCGTCATTTTTCTCTGGTGCTTATGGATAAGAAACAGGATGGGCCATAGAAGAAAGTTACACTCAAACGGAAACAGTATTCAACTTCTATACAAAGTGGGGAAATAAACATAAGCCAGTAAAGAAATCCCCAAACCTGGTATAAAAAGACAGATTGTCTTAAACCAACTTAAATTCAATGTTGCCTCCTTTTTTGCTAGCACATCTTGCTAAAGCATTAACCTAACGTTTAGGACTTCTAATCCATACTCTTCAGTTCTAACACCATGTCACGAATTTGAGCTGCCAATTCAAAGTCAAGCAGTTCTGCTGCTTCATGCATTTGTTTTTGGAGTTTCTTGATGGCTTCTTGACGTTCTTTCTTGTTCATGGCACTGTAGTCCACACTATCCTCTGCCACTTCTGCTTCATTAGCCTTGGTAATAGAAATAAGGTCACGAATTTCTTTCTTAATCGTTTGTGGAACAATGCCATGCTCCTTATTATAGGCTATCTGGATTTCACGACGACGAGCTGTTTCATCCATGGCCTTCTGCATAGACTCTGTAATCTTATCCGCATACATGATAACGTGCCCCTCACTATTTCGGGCAGCACGTCCGATTGTTTGGATAAGTCCACGTTCATTACGAAGGAAGCCTTCCTTATCAGCATCCAAAATAGCAACCAGACTAACTTCAGGAACGTCAATTCCCTCACGAAGAAGGTTAATACCGATAAGAACATCAAAGACACCCAAACGTAGGTCACGGATAATCTCAGTACGCTCTAGAGTCTTAATGTCAGAGTGCATGTATTTGACCTTGACACCCATTTCCTTGAGATAGTCAGTCAAGTCTTCAGCCATCTTCTTAGTCAAAGTTGTTACAAAGACACGCTCGCCTTTTTCAGTACGGGCATTAATTTCACCAAGGAGGTCATCCATTTGACCCATAGTTGGACGAACTTCGACTTCTGGATCAAGAAGCCCTGTCGGACGGATGATTTGCTCAACCACAGTCTCGGTCTGTTCCATCTCATAGTCGCCTGGGGTAGCAGAAACATAGACAATCTGATGCACATGACTCTCGAACTCCTCGCGTCGGAGGGGACGGTTATCAAGCGCCGATGGCAAACGGAAACCGTAATCAACCAACATCTTCTTACGAGCTTGGTCCCCGTTATACATTCCCTTAATCTGACCCATTGTCATGTGACTTTCATCAATCATGATGAGGAAATCTTCTGGGAAGAAATCAAGCAAGGTGAACGGTGGCTCGCCCTCTTTTCGCCCATCCATGTGTCGTGAATAGTTTTCAACACCATTTGTGTAGCCCATCTCACGAAGCATTTCAACATCGTATTCTGTCCTTTGGCGGATACGTTGAGCCTCGATGAGCTTACCCTCAGCTTCAAATTGTTTAACTTGAGCTTCCATCTCTTCCATAATATTCTTGATGGCCTCTTCCATATGCTCTTCATTAGTCATAAAGTGAGTCGCCGGGAAAAGAACAAGGTGCTCGACCTCACCGAGATTGCGTCCTGTCAAACTCTCAATCTCACAGATGCGGTCAATCTCATCACCGAAAAATTCGACACGAAAGGCGTGCTCATCACGGCTGGCAGGGAAAATCTCGACCACATCACCGCGTACACGGAATTTTCCACGTTGGAAATCAATGTCATTTCGCTCAAACTGGATATCAACTAGGTCATTGAGCAACTTATCTCGAGAAATTTCTTGGCTTGGACGAAGGCTAACCGCTGAATCGGCATATTCCTTAGGCGAACCCAAACCATAAATACAAGAAACGGAAGCTACAACGATAACATCATTACGTTCGAGGAGGGCCGAGGTTGCTGAGTGTCGTAGCTTATCAATTTCATCATTTACAGAGCTATCTTTTTCGATATAGGTATCCGATGACGGTACATAGGCCTCTGGCTGATAGAAATCATAGTAGGAAACGAAGTATTCTACAGCATTGTCTGGGAAAAACTCCTTGAACTCTCCATAAAGCTGACCTGCCAAAGTTTTATTGTGGGCGATAACCAAGGTTGGTTTATTGACGCGCTGAATGACCTGACTCATGGTATAGGTCTTACCTGTCCCTGTCGCCCCCTTTAGGATTTGAGCTTTCTCACCACCTTCAATATTGTCCACCAAGGCTTCGATGGCCTGAGGTTGATCCCCAGAAGGTTCATATTTAGAAACCAAATGAAATTGGTTGTCTTCTTTTCTATCTATCATGGTTTTTCCTTTCATTTATGTAATCATTCATCTCTTGGTCGGAGAAAAATTCTCCTTCTGCGATAGGAATGTGAATCATTTTTGTCTCAGCAACGTATTTTCGCTTTTTTCTTGTCTGAAAACCAAGTTTTTTATCATATTTCAAGGCCGTTTTACTATCATTGAAAAAAATGTATAAAACTCTATATCTCTGCCTTTCCCAAGACCTTATATTTCCGAAATCATCGATACGTTTTAGAATATAGTATATAGTCGACGAGTGTTTGGCATCATCCATTGGCGTTGACCAATCCTTCATAACCAAGTCAATCTCAGACAGCGGAATCTCAAAGGTTACTCGTCCACATAACCTTCCATAATAAATAAAGGTATCATTGTTAATTTCCAAAATTTTTTTATGACCCTTAAGTCTCACAATACCGTCAACTAAATTAGTCAGAGCATGAAGAAATATTAGTAAAATGAAGAAGGCAACACAATTATCTACAAAGTTCCCAAAACGATAATCATCTATAAGAAACCAGCAGAATAGACCGGTGGAAGCGACAAGAAATATAAGTCCATAGACAATTTGAACACAAATCATACCTCGCTCAAGTCTAACTCTCATCTCTTCCCCTTTTCCAAACTTTCTTCTATTTTAACACAGAAGTAAAAAGACCGAGTCTTTGAACTCAGCCTTAAAAGTTTTCTTTTTTCAATTGTAGACGAAGGATAATAATCACTACCAAGAGAACGAGACAGGTAACGATATTCCCTTCCAGACCAAAGGCTCCACCTGATAACCAATCAGGCACGCCTGACCTGGCCTGAAAGTGCAATAAGCTACCGCCTGCATTCTGCCCACTAACTGCCACGCCAACTAGATTCCCTTGCGCGAAGTTCCAAGCACCGTGAAAGGCAGCGACACCCCAGATATTATCTGTCTTGAGCATGTAAAGAGCCATGAGAACCCCTACTAGAACAATACTGATTAGAGACAAGGCGGTAACACCTTGATTTCCTAGGTGTAATATTGAAAAGAAAGAACTTGAAATAGCAATTCCCCAAGAAAGGTTCAATTTATTAGTCACCGTCTGAAGTAACCAACCACGTGTCACCAGTTCCTCGGTTCCGCCTTGGATAAACCAGAAGGGGATTAGGGATAATATATATAAGAGGGTTCTCTGAGAAAAGTCTACTTTTACAAATTCTAACCCTCCAAGTAAATAAGTCCCAAAGAAACTAACTAACAAGAGTAGAGTCCCAAGCCCCCAGCCCTTAAGCAAGTTCAACCAAATATGACCCTTGAAAAATCCAAGTGTACGAATGGGACGTTTTTCAACAACTTTAACCCAGAAAAAGATAACTAAGGCAGTAAAGGCAAATGTTCCCAACTGAAAATACATGTTTGAAAACATCTTATAGGAAATCGTATTTATATCCTGGAACTGAATGTTACCATTTAATACTAAGAAAGAAAGAACAATCGCCATTGGAATTCCCACAACAATCCCTGATAGAAATCCACCTACAAGGACATAACCAAAGGCAATAAAACAGGACAGCATAATCATCAGCCAACTTGGAACTTTATCATATCGGCTAGTATATTTCTCAAGCATACGTTTCTTCATTTTTTAGCTCCTGTAACAAATCTTACATGTATTCGATTACAGTGTAACTAATTGACACAAGCTTGTCAACTTCTTCTCAGATAGCTCTCATAGCTAACGAACCTTGTTACATTTCCTAACATCGAACTCCAAGAAGTTTGATAACAAGACCTTTTTTTGATAGAATAGGAAGGTATTTTATAAAGGAGACTTTTTATAATGAAGAAAAAACTTCTGACACTCTTCTTGAGTGCCATGTCAGTTTTCTTTGTTTTCGGAGTTAAGGTATCTGCTGAAACAATTTCAGTCGTTTCAGACACAGCCTATGCCCCATTTGAATTCAAAGATTCTGATCAGACCTACAAAGGTATCGACGTTGATATCATCAACGAAGTTGCCAAACGTAAAAATTGGGATGTTAACCAAACCTTCCCTGGTTTCGATGCAGCTGTTAACGCTGTTCAATCAGGCCAAGCAGACGCCCTAATGGCCGGTACTACTGTTACCGACGCACGTAAGAAGGTCTTCACTTTCTCAGACACTTATTACGACACTTCAATTGTTATCTATACACGTAGCAGCGACAAAGTCAGCGACTACAAACAATTGAAGGGTAAAACAGTCGGTGTTAAAAACGGTACTGCTGCTCAAACTTGGCTTGATAAAAACGCTAGCAAATATGGTTTTACAGTTAAAACTTTTGACACTAGCGACTTGATGAACAATAGCTTGGATTCTGGTTCTGTTGACGCAGCTATGGACGACACACCAGTTGTTAAATACGCTATTGGTCAAGGAAAAGACTACGCTATCAACATTAAGCCTGAATCTATCGGTAGCTTCGCTTTCGCTGTTAAAAAAGGCGGAAAACACGAAAATCTTATCAAAGACTTCAACGAAGCTCTTAAGGAAATGAAGAAAGACGGCACCTACGACAAAATCATGAACAAATGGTTGGGTGACTCAGAAAAATCTTCTTCATCAAAACCTTCAGCAGATCTTAAATTGACTGGTGATGCTAACGCAAAAGCCACTCCTGTTAAGGAAACCTACACTATCTCAATGGACTCATCTTTTGCTCCATTTGAATACCAAAATGGTTCAGGTAAATATGTAGGTATCGATGTCGATATCATCAATGCCATTGCTAAAAACCAAGGTTTCAATGTCAAATTGACAAACCCTGGTTTCGATGCATCACTTAATGCTGTACAATCTAGCCAAGCTGATGCCGTATTGGCTGGTATGACCATCACTGATGCTCGTAAACAAATCTTTGACTTTTCTGATCCTTACTACACATCAAACATTCGTTTGGCTGTAGCTAAAGGAAGTAAGGTTAAATCTTACAAGGATCTTAAAGGTAAGACTGTAGGAGCTAAGAATGGTACATCATCATACTCATGGTTGGAAGACCACGCTGGTGAGTATGGCTTTACTGTTCGTGCTTACGATGAAGCTTCTACTATGTACGACAGCTTGAACTCTGGTTCAATCGATGCTCTTATGGATGACGAAGCCGTTCTTCTATACGCTATCCAACAGGGACGTAACTTTACAACACCAATCGAAGGTATTGCCACTGGTGAAGTCGGCTTTGCCGTTAAAAAAGGTGCTAATCCTGAGTTGATTGAGATGTTCAACAATGGTTTGGCTGCTATCGTTAAAGATGGTACTTACGATAGGATTATCAATAAATACCTCGATAGCAACAAATCAAAAGAAGGAAGCTCGAAAAAAGCTACCGATGAAACAACCATCGTAGGCTTGATTAAAAACAACTACAAACAACTTCTCCAAGGTCTTGGAATTACCCTTGGATTGACCCTTCTTTCATTTGCTATTGCCATGATTATCGGTGTTATCTTCGGTATGATGGCAGTTGCACCAAACAAGACACTCCGCGTGATTTCTCAAGTCTTTGTTGACGTGGTCCGTGGTATCCCATTGATGATCGTTGCAGCCTTCATCTACTGGGGTATTCCTAACTTAATTGAAAATATCACTGGTCACCAATCACCAATCAATGACTTTGTGGCAGCGACAATTGCCCTCTCACTTAACGGTGGTGCTTATATTGCCGAAATTGTACGTGGTGGTATCGAAGCTGTTCCTATTGGTCAGATGGAAGCTAGCCGAAGCTTGGGTGTCCCTTACAATACAACAATGCGTAAGGTTATCTTGCCACAAGCGGTTCGCTTGATGTTGCCAAACTTCATCAACCAATTTGTTATCTCATTGAAAGATACGACTATCGTATCAGCTATCGGTTTGGTTGAACTCTTCCAAACTGGTAAAATCATCATTGCTCGTAACTACCAATCATTCCGTATGTATGCGATCTTGGCCATCCTTTACTTGGTCATCATCACATGCTTGACGAAATTGGCTAAACGACTAGAAAAGAGACTTAAATAATGGCTGAATTGAAAATCGATGTGCAGGACTTGCACAAATCATACGGCGACAATGAAGTCCTTAAAGGCATTGACGCCAAATTCTACGAAGGTGACGTTGTATGTATCATCGGTCCTTCAGGTTCAGGTAAATCAACCTTCCTTCGTACGCTTAACCTACTTGAAACAGTGACATCTGGTAAAGTAGTCGTTGATGGCTATGAATTATCAGATCCAAAGACAGACCTTGACAAAGCCCGAGAAAATATCGGGATGGTCTTCCAACATTTCAACCTCTTCCCACACATGACAGTCCTTGAAAACGTGACATTTGCACCTGTTGAACTCGGACGTATGAACAAGGAAGAAGCTGATAAATTAGCTATGGATCTTCTTGATCGTGTTGGACTTGCTGACAAGGCAGATGCAATGCCAGATAGCTTGTCAGGTGGACAAAAACAACGTGTGGCGATTGCACGTGGTTTGGCAATGAATCCTGATATCATGCTCTTTGACGAACCGACTTCTGCCCTTGACCCTGAAATGGTCGGAGACGTTCTTAACGTTATGAAAGAATTGGCAGAGCAAGGTATGACCATGATTATCGTTACTCACGAAATGGGATTTGCTCGTCAAGTTGCCAACCGAGTAATCTTTACTGCGGACGGTGAGTTCCTCGAAGATGGTACTCCAGATCAAATCTTTGATAACCCACAACACCCACGTTTGAAAGAATTCTTGGACAAGGTTCTAAACGCCTAATTATCAAAACAGTTACTCTTGCTAGAGTAGCTGTTTTTGATTACCATTTTGGATAAGAAAAACAGAGCAAGTGCTAGACTTGCTCTGTTTCTTCATTTAGTTCAGGGTGTTTTGCTGCTTCTTCCCTTGCCAAGCGTTCACGCTCAAGACGGAGTTTTCGGTTAGGATTTAAGCGCGTAAAGAGTTCTTCAAGTTTCTTTGGATTCCAAACATCGGCCGCAGAAACAAAATTTCCATCTTTATCCCTAAAGGATATCGGTTTATCTCCCATTGTAAACCTCTTATTTCAATATTTTTAAATTCGCCGACTTCACACAGTTAGTAAGGTTGATAGGCAGTCCGCCATAGCGGCTGCCGTAGACTATCTTGTGCTTCAGCACTTAGAGAGTCTTGCTTCGGTTACGACACGAAGGAAAGTCGGTCGATTATACCGACTTTACGTAGTTAGTGAGGTTGATAGGCAGTCCGCTATAGCGGCTGCCGTAGACTATCAAGTGCTTGGCACTTAGAGAGTCTTTCATAGTCACGACACGAAGGAAAGTCGGTCGATTATACCGACTTTACGCGGTTAGTGAGGTTGATAGACAGTCCGCCATAGCGGCTGCCGTAGACTAGCAAGTGCTTGGCACTTAGAGAGTCTTTCATGGTCACGACACGAAGGAAAGTCGGTCGATTATACCGACTTTGCGCAGTTAGTGAGGTTGATAGGCAGTCCGCCATAGCGGCTGTCGTAGACTATCAAGTGCTTGGCACTTAGAGAGTCTTTCAACGTCAATCCACAAACTCAAATTCGAAGTTACCAATACGAACGATATCGCCATCCTTAGCACCACGTTCACGAAGCGCTTCATCAACTCCCATACCACGCAATTGACGTGCAAATTTCATGATAGATTCGTCACGTTCCATGTTAGTCATGACAAAGAGTTTTTCAAGTTTCTCACCAGAAAGTACCCATGAAGCATCGTCATCACGGCTAATTTCAAATGGACGTTCATCCTCGTTAAAGCCGTAGTACACTTCTTCTTGTTCCATATCGTCTTCGCTATAGAGCAAGAATTCATCTGTCTCATCAAGCAATTCTGCAGTAGCTTCCAAGAGATTTTCCAAACCTTGGTGAGCCAAACTTGAAATTGGGAAAATTTGTGGCAACTCATCAAATTCATCATAGTTAGCAGCCAATTTTTCCTTAAACTCTTTCAAGTTTTCCTCAGCCCCAGGCATGTCCATCTTATTAGCCACAATAATTTGTGGACGTTCCATCAAGCGAAGGTTGTAAGTTTCCAACTCTTTGTTAATTTGAAGATAATCCTCGTAAGGATCACGCCCTTCACTCGCTGACATATCAATCACATGAAGGATAACACGTGTACGCTCAATGTGGCGAAGGAACTGTGTTCCCAAACCAACACCCTGGCTAGCCCCCTCAATCAATCCTGGAAGGTCAGCCATGGCAAAGCTCTCACCTGACTTCGTACGAACCATCCCCAAGTTAGGAACGATAGTCGTAAAGTGATAGGCACCAATCTTTGGTTTTGCTGCGGTTACCACACTGAGGATTGTTGATTTACCAACAGATGGGAAACCAACCAAACCAACATCAGCCAAAATCTTCAATTCCAATTGAAGTTCACGTTCTTCACCTGGTTCACCATTTTCAGCGATTTCGGGAGCAGGGTTACGAGGTGTCGCAAAACGAATATTTCCACGTCCACCACGTCCACCGTGAGCAACGACAAACTCTTGGCCATCCTCAACCATATCAGTAATAACCTTGCCTGTCTCAGCATCACGCACCGTTGTACCAGGTGGGATGCTAACGATGAGGTCTTCAGCGCCTCGACCGTGCATTCCCTTGGTCATCCCTTTTTCGCCATTCTTAGCCTTGAATTTACGATTATAACGAAAATCCATAAGGGTACGCAAACCTTCGTCAACCTTGAAAATGACTGAGCCACCCTTACCACCGTCACCGCCCCAAGGACCGCCATTGGGTACATATTTCTCACGACGGAAGGCAACCATCCCGTCACCACCACGACCAGCTTTGACACTAATCTTGGCTGTATCTAAAAACATACTCATCTCTATTTCTCTCTTTCTGATTTGTATGCCATGTACAAATTCAATCACAAACGAAAGAATTTCCGACATACACAAAAAAACGCTTGATAGCGTCTTAAAGGACAGCTGCGACTGCTTGGAAAATCAATGCCCCAACTGTTACTAATAGCATAATCAAAACGACCAATACTGTTAGACGTTCAAAAAATGATTTCTTACGTGGTCCGTTATCTCCAAATGCCACTTGAATATACCTCGTTTTTTCTTCTATTATTTCACAATAATAGTAACAAAAATCTGCCCATTTCGCAACTCTTAACTAGCTCAAGCCAAAGGAATTCCAAAAACTGCTAAAGCTTCCAACTCCTCCTCGGTCAAACGCCGCCAAGCACCAAGTTCTAAATCATTAGGCAGGTATAAAGGTCCCATACTTAGGCGTTGTAACTCTGTCACTTCCTTACCACAAGCAGCTACCATACGCTTAACCTGATGGAATTTCCCTTCAGCAATGGTAATCTGAACCAGGCTAGTCCCAGTAGCCCTATCTACTGATAGAATCTCTAGTTTAGCCGGTTGGCAAGTATGGTCTTTGAGTTCAATCCCTTTTTCAAAAGCCAGGATATCCTCCTGATTCATGATACCATCCACCTTAGCCTGATAAATCTTATCAACATGTTTCTTGGGAGATAACATTGCATGAGCTAAATCGCCATTATTGGTCAAAAGCAGGAGACCGTGAGTATCAATATCCAAACGTCCAACAGGAAAGACCTGCTTATGTCTAGCTGTATCATCCAGTAAATCAAGCACTGTCTTGTGACGAGCATCCTCCGTCGCTGAAATGACACCCTGAGGCTTATTTAAAAGATAGTAAACAAAGGTCTCGTGTGTTAATGCTTGACCTTGAAAAGCAATCTGGTCTTGATTCTCATCAATCTGAGTCTTAGGTGATGTCTCCACCTGACCATTTACGGTCACTTGCTTCTTTTTGAGAAAGGTCTTGACTTGACTGCGACTACCAACACCACAATCAACCAAAAACTTATCCAGACGCATCTATACTTCCTCCTTTATTGGAATCCAAACTTCCATCTCATAATCTTCAGCCTGACGATTCCCTGGTGGATAAACCTCTACAGTTGGCTGATTAATCATTTCAAAATGTTTCTTAGCATAATGAAAACTCTCCCAAACAGCTGCTGTTGCAGGCCCATTAAGTTTAAAAACCGCATAAGTAGCTGGTGCAAGAGCAATCATTTCCATACTATCATCCTCACCAGCCAAGGCCGTTACATAAGTCTTGCGACTGCCATCATTGATCCGAATACCATAGGTAGGAACAGCCAAATCATCTTGTTCTGCCAAAAAGGGTACCCAAAGAAAGTCTGTTGGCTTACCTAGTTCCTCGCCCTCAAAAACCATCCCTGAAAAACTCAAAAATCCCTTTCGAACAACCTTCACATCATAACGAACGGTTACTAAATCTAGCTTTTGAATCACCTTTTTCAGTTTTGTCAGTTCAACTGGAACCTCATCCGCTAGGACATAGGAAATCTTTTCTACAAATGCTTCTTTTTCAGCATTACCAGAACCTATAGGAACCAAAACCCAATCTTCTGCTGTAACACTTTGGTCTTCACAAAGGTAGGTAAAGTGCTTTCCTCCTTCGTTAAAAGACACATCAGCTAAACGAAAAAGGGGCTCAGGCAAATCGACAACCACCATTTCAAGCCCCTTTGCTTGAAACAAGAGCTCTTGATCCCTTAAACGCACTTTCATAGCCAAGCTATCACTATCAATAGAAAAGCTGTTAGCCGAGTCCATTACAGACTGAAAGAAGGCCTGGTGTAACCCTGAAAAAGTCCAGACAGCATGCCAACGACACATCATCTCGTAATCATCAATGGTCACAAGAAGAGAGAGCTCCTGCTGGTCTGACGCATAAGAATAGGCTTGAACGCTCAATTGGTCTGGTGTCAGGTAGTCATTAACAAAGACCGCAAAGTCATCCATGGTTTGAAAATCTGACATAAACGCTCCTTTTCTATTCCTCGACCGAGCCTGTCACATACATGGTAAACGTAGCCCTTGTAAGAATTTTCTCTTCCTGATTAGTAATAACAACTTCCACCACCTTAGTCGTCTTACCATTATGAACACATAGTCCTTCAATCTTGAGTTGGTCAGACAAATGCCCTGCCTTGAGGTAATTGATATTAGACTGAAGCGTCACTGCATAGTCGCCTGTTGAAATGGCCACAAGCCCTGCAACCTGATCACAAAGCGTAAACAAATACCCTCCGTGAGCATTACCAAAATAATTCAGGGACTTCTCAACCACCTTAGTTGTCACGATGACATGTCCCGTTTCAAATAGTTCTTCTTGAAAATTCTCAAACACACGGATTTCATGTAGTTTGTCTTGCATAGCAAGCCCTCCTATTGTTGCTCATTCCACACCTAGTGAAATGATACGTCTTTATCTACTAGTATAACACGAAGTTCATAAAGGATAATAAGCTTATTTGGCTAAGCTAATATCAACCTGAATATCTTCACGAAAAAGCTTCTTCACTCGGCAAAAATTATCCACAAAAGCCAAGAGTTCTTGCTCATTTTCCAAAATCAGATTCTCAGGTAAATGAATGGCAAGGGTGAAATGCCCTTCTTCATAGTTGGAATCAACTTGAATAGCAAGCTCCTCGATTCCCTGATACTTGGCAAAATAACTCTGTAGACACATGGTCACACAGGAAGCCAAGGCAATATTCACCAAGCTCATCGGTGTTTCCCCATCATCCGTGTAGCCAAAAAGTTCCACAGGTGCTCCATAACCCTCTGAAAGCGAATGGAAACGTTTGTCACCTTTAATTGTTGTTTGATACATCATGTCACCTCAATCTTTTTTTATTATTATAACAAAGAGAGCCTTAAGGACCGAGCTGAACGCTTTGAAATATCTATCAAAAGAAGAAAAAGCGTAAGAGCTTTTAGCTCTTATTTTTCAATAGATTAGCCTTGTACAACACTGGCATTACTAAGGGATTACAGTTGAGTAAAAGCGACTGGAAGCGCTTTTAAAATTATGGTAATTCATTTAAAATGAATTTACTAAGAAAAAAGGGAGACTATTATGAAAACATTTTCTAAATTAACTTTAGCCTCTGTCTCAGTTCTTGCCTTGTTGACCTTAGTAGCATGTGGCAACTCTAAAGACAAAACTGACTCGTCATCTTCAACACCATCATCAAGTAAGGTGACCAAAAAATCTTCTTCAACTGATTCAAGTGCTTCAGTAAAAGTCAACAAAGACGGATCAACTGAGGTCAGCGACGGAAACGGTAACTCAGCAAAAACAAACGGCAATAATACCGTCGAAGCCAACGATAGCGAAGGTAACAGCGCAACAGTTGGTCAAGATGGCTCAGTCGAAGTTAATAGCCAAGACGGTACAAATGTCAAAGTTGGTTCAGACGGAACTGTCTCAATTGGTAACTAATAAGATAAGATAAGATAAGATAAGATAAGATAAGATAGGCTAGCTAATCTGCTAGTCTATTTTTTAGGTTTAGATTGATGTAAACGCTTCCTGAAAGTGCTATAATAGGCGTGGAAATCCAAATTCAGGAGGTGAGATAATGAAGAATAAAATTATCTTAGGATGCTTGGCTGCAGCGACCTGTGAGATTCTCTTTGGGCTCAGTTTTATCTTTACCAAATCTATTACAGCACAGGTCAGTGACCTGGCTTTAATCTCTTGGCGCTTTGTCACCGCCTTCCTTTTTATCAACCTCTATTTCCTATTCAGCCGACGTCGGCTAAAAATTAATGGTAGAAATCTCAAACCACTGACACGTATTGCCATTCTCAATCCGATTATCTATTTTATCTGCGAAACGATTGGCATTCGTATGACGACAGCTTCTGAAAGCGGAGCCTTCCTAGCCTGTATCCCAGTCGTTGCCCTTATCATGTCTAGCCTTATTTTAAAAGAATGGCCTAGCCGTTGGCAGGTGGTCGGTGTCATCACAACCCTCATCGGTATCATCATAGCTGTCTTTGCTGCTGGCGGTTCTACCCACTTCTCCCTTGTAGGCTATTTGATTCTAGGTCTAGCAGTCGTCTCCTACTCCCTGTATTGCGTTGATGTCGAAAGAGCCAGTCAATTTAGTAGCCTTGAGATTACCTATTTTATGCTTGCCAGTGGTTGCCTGACATTTGGACTCTTCGCACTCAGCCAAGGCTTTCTAGCAGGCGATTTGAAAGAGCTCTTACTTCTCCCTGTGAGCAATCCAAAATTCACTATCACCATCCTTTATCAAGGCTTGGGATGCAGTGTTCTGGGCTATCTGCTATCAAATTTTGCCATCGCAAATATCGGAGTTAACCGAACAGCATCCTTTATTGGGATTTCGACCATTATCTCAATTCTAGCTGCTGTTGTCGTCTTAGGAGAACCCTTCTCGCAGCTACAAATTTTTGCAGGCATTTTAGTCGTCCTGGGCGTCTATGTGGCCAATAAAACCTAAAACTCTCGGGAATTAATCTTCCGAGAGTTTTTTAGTCTTAATCAAGCTCTGTTTGAATCAAAACGACGAGTTCTTCCTCATTAGGAATACTACTTACCGCAGTCGGCACAGGTAAATCCTTATCTCCATAGCCCTTTATAATATGTGATAAAAACACAGATGCTTTCGTCATGGCAAGAGGCAAAGAATCTGCCCTAATGCTACGACCAAAGTCAGGAAAACTAATTTGATAACCTTCCTCAATCGTGTGAAAAATCGCCGGATATTCGTATAACATGTCTCTTCCCTCATTTCAATACTAGACTCCTCTATGATAGGATGAGTTGGAAAAGAAGTCAACCAAAAATCGATATATTGGGAAGCGAAACCATTCGAAACAATACAGCAAAGTTAAAATAAGGCTTGGTCCGTATTCAACTTGAGAAAGTGGCACCGATTCGGTGCTTTTTTGATGCACAAAGAGTCCCTTGGAATCATCCAAAGGACTCTTTTTATATTTACTATTTCTTAACCTTATCCAAAATCTCGATTACCTTATACAAATCTGGTTCTGTGATTTGGTAGGGAGCTTGTTCACGAACAATTGGTTTGGCACAAAAGGCGATACCAATGCCAGCTGTCTTAATCATAGGCAAATCATTGGCACCGTCACCCATAGCAATGGTTTGCGAGAGTTCGAGACCATTTTCTGCTGCCCAATCTTTGAGTTTAGCTACCTTGACATCTTTGGTGACAATCTCACCATAAACCTTACCAGTTAAGACGCCATCAATTACCTCTAGGTGATTGGCCTTTACATAATCGATCCCTGCTTCAGCTGCCAGTCTATCCACAGTCTCATGGAAGCCTCCAGAAACCAAGCCTACCTTAAAGCCACGGGCGTGAAGTTCATCCACAAGTTCCTTGGCTCCCTTGTTGAAATGAATACGAGCATAGACCTTATCAAATATACTCTCTGGCAATCCCTTGAGGGTCGCTACACGCTCATTTAAGGCCTGTCTAAAATCCAATTCTCCACGCATGGCACGCTCTGTGATTTCAGCAACTTCTTGACCAACGCCTGCTTCTTCTCCCAATAAATCGATAACTTCTTCTTGGACTAGGGTTGAATCTACGTCCATAACCAATAAACCTTTAACTTCTGACATAATTACCTCGATTCTTTGATACCTTTATAAGACTTTACCAAATCTATTAAAAATATGAAATGACAAACGGATCTTACAAAAAATTCTGGACCTTAGCCCAGAATCTTTCACTTACATACGAATTTGTTCGCGAGTCTTTTCGTAAGATGATACAAAACGATCTGTCACACCTGGTTCAACTGTTTCCAAGGCGTAAGAGATTTCTTCCAAAGATGCATCATAATCATGATCAACTTCAAACAATTTAAGCGCATGCTCAAAGCTACTTTGAACAGCAGGTTCGAACGAACGGTAGCGGTTTGAGTATTGCAAGAGTTGCTCAGTCAAGGTTGCATTTTGAACAACCAAGTAGGCAGTCTCTTCCAAATGATCAATGGCATTTTTAGATGTTTCTGTCAAACGCATTACCGCATCGATATTGATACGTCCACGGCTGAGTTCATCCATAAGGGCCTCAATTTGAGCACTTGTTGAGAAGAAGACACTCAAGAAGGATTGAGGAATACCTGGAAGGTTACGTTTTTCCATGTAACGCTTGATAACATGCAATTTATTAACATAAACATCAAGTTCTTCACGTGCCTTAGCTTCGTTTTTCTCAATAGCCTGAAGATTTTCAAAAACCTCAACCTGACCGTTTTCAACAGCAGACAAAGTGTTAAGACTCTTTTCAAAGATCTTTTCAAGTTCTGAGAAAGGTTTCACCTGAGTTTCAAAGTTTTCAAGGGTTGGAAGCACAGCTGTCTCCACACCTGAGATATCAGATGCAAAGCTACGTACATCTGCTGCATAGGTTTCATCGAAGATATAAGTCAACATGAGACGCTCAAGCTCTTCTTGAAGTTTCTTGTTGTTTTCTTTAGCATGCTTAAGATAATCTGGCAAAATTTTCTTTTGACGCATAACAACCTTGTATGATGCAATTTCACGTTCGAAAATGCTATATAAGTTGTCAATTTTTTCTTGAATCTCAGCGTTTTCTTCTTCCGCACGGTCCAAATCAAGAGAAACCAACTCACTTGAGTTTGAACGGATAGCTTCGCGAATTTCTTGGAAGCGACGTTCGATATTTTTTTCAGGGAAGTGATAATTTTGCTCAATCAACTTGCGGTAGCCAGACTCCAAATCATCCAACTGATCTGGGAAATCATCTTCCAACTTAGCTACAATAGCAGGAATCTTCTCTGAAATTTGACCCAATGCGATGGTGTGCTCTTCTGCACGATCCAAGATGCTTGAGGCCTCAACAGGGTCACCTGATGAGTTAAGCGTCACGAATTCTGCAAATTCAGCTTCAATGTTTTTAAGCTGTTTATTGATTTCGGTCATGGTAGAACCGAAATTATCAGAGTTTTCCTCGATTGAGTTTTGCAACTCTTCGTACAAGTCTAGTGCATGCTTAACACGAGCACTATTCTTTTCTTCTTGTTCTTTCAAGGTTGAGAGCGCCTCGCGGATAGACTTGATGTCTTCTTCCACAAGATCCAACTGACTCTCAATATTATTGATTTCACCACTAGCCTTGAAGAAATGGAAGGTATCGTTCATATTTTCAGCTTCAAAAATATGATTTTCAATATCTGCGAATGAATTTGTTGAGATATCTATCCATTTCTGGTTCCATTCACGGAAGGTTGTTTGACTTTGTCCAATCAAGTGAAGCTTTTTGACTTCTTCAATCTCTTCATTAACTGGCAAGTCAAACAATTTTTGCTTGCGTTCTTCAAGCTCTGCAATCCGCGAATCATTTCGTTTTCTAATAAGAATACCGACTAAGTAAGCGATAATTACGAGCATAACTACCACTACAATCAGTAAAACAATTCCGCTAGACATAGTTTCTCCTTAATCGTCTATTATGTTCATAAATGTAGAATAACATTACGATTATATCATAGTTATCCTAGCATTGCACCCTTTTCTAAAAGAATATTAGATATCTAGAGTACTGTAAACGGCATTTTCTTCGATAAATTCGCGGCGAGGTTCAACCTTGTCTCCCATCAACATATCGAAAATCTTATCTGCTTCTGCAGCATCATCCACAGAAACACGTGCCATCAAACGATTTTCAGGGTCCATGGTTGTTTCCCAAAGTTGGTGGTCATCCATTTCACCCAAACCTTTATAACGTTGTACCGTAGGTTTTGAACGTCCCACACTATACTTTTCAAGAGCAGCACGCAATTTGTCTTCTTGATCGGCACCAGGTTGGATATATTCTTTAATCTCAGAACCAACCTTAACCCCATAAATTGGTGGTTGAGCGATGTAGACATAGCCTGCTTCCAAGACTGGACGCATAAAGCGGTAAATCAAAGTCAGAAGCAAGGTACGGATGTGAGCCCCATCGACATCGGCATCGGTCATGATGACCAACTTGTGATAACGTGCCTTACTGACATCAAATTCAGCTCCAAAACCTGTTCCCATTGCTGTGAAGAGAGAACGAATTTCTTCATTGGCTAGAATCTTATCCATGCTAGCCTTTTCAACGTTCAAAATCTTACCTCGAATTGGCAGAATAGCTTGGAATTCACGGTTACGACCTGACTTAGCAGAACCACCGGCTGAGTCCCCTTCGACGATGAAAAGTTCATTCATTTCAGCATTATTTGATGAACAGTCTGCCAACTTCCCTGGAAGGTTAGAAATTTCAAGACCTGACTTCTTACGTGTCACTTCACGGGCACGCTTAGCGGCGATACGAGCCTTAGAAGCCAAAATCCCTTTTTCAACAATCTTCTTAGCAATGGCAGGATTTTCCAAGAGGAAGCGACTTAGAGCCTCACTGAAGAGGCGATTGGTAATCTTAACCACTTCAGAGTTTCCAAGCTTGGTCTTGGTTTGACCTTCAAACTGAGGGTTTGGATGCTTGACAGAGATGATAGCAGTCAAACCTTCACGAACATCATCCCCAGTCAAATTATCATCTTTTTCTTTGAGAATCTTATTCTGACGCGCATAGTCATTAATGACACGCGTTAAGGCTGTACGGAAACCTTGTTCGTGGGTACCACCTTCATGGGTGTGAATGTTGTTAGCAAAACTCATCACCGTTTCATGATAGCCAGTCGTGTATTGCATAGCAACTTCAACCGAAATACCATCCATCTCACCATCAGTGTAGATAGGTTCATCAAAGATAACATCCTTGTTTTCATTGATGTATTTCACATAAGATGTGATACCACCTTCGTAGTGATAATGTTTCTCTTGTTCGAGACCCTCACGCTTATCTGTGATAGAGATACGGAGCCCCTTGTTCAAAAAGGCTAGCTCTTGGATACGTTTAGCCAATTTTCCAAAATCAAACTCGGTTGTCTCTTGGAAAATCTCTGGGTCTGGCGTAAAGTGAACAGTCGTACCATGTTTCTCTGTTTCACCAATTACTGCTAGATCTGCCACCACGACCCCACGTTTATACTCTTGGAAGTGGATATGGCCATTTTTATAAACCTTAACATCAAGTTGTGTTGAGAGGGCATTAACGACCGAAGAACCAACCCCGTGCAATCCACCAGAGACCTTATAACCGCCTCCGCCAAATTTACCACCAGCGTGAAGTACCGTAAAGACAGTTTCAACTGCAGGACGGCCTGTTTTCTCTTGGATATCGACTGGAATACCACGACCATCATCGACAACCGTGATAGAATTGTCCGGCTCAATAAAGACCTGAATATGAGTGGCGAAACCAGCCAAGGCCTCATCAATTGAGTTATCGACAATCTCCCATACCAAATGATGCAACCCTTCTTTTGAGGTTGATCCAATATACATACCTGGGCGCATACGTACCGCTTCAAGCCCCTCTAGGACTTGAATCTGGCTGGCATCATATTCTTGCGCTTTTTCTTCAAGATTTTTTAATTCATCAGTCATTTATGTCACAATCTCCAATAATGATTTATGGCCATCAACAAGCAAGGTATCCAGACCTGCTGCTTTTCCTGCCTCTATATCTATCTGGCGGTCACCAATGACCAAGCCGTGTTTAATATCGTATTTGTTAATTAAATAAAGGAAACTATCTGGACTCGGCTTTCTAGCAAAGCCATTTTCAGAAGTTACAACCTCTGTAAAATAAGAGGCAATTTCTGCTTTATCAAGGATTTCTAGCACCAAGTGATTACGGTGGCTAACCAAAAAATTACGCCCACCCTCAGCCACAATCTTAGCTAGGACAGTCTTAGCACCTTCAAAAAAAACAGGTTCCTGTAAATGCTTGGCTTCCTCTTGCTTATATAGGGTTCGAAAATCAGCTATATCAGGCGCAAACATAGCAATGGCAGTGCTCGTTGATACCTTAAGGGCATCATAGACTGCTTGAGGTTCTGCTGTACGCTCAAATTGTTCTAAAGTTGCTAGAAAGGCTTGGGTTGATACCTGGTAATTATCCAACAAGGTACCACCCAAATCCCAGATATAATCTCCATAATTCATAACCTTAATTATAACATAAAAGGTCAGATTTTGCTTGTTTTTCACAGCTAAAAAGGCTTGGAAAACCTATCCAAACCTTAATTTTTTATTTCAGAATCAAACTTGCCACAATAGGACTAATAAAGACATATAGAATCCCTGTTACAGCGATTGAAAGTCCGCCCATAGCACCTGCAACCTGACCATATCTGAAGGCAGTTCCAGTACCTACAGCGTGTCCGGTCCCTCCGAGTGAAAGTCCGATAGCAACTGGATCCTTAATGCCAATCATTTTTAAAAAGACAGGACCCAAGACAGAGGTTAAGATACCCGTAATAACAACGACAACCAAGGTTACTGTCGTAATCCCCTGCATTTTTTCCGAAATTCCTACAGCCATGGCAGTCGTTACAGACTTAGGAAAGAGAGAGATGGCTAGGAAATAATCCATCCCAAAAAGCTTAGCAATCAAGGCCGTATAACTCGTATTTAAAACACAGGCAACAGTTGATCCAATTAGAATACTCTTATAGTGATGGCGCATGAGGTGTAGATTTTTATAAAAAGGAACTGCTAGCGCGACTGTTGAAGGTATAATCAAACTGTTAAGATAAGAGCCACCTACATAGTAATCCTTGTAGGAAATACCTGTATAGTGCAAAATGACGATAATCAAGGCAGTCGATACAAGAAGAGGCGTTGTCAAAGGATTAGGAAAACGGCGATAAATCAAAAGCCCTATTGTGTAAGCTAGTACAGAAAGTGTTAGCCCAAACAAGGGTGTATTAAAAAAATTAGCCACGTTTAACCTCCTCGTAATCACCTTCAAAATGTTTTTTGATGAAACCGACAACTACTGCAATTACTACAATATTAAGAACCAAGGCTCCCATAATAATCAAAATAATAGGGACAATATTCGCTGAAATAGCATTCCATCGTTCCATAATACCGACACCTGCTGGCAAAAATAGAATAGTCATATTGGCAATCAAAAACTCTGCTACTGCATGAATATGACGTAGACGAATCCACTTAAGCTGAAGAGCAATAAGAAGCAAGAATAAACCAATAATGCTTCCAGGAATAGGTAATTTGAAGAATGTTGAAATAGCTTCACCAATAACGGCAAACAAACAAATCAACATGAATTGAACGTAGTATTTCACGACTTGCCTCCTAGGTTTAATCACCTATTAGTCTACTCCTTTTTTTTTGAATTTCAAGAGTTTTCAGTAAATTCTTTTGAAAAATTGAGAGGTATAAATCAGCCTCTTTGAACATAAAAAAATCCAACCCTAAGGCTGGACTTTATCACAGATGCCACCACCGAGAATTGAACTCGGAACGGAGCATTACCATTGCTCTATTATACCATTTAACTATAGCGGCAACTGTTTTAATCTTACCATACTTCTATTTACTGTGGCAAGATTTTTTGCTTATTTTTTATAAATTTAAGTCTTGGTAAGGGGTACGGTAACCAACCTGTAAAACCTTACCATCTTTAATCAAGATAGGACGTTTAATCAACATACCATCTGAAGCCAAGAATTCAACAGCTTCATCAAGAGATAGGGTTGGCAACTTATCCTTTAGACCTAGAGAGCGGTAGGATTGACCACTCGTATTGAAGAATTTCTTAAGTTCTAAATCTGACCCTACCAAAAGCTCTTTTAAAAATTGAGCCGAAGGTGGATTTTCCTTAATATTAATAGATTCAACATCTAAACCTAACTGGTTAAGTTCTGCTTTCGCCTTACGGCAAGTGCTACATTTGGGATATTCATAAAAAGTGTACATGTTTTTCTCCTTTTTTCTAGCATAAGCTATCTCTCTGGGACTGTCAAACCTGATGTCTTCTAAACGCAATAGAAAACACTTGGCTTCTTCTCCTGCTGCATAATTACCTATCTGTCCACTGCTAGGTAAGACACGATGACAAGGGACCAGAATCAACCAAGGATTTTTACCAACAGCGGTTCCCACAGCCTGTGCGGATTTGCAGGAGATTTGCTGGCTAATCTGTCCATAGCTAATAGTCCGTCCATAAGGTATCTCCCCTAAAACTGACCAGACTTTTTGTTGAAAATCTGTCCCCCTATCAGCTAGAGGGAGGATATCTGGACTTGGATTATCCCCCTTAAAATAAGCCTCTAACCAATTCTTGGTTATTTTCAAGATAGAATTTGAGGTGTCTACTAGCTCCTCTTCCTTGATCCCTGCCTGAAAATGTTTTTGCCCTTCCAACCAAACACCATAAAGCGCTTGGTCACTTGCCACCAAGCACAAGCGTCCAATAGGAGATAAATAATACTGACGATAAAGCATGTCTTTATTATAACAAAAAAGACAGGAATCTCTTGTTCCTGCCAGTTTAACTCTTATTTTTTGCCTTTAATCAAACGCACACGTACGATATTGTCGCTAGCCTCAAACTTAGCAACCAATTCATCAATCTTTTCCTTATCGGTTTCATCAAGGTCAAGAAGCGTGTAGGCGTAATCACCCTTAGAACGGTTGATGATATTATCAATATTGATATTAAAATCAGAAACCGCAGTAGAGATACGAGCCACAATATTAGGCACGTTTTTATTAATCAAGGTGATACGGTATGGAGCACTCAAGGCCTGTTGCACACGTGGGAAGTTAACAGAGTTAACAATTTCACCTGTTTCCATAAAGCGACGGATAGTTTGACCTGCCATAATCGCACAGTTAAGTTCTGCTTCACCTGTTGAACCACCAACGTGTGGGAAGACTGTTACATTAGGTTTGTTAAGTAGGTCTTCTGTACCAAAGTCAGTGATATAACGTTTAACCACACCTGTTTCCAAAGCATCAAAGAGAGCATCATTATCTACCAACTCTGCACGGGCAAAGTTAATGATAGTTGTGCCTTTTTGCATGAGATTGAAGGCATCCGCATTGAAAGTCCCCTTCGTATCAGGTGTCAATGGGACGTGAACAGTGATGTAGTCACAGTTTTCAAAAATCTCTTTAAGATCAGAAACACGTTTTACATGGTGAGAGATATTCCAGGCAGCTTCAATAGAAACATATGGGTCGTAACCATAGACCTTCATTCCCAAACGGTAAGCATAATTGGCAATACGTGCACCAATCGCACCAAGCCCGATAACACCCAATGTCTTACCAGTAATCTCGCTACCTGCAAACTGTTTCTTACCTGCTTCAATTTGTTTAGGAACATCATCACCACTAAGTGTGTTAACCCAAGCATTGGCCGCAATATAGTCACGTGCTGAGAGTAAGATAGAGGCCAAAACAGCTTCTTTAACAGCGTTAGCATTGGCACCTGGAGTATTGAAGACAACAATTCCTTTTTCAGTTGCTTCGTCAACTGGGATATTGTTAGTACCTGCACCAGCACGCGCAATAGCTTTCAAGTTGTCAGGAAAAACAGTGTCATGGAGATTTTGACTACGAATGATATAGGCATCCGGATTTTTCGCTAAATCACCATCAATTTGGAAATGATTTCCAAGTTCCTTCAAACCAATCTGGTTAATATTGTTATACGTTTTTACACTAAATACCATAATTTTATTCCTCTTAAATCAATGTATCCCGTGGTGAGCTGCTTCATCAAGTTCTTGATAAAAGGCCTTCTCTCGCTTAGTTTTGATTTTCTGATAAGCAAGACGTTCACCATCAATAGGAACCTTGCCACAATAGACATAGCCAAGCTTCTCCAAAATATGCTGCATGACAGTATTCTTTTCATGCGTATCGCAACGGAAATCATGAGCATCAGTCCCCTCAATAAGACCTTGAATGAAGGTTTGAGCAATACCCTGGCCCGAAAATTCACTTAAAACGGCGATTCTATGAAAAGTAATGTAGCGCTTATTGTGGTGTTTCCAGTCCCCGTCATAGATTTTGTCGTAAGCAGGGTCTCCATCAACAATCACCGCAGCATAAGAAACGATTTGACCATCAACAATTCCTACATAGGCCTGCCCATTAAGGACATCGTCAAAGATAGTTTCTTCAGTAGGGTAACCATCAGCTCCTTGCCATTGGGTACTCCCCGCTTCTGCTAAAGCAGTTCTAGCACTCTCAATCACAGTCATGATAGCCCCAATTTCATTTGGGAAGGCTTGTCTAATTTCCATCTCTTTACCTAATCATTTATTTTCGGCTTCAAATTTCTTCATAAAGTCAATCAAGTCAAGTACACCCTGACGTGGGAATGCATTATAAACACTAGCACGCATACCACCTACTGAACGGTGTCCTTTGATATTCTTGAAACCAAGAGCATCTGCTTCTGCTACAAATTTAGCATCCAACTCTTTACTTGGTGTTACAAATGGGATATTGCAGACAGAACGATTCTTGGCATCTTTGACAGGATTTGTGTAGAAATCAGATGATTCAATATAATCGTAGAGAAGACCTGATTTCTCACGTTGAATTTCAGCCATCTTGTCCACGCCACCAATTTCATTTTTAACCCAGTCAAAGACGAGTTTTGAAATATAGATGTTGAAACATGGTGGTGTATTGTAAAGTGATCCTGCTTCAGCTTGAATACGGTAATCCAACATGGCAGACAATTGTGGTTGGTCGTTAAGGAAGTCTTCACGAACGATAACCACTGTCACCCCAGCAGGTCCAATATTTTTCTGAGCACCAGCATAGATAAGGGCAAAGTCCTCAACATTGTAACGAGCAGCCAAAATATTTGAAGACATATCAGCTACAATTGGCACACCATTAGTATCAGGCAAATCGTAGATAGATGTTCCTTCAATGGTATTGTTCGTTGTCAAGTGAACATAAGCAGCTTCTGGATCAATTGTTGCTGGGTCAAAGCTTGGGATGTGATCGTAAACAGTTTCTTCTGAAGAGGCCAAAAGAATTGGTTCAAAAGGAATAGTTTTTGAAAGTTTAACAGCTTCTGTATAAGCTTTTTTACCCCATGAACCACCTACAAGGTAGTAAGCTTTCTTACCTTGAGCGAGGTTAAGTGGGACCATTGTAAATTGTGTCGAAGCGCCACCTTGCAAGAAAATAACCTTATAGTTATCAGGAATGGCCATAAGCTCACGAAGTGTCGCTTCCGCATCTTTAACGATTTTGTCAAATTCTGGAGAACGGTGGGACATTTCTAGCACGGACATACCGGAATCTTGATAGTTAAGCAATTCAGCTTGGGCTTTTTCAAGCACTGGTTTTGGTAATGTAGCAGGTCCTGCTGAGAAATTATAAATTGTCATAAAGACACCTCCAAAATTTTAATGGTCCTATTATAGCGAATTTTCTGAATATTGTAAAGTGTTAACAGTAAAAAACGAACGGGATTAACCGCTCGCCTCAAAAAAGTTAGGTATTTTATGTATATTTTCATCAGTAATTGATTTTAGTATCCGTTTATTTTTGCTTAAGAAAATAGGCTGCCCCAATTAGATTAGCTCCATTATGATGATGACAAGCAACAATCTCGGGACGTTTAATAATTTTACCGATAAAGTCAATCTCATGGTGAACCTTATCAAACTGGCGGTTGACCTCCTCGATAAGAATCGGCTGGGCTGAAATGCCACCTCCAATAACAAAGGTTTCCATATCAAAGATAGTTTGAAGATTCAAAATGGTAATGGCTAGGTTACGGCAATAGCTTTCAAAAAGCGGATAGACTGTTTTATCTCCTTCATTTATGGCCTTAAATGCGGCTAAACCATCCTTTAAATCTGAGTTACCTAGCACTTCATTTACCTTGGTAATTAAACCGACAGCCGACAAAGTCATGCCTCGCATCAATGAAGGATCAACTTTTTCCATTTGAACTGGTAACAGAAAGGTCAACTCACCCGCTTGAAAATGACTTCCTTGAAAAAGTTTACCATTAATAATAAATCCACCACCTAGACCTGAACCCAAAACAAGAGCTGCACCATTGGCCACTCCTTGCAAATGACCTGTAGCTAGCTCTGCCAAGGCCGCTGCTTTACCATCATTAAGAGCCATCACAGGCAGATGGTACTTGGCTTCGAGGACCTCTTTAATACGAAAGCCGTGGAAGAACCTCAATAAGCCACCATGATAAATCACACCTTCCTCAGTATCAACCGTCCCTGGAACACTAATTGCTATACCTGATAAGTCTACTTCAACTGAAGTAACTATCTGATCAATCACGTCAATAGCTTGTTCTAAGTTTTGTGGGGATGACTGCGTCGGCAGACTCTTTTCAATGGCGAACTGCTCCGAAACAAGTGCTGACTTCACCTGTGTTCCCCCAAAATCAATCGCTAAAATCGTCATAAGCATCCTCCACAGATTGTTTTTCGTCATTATAACACAAAAGAGCAAAAACTAGAAAAAACGGTTCCAAAATGCTATCATAAACTTACAGAATTAGATAAAAGGAGTTATCTCACATGACTAAATTTCTACACACTTGTGTCCGTGTCAAGGACCTAGAAGCCTCACTTAAATTCTATAAAGAAGCTCTTGGTTTCAAAGAAGCTCGTCGCAATGATTTTCCAGAATATAAGTTCACCCTTGTCTACTTGCAACTCGAAGATGATCCTGATTACGAGTTGGAATTAACCTACAACTACGACCATGAAGCTTATGATCTCGGAGATGGATACGGGCATATCGCCGTTGGTGTTGATGACCTAGAAGCTACACACCAAGCTCACAAAGAGGCTGGCTATACTGTCACAGACCTCTCAGGTCTTCCTGGTAAACCAAAAATGTACTACTTTATCACTGATCCAGATGGCTATAAGATTGAAGTTATTCGTTTGACGCAATTCCTAGAAAAATAAAACAAAAAAAGTCAGATTGTATAGATCTGGCTTCTTTTTGTGCTTAATTTTTATTATCTGTCTTTAAGGCTGACAAAATTTGGGTACGAATATCATCCACACCGTTTGGATTATTTGGTAGGAATAAGGTTTGATTGCCTTTAGCCGCAAAAGTATTAAGGGTATCTAGATATTGGTTAGTCAAGAGAATAGACATAATCTGCTCTTCAGACATACCCACATTGGCCTCTTTAAGTTCTGCGATAGATTCAGCCAATCCATCAACGATTGCCTTACGTTGTTGGGCAATACCGACCCCGTGAAGACGATCTTTTTCAGCTTCGGCTTCAGCTGCTGTAACAATCTTGATCTTATCAGCTTCTGCCAATTCTTGAGCTGCGACACGCTTACGTTGGGCAGCATTGATTTCGTTCATAGACTGTTTAACTTCAGCATCTGGTTCAACTTTGGTAATCAAAGTCTTAACAATGATATACCCATAAGTTGTCATTTCTTCAGCCACTTGGTGTTGAACCTCAAGGGCAATTTCATCTTTCTTCTCAAAGAGTTCATCGAGCGTCAATTTAGGAACTGATGAACGGAGAGCATCCTCAATGTATGATTTAATTTGAGCTTCTGGACGCATGAGTTTATAGTAAGCATCTGTAACATTTTGCTCATTAACACGATATTGAGTAGCCACATTCATCATGACAAAGACATTATCCTTTGTCTTAGTCTCAACCACAATCTCACTTTGAAGCAAACGTAATTGAATACGAGCGGCAATTTTATCGATACCAAATGGTAAACGCATATGAATCCCACTCGTTGCAATTTTTTGATAACGTCCAAAACGTTCAACGATAGCCACTGACTGTTGACGTACAACGTAAAGCATACTAATGAGAATTCCCAAAATAATCAGGAAGGAAAACAGTAAAAAGAGAAGTGCTGCTTGCATGTTAAGTCCTCCAAAATAAACATTAAAAATTTCTTTGCTTTATTATAGCACAGCAATACAATTTTTCAAGAAAAATAGTATGGCTCATTTGAAATAGTGTAAAAGAGACACTTTCTTTATCGCTTATGTGTTAGCACTCCTGAAAACTTGGAAACTCCTGTTAGTCGAGAAATTTGTCCGCAATAGGCGAGACTTTTCGATGTAAGAAAAAGGCTGAAACGATTGCGTTTCAGCCTCTTAGTATTTTCGAAAATAAAATCGTTGGAAGAATCATTCTAGATGGCATCTAAAACTCAAATCTCAAAAGACTTATTTACGATACATCTTGACTTGAAGGTAAATATCGTTATAGATTCCTAGCCATTTTTGTCCCAAGTTGTTATAGACTTCAAGGTTTTTAATGGTTGATTCTGAGGGATAAAAGGCTTTATCATCAGTGATACTCTTTGGAAGCAAGGCTTTAGCTGCTTGGTTAGGTGTGGCATAACCGATATATTCAGCATTTTTGGCTGCATTTTCTGGTTTAAGCATGAAATTGATAAAGGCATAGGCCTCTTTTTCATGCTTTACAGTCTTAGGAATCACCAGATTATCAAACCAAAGATTTGAGCCTTCAGATGGGACAACATAACGTAGGTCCTCATTTTTATCAAGCATCTCACTAGCTTCCCCTGAGAAGGTTACTCCAATGGCCGCATCACCTTGAACCATGTAGCCCTTCATCTCGTCACCAACAATAGCCTTGATATTTGGTGTTAGACTATTAAGTTTAGTTTCAGCCAAACGTAATTCAGTCATGTTCTTCGTATTCAAGCTATATCCCAGGCTATTCAGTGAGAAACCAAGGACTTCACGCGCGCCATCCACAAGCATAATCTGATTTTTGTAATCTGGTGACCAAAGATCATCCCAGTGCTGTGGTGCTTTTTTCACCAATTTTGTATTATAAACAATGCCGACAGTTCCCCAGAAATAAGGGATGGAATAGTCATTGTGAGGGTCAAAACTAAGTCCTTTAAAGCTTGAGCCAATCTGGTCAAAACCTTTGATTTTAGATTTATCCAACTTCACCAAAAGGTCTTCCTTAACCATTTTATCAATAGTATAGTCTGACGGCACAGCGATATCGTAGGTTGTTCCGCCCTGCTTAATCTTGGTATACATGGCTTCATTGGAATCAAAGGTTTCGTACTGAACCTTGATGCCCGTTTCTTTTGTAAACTTGGTCAGGAGGTCTGGGTCAATATAATCACCCCAGTTATAGATAACTAATTTGTCCGACACATTTCCTGTACGACTCTGCATGTAGGCAGAGATGCCCCAAAGGAAGAAGATAATGGCTAAAATACCTGCCAGAAATTGATAGAGTCTACGCATCCTGCTCCTCCTTCTCCTTGGTAATCGCATAATAACCTATAACTAAAAGAATAGAGAATAGGAAAACAACAGTTGACAAGGCATTAATTTCCAGAGAAATCCCCTTACGTGCACGTGAGTAAATTTCCACAGCAAGTGTTGAAAAACCATTCCCCGTTACAAAGAAGGTTACGGCAAAGTCATCCAATGAATAGGTAAAGGCCATGAAATAACCAGCAATAATACCAGGTGTCAAGTATGGCAACATAACCTCTCGTAACATCTGCCATTGAGTTGCACCTAGGTCATAAGCGGCATTCACCATATCTCGATTCATTTCCTTAAGGCGTGGCAACACCATGAGAACCACGATTGGGATTGAAAAGGCAATGTGACTCAATAAGACAGATACAAAGCCTAGTTGGAAACCAATCAAGGTGAAGAGAATCAAGAAACTAGCACCAATCATGACGTCCGGTGCAACCATGAGCACGTTATTTAGAGATAAAATCCCAGTCTGTTGCTTTTGTTTACTCTCGTAGATAAAGATAGACCCAAAGGTACCAATAATCGTTGCCAGAAGAGCGCTAAGGAAAGCTAAAAAGAAGGTTTGAGCCAGGATTAACATAAGTCGGCTATCTGAAAACATGCTCTGATAGTTATCCAGAGTAAAACCTGTGAAACTATTCATATCGCCACCACTATTGAAAGAATAGGCGATTAAATAAAAGATTGGCAGGTAAAGGATAACAAAGACAAGAGCTAAATAGAGATTTGCAAATTTTTTCATTGACGTCTCTCCTTTGTTAACCACATTGTCGCAATCATAGCAACAATAAGAACAACACCAATGGTTGCCCCCATTCCCCAGTTTTGTGTCGTGAGGAAGTGCTGTTCGATAGCTGTCCCTAGGGTGATAACTCGGTTACCACCAATCAAGCGTGTCAGCATAAAGAGGCTGAGACTAGGAATGAAGACCGACTGGACACCAGAGCGTACCCCATTAAGCGATAAGGGAAAAATAACCTTGGTAAAGGTCTGCCAATCATTGGCTCCCAAATCTTTACTTGCATTCACAATATTTTCATCCAAATCATCCAGTGCATTGAAAATCGGTAGAATCATAAAAGGAATTTCAATGTAGCTAGCTACGAAAATAAAGGAGAAGTCCGTAAAGAGGATTTGCATGGGTGCAATCCCAAAGAAACCAAGAAAGGCATTGATACCACCTTGTTGGCCAAAAATCCCCATAAAAGCATAGGCTTTCAGAAGGAGATTGACCCAGGTTGGCAAAATGACCAACATTAACCAAAGTTGCTTATGCTTCAGTCTGGTTAAGAGATATGCCGTCGGATAAGAGATAAGGAGAGTTACTAGAGTAATGATGGCTGCATAAAGAACCGAGTTAAAACTCATCCTTAAGTAAGTCCAACTGGAAAAGAAGGTGCCATAATTATCCAATGTAAAGTTGCCACTGATATCAAAGAAAGACTGATAGAGTAGCATGAGCACTGGAGCAACCACGAAGAGTAGGAGCCAAAGGAGGTAAGGTACCGAGAAGAGGCTAGCTGTTTTCTTCATAGCGCTCCTCCTCAATGGCATTAATCAAGCCATCTTCATGTTCTTCCACTTCCACATATTCTTCAATACGTGCATCGAACTCTTCTTCTGTCTCATTAAGACGCATGATATGAATATCCTCAGGCGTAAAATCAAGACCGATAATCTCACCCTCAATCGCCTTACGGGTTGAATGAATCATCCATTCATTGCCAAGATTGTCATAGGCAATGATTTCATAGTGGACCCCACGGAAGAGCTGAGTTTCCACGCGAACTTGCAATTTACCTTCCTCAGGAAGTGTAATCTGCAAATCTTCAGGACGAATAACCACTTCGACAGGTTCGTTAGGACGCATTCCTCCATCGACAGATTCAAAACGTTTCCCATTGAACTCAACCAAATAGTCCTCAATCATAACACCTGGGAGGATGTTAGATTCTCCAATAAAGGTTGCAACAAAGTGATTAATAGGTTCGTCATAGATATCAACCGGAGTTCCTGATTGAACAATTTCACCATCGTTCATAACAAAAATCCAATCCGACATGGCCAAGGCTTCTTCTTGGTCGTGGGTAACAAAGACAAAGGTAATCCCTAGACGTTGCTGCAATTCGCGCAACTCGTATTGCATTTCAGTACGTAGCTTCAAATCTAGTGCTGACAAGGGCTCATCCAAAAGGACCACACGTGGTTGGTTAATAATCGCACGGGCAATGGCCACACGTTGACGTTGACCACCTGATAATTTTTGAATTGAGCGTTTTTGATAACCATTGAGTTGAACCATCTTTAAGGCTTCTTCTACACGCTCTTCGATTTCCTTTTTAGGCACCTTTTTCAATTCAAGGGCAAAAGCCACATTGTCAAAGACATTCATATGTGGAAAGAGGGCATAAGATTGGAAAACGGTGTGGACATCCCTTTTATTGATAGGAATATCATTGATACGCTTTCCATCCAAAAGGACGTCACCACTGGTCGCATCTAAGAGACCTGCAATGATGTTCAAAATTGTTGATTTACCAGAACCAGAAGCCCCAAGTAGGGTATAGAACTTACCTTCTTCTAGTTCAAAGTTGATGTCTTTTAAAACTTGTGTGCCACTGTCTTCAAACACTTTTGAGACGTTTCGAAAGGCAATAATCGGATTAGTCAATTGTCATAAATCCTCCATGGATAGCAAATATAGGGATAGGGTTTTATTAGTTTAATTTGTCGCCAATGATACGTACTTCAGGCTCTAGTGTAACACCTGAATTTTCCTTAACTTTGGCGATAACATCTGCAATAAGGTCTTCGTAATCTTTAGCTGTCCCGTGATCAACATTGACCATGAAACCAGCATGCTTAGTTGACACCTCAACGCCGCCGATACGATGTCCCTTGAGGTTAGCTTCCATAATCAGCTGACCTGCAAAGTGACCTGGTGGGCGTTTAAAGACCGAACCACATGAAGGGTATTCAAGAGGTTGTTTAAGCTCTCGCAAGTGATTAAGACGGTTCATCTCATTCTTGATTTGCTCGTAGTCTCCTGGTTTGAGGTTAAATTTAGCTGAAATAACCACTTCTCCTGTTTCTTGGAGCACTGAACGACGATAACCAAAGCGCATATCTCTTGCGTCAATCGTACGAATATCACCGTCTTTTGTAAGAACCTGAGCAGAAACCAAGATATGGGCAATCTCGCCACCATAGGCACCAGCATTCATAAAGACGGCACCACCAACACTACCTGGAATCCCCGCTGCAAATTCAAAACCTGTCAAACTTTGGAAACGGGCTACCTTGGTTGTCGCAATCAAGTTAGCTCCCGCTTCAGCTTCAATTTGATAACCATTAACTGCGATACCATTGAGCCTGTCAAACATAATCACAAAACCTCTGATACCACCGTCACGAACAATCAAGTTACTGGCATTACCAAGCACCATCCAAGGAATGTCATGCTTATTAGCAAATTTGACAATACGAGAGAGTTCATAGCGGTTACGTGGAAAGGCCAAATAATCAGCTGGACCACCAACCTTGGTATATGTATAACGTTTTAAGGGTTCGTCGAAACGAATATCAATCCCCACTAAATCTTCTTTAAGTTTATCTAACATGTTATTTTCCATACTTTTTCTATACATTGATTCCTTTATAGGTATCGTGATAGACTTCCCCATATTACTATCACTACCTATAAATGAGTTAGTATTTTTCCCTAAAAATTAAAAGAAAAATACAGCAAAAAGCCAAGTTTAATTATAGCAAAAATTCCCCATCTTGACGACAAGGAATTTCACGCAAAGCTAGTCCATAAGCTCCAATTTACGGACATCACTAGTGTTTAATTGACTCAAATAATTTTTGTAGGCTTGGCCAGTTTTAGGATCAACCAAATCATCTGCTATTTCTACTAAGGGCACCAGAACAAAAGCTCTCTGACTCATATATGGGTGAGGCACTTTAAGGTGCTCAGTCTCCCAGATTTCCTGCCCATATAGAAGAATATCTATATCTACCGTCCGAGGCCCCCAATGTTCATGACGAACGCGATCAAGGTCTTTTTCAATTTGCTGACATGACCTTAGTAAGGTCTCTGCTGGCAACTTCGTCTCTAAAGCCAAGGCAAGATTCAAAAAATCAGCCTGATCTGTCAGTCCCCAAGCAGCCGTTTCATAATAAGAGGATACCGCTTTAACCTCCGTCTCAGGTAAGTCATTCAAGGCCTTCACAGCTTTTTGAAGATAGCCTTGACGGTCTCCCATATTAGATCCCAAACTCAAATAAACTCTTGTCATCGGCTACGCTCCAATTCGATACCAACACTCTTATAATGCCCATTAATTGGTGGATTTTCCTTGGTAATTCGAACTTTAATAGATTGAATTGGTGGAAATTGTGCAAATAAATCCTCACAAATCACACCAGCCAAACGCTCAATCAAAATATACTTTTTATCTTCCACTTGTTTTTGCACGGCTTCAAAAACCAAACCATAGTGAACCGTATCTTCTAGATTGTCACTTTGTGATGCCTTGGTCAAATCGACAGCCAATTCCAAATCTACCACAAAAATTTGCCCTAGGGTCTGTTCCTCAGCAAAAGCCCCGTGATAGCCATAAAAACGGCAACCATTTAAAATAATTTTATCCATAATTTCTCCTTCAGACGACTAGACTCCTCTTTATTCTAGCACAAAACAGTTGAAAAGTTGGACTCTTATTAGTATGATATTTTAGACAGATCTGAAGTTATTGTGTTTACGCTTATGCAATCGGTTGCGTAATTCTTCTGATTTGGTAAAATATAGGCACAGGAGTTTAAAAAACTCCTAATTATAAGCAAGACTATCTCAACTAATAAGGAAAAAAACTATGACAAATCAAACCGCAATGCAGTACTTTGAGTGGTATCTCCCAAGCGACGGTCAACACTGGAACAATTTGGCTGAAGATGCCCAACATTTGGCAGACCTAGGCATCAGCCACGTTTGGATGCCACCTGCTTTTAAGGCTACAAACAAAGATGACGTTGGTTACGGTGTCTACGACCTCTTTGACCTTGGGGAGTTCGACCAAAAAGGAACTGTTCGCACCAAATATGGCCTCAAAGAAGAGTATCTCAATGCTATCAGCCAACTCAAAGAAGTTGGTATCGTACCTATGGCCGACGTTGTGCTTAACCACAAGGCAGCAGCTGATAAACTCGAGACCTTCGAAGTGGTCGAAGTTGACCCAGAGGACCGTACCCAAGAGATCAGCGAACCATTTGAGATCGAAGGTTGGACACACTTCACCTTTGACGGACGCAATAAGGCCTACAACGATTTTGAATGGCACTGGTACCACTTTAACGGAACTGACTTCGATGCCAAACGTAATAAAAGTGGCATCTATCTTATCCAAGGTGACAACAAAGGTTGGGCAGACAACGACTTGGTTGACAATGAGAATGGTAACTTTGACTACCTTATGTATGCTAACCTAGACTATAAACACCCTGAAGTTATTGAAAACATTTACGAATGGGCAGATTGGTTCGTTGAAACAACAGGTGTTCAAGGATTCCGCATGGATGCAATCAAGCACATCGATTCATTCTTCATGCGTAACTTTATCCGTGATGTCAAAGAAAAACAAGGGCAGGATTTCTATGTCTTTGGTGAATTTTGGAATGGTAACGAAGAGGATAACAATACCTATCTTGAAAAGATTGAAAAACGTTTTGACCTCGTTGATGTTCCCCTTCACAACAATCTACACAACGCTAGCAAAGCTGGAGCTGATTATGATTTAACAACAATTTTCGATCATTCTTTGGTCAAAAATCATCCTGAACATGCCGTGACCTTCGTAGACAACCACGACACTCAACGCGGACAAGCTCTAGAATCTACTGTTGAAGAATGGTTTAAACCAGCTGCTTATGCTCTCATTCTTCTCCGTGAAGACGGTCTTCCTTGCCTATTTTATGGTGACTACTATGGCATTGAAGGTGAATTTGCCCAAGAAAATTTCCAAGAGATTCTAGATACCTTGCTCTACGCTCGTAAAGACCTAGCTTACGGAGAGCAAACAGACTACTTTGATGATCCAAACTGTATTGGATGGACACGCTCTGGCAACGAAGATGGCACTCCATTAGCTGTAACAATCTCTAATGATGCTGCTAACAGCAAGTCTATGGAAATTGGTAGTGATTGGGCCGGCCAAACCTTCTATGACATTCTTGGAAACTGCTCTGATACTGTAACCATTGACGAAGACGGATGGGGAGACTTCCCAGTTTCTGAAAAATCTGTCAGCGTTTGGACAATTCAAGACTAAGAAAAAAAAGCTCAATCGAGCTTTTTTTAGTATCATAAAATCCCTGAAATGGTCTTAACAATATCACGATTGACATCAACATTATGCACACGAACAATCTGACAGCCCTTGCTAACAGCATAGCCAGATAGAGCAGCCGTTCCCTGATCGCGGTCCTTAGCTTGGGTATTTCCACCTAGTAGGTAGTCCACAACACGCTTACGAGAAATCCCAAAAAGAACAGGATAGCCCAAGGCAACGACCTTGTCCAAGCCTTTTAGCAGGTCAATATTGTGTTGGACATTTTTCGCAAAGCCAAAGCCTGGATCAATCCAGATATTGTCCTTGGCCACACCTGCTTCCAAGGCGGCCTGGGCACGTTGACTGAGGAATGTACAGACATCTTCTGTGACATCATTGTATACTTCTTCTTTTTGATTATGCATGAGAATAATCGGCACATTCTTTTCAGCTGCTAAAGCTAGCATCTGACCATCATAGAGTCCAGCCCAGACGTCATTTAGAATATCTGCCCCTGCTTCAAGAGCAGCTCTGGCAGTAGCTGTCTTATAGGTATCAATACTGATGAGCACATCATATTTTGCCTTGATAGCCTGAATAACTGGCACGATACGAGCAATCTCTTCTTCCTCAGTCACAAATTCTGCTCCTGGTCTTGTAGATTCGCCACCTACATCGATAACGGCTGCTCCCTGGGCAATCATACGCTCAACCTGAGCTAACGCATCCTCTACAGTGTCAAAATCGCCACCATCTGAGAAAGAATCAGGGGTGACATTCAAGATTCCCATAATACAGGCCTTACCTGCAATCTCATGTTTGCCAATAAACATCTTAACTCCTAAAAATCACGCATCAATGAAAGAATTTCCTTGCGTTCTTCACGGTCTTCTTTATAAAGGCCCTTAGCGACAGTTGTGATTGTCTTACTTCCTGGTTTCTTAATGCCTCGCATGGTCATGCACATGTGCTCTGCTTCAACCATGACAAAAACTCCTCGAGGATTGAGAGCTTCTTCAAGTGCTGTAGCAACTTGATCTGTAAGACGTTCTTGCAACTGCGGACGACGAGCAGCTACTTCAACCGCACGCGCTAATTTGGAAAGTCCTGTCACCTTGTCTCCACTTGGCAAATAAGCCACGTGGGCCTTACCATAAAATGGAACCAAATGGTGCTCACACATAGAGTAAAAAGGAATATCCTTGACAAGGACAACTTCGTCATGGACTTCTGAAAAGACAGCTGTAAATTGATCCTTAGGGTCTTCATTTAGACCTGAAAACATTTCAGCATACATCTTAGCCACACGTTTTGGTGTGTCCAAAAGTCCCTCACGCTCAGGATTTTCACCTAGAGCTTCCAATAGTTGATAGACTGCTTGTTCTACTTTTTCTTGATTTGCCATAATTTCCTCTTGCAACGTTATAATACTATCTATTATACCTTATTTTGCTGGATTTTTCTTGCAAAAAATAAGATTTCCTAACTACCTAAACCTCAAAAAAAGCGAAGACCACCTTTCATATAGAGGTTGTCTTCGCTTATATTTTTTAGTCTTTCAAGTGGTAAGAATAGGATGAAACCACAATATTCTCACGCCATTTGAGATAATATTTCAATCGTAAACTCATTTGGTTGTGAAGCATGGTTTGCCATGATTTTTTAGGTACAAACTGAGGAATCATGACTGTCAGAGTCGCATTATCCTTCTCAGCTTGAGTGGCGACCTCGTCCACATACTGAATGGTTGACTGAGTGATTGAGCTGTACGGTGATTGGATATGAACCATCTCAATTTCAGGGAAATATTTTTTAAACTCTTGTTCAGTTTCCTTGTCCTTGTTCTCAGTATCCTTAGTAGATACATGCATGGCGATAACCTTGTCACCAATAGAACGCGCATAGGAAATAGCTCCGATATTAGCCTTGGTAACATTCCCAACGAGGATAAGAACAATATTTCCTTGATAATGGTGTTCTTCTACCGCTCCATCAATACGCAACTGTTGAGCAACACCATTATAGTGTTTTTTAATCTTAAGGAACATCCACATCAAGATTGCAATAATTGGGAAGAATGGCCAGATATCTCCTAAACGGAAAAGGAAGAGAATGAGAACGATAGCATAACAAATGAGGGCACCCAAGATATTAGCTAAAGAGTGTTTCCAGAATCCCTTACCATATTCACGAATCCAATGGATAACCATCCCCGTTTGAGAAAGAGCAAATGGAATGAATACACCGATGGTATAAAGCGGAATCAACCGTTCCGTATTTCCTCGGAAAATAAACAAAAGGGTAATGGCACCAATTGCAAGTGTCAAGATCCCATTAGAGTATCCCATACGTGCCCCTTTTTCAAGGTACATATGAGGCATGTATTTATTTTTCGCCATATTAAAGGACAACATCGGAAAGGCTGAAAAACCTGTGTTAGCCGCTACTGCAAGAATCATGGCAGTAGAGAATTGGAAAACGTAAAATAGAATACTACCAATCCATGACTGACCGAGAATTTCTCTAGCCATTTGTGACAAGATAGTTACTCCTGCATGAGGCGTAATACCAGTCCACCAGTTGAGGAAGGTGATTCCCGCAAACATAGCCCCCAAAATGCTAGACATAATAAAGAGGGTTGAAGCTGCATTTTTGGCCTTAGGTTTCTTAAAGAAAGGCACCGCATTAGAGATAGCTTCTACCCCTGTCAATGAGGCAGAACCTGAAGTAAAGGCCCTTAAAATAAGAATCAATGATACACCTGTAATTGGTTGTCCTAAATGTGCTGTGGCTGCGTAAGGCATATGACCCGTTAAAATTTGAAAGAAACCAAATCCCAACAAGAAGAGCGTCGAAACAATGAAGAGATAAACTGGTATCATCAAAGATTTTGCCGATTCACGCATTCCCCTAAGGTTCATAACCATCAAAACAAGCACCAAAATCATTGATATTTCAAGATTGAAAGGATGCAGGAAGGGAAGGGCTGAAGTAATGGCATCTGCACCTGAGGCCACTGAAACAGCAACCGTCAACATGTAATCGACCAAAAGACTACCACCAGCTATCAAGCCAAACTTAGGAGACAGATTTTCCGTCGTTACCATATAGGCGCCACCACCTTGAGGATAGGCTTTGATAACCTGTCTATAAGAGATGGTAAGACTGGCCAAAAGAACGAGAACCAAAAGTCCAATAGGGATTGACCACCAAATAGCCGCACTAGATACAGCTGTCAGAACCAAAACGACTTGCTCTGGACCATAGGCGATAGATGATAGCGCATCACTCGACAACATGGCCAAGGCCTGAATCTTGGACAATAAGTGTTCATCACCACTATCATCATGAGTTAAAGGTTCACCGATTAAAATGTTTTTCAGACGTTGAAACATTGTGATCTCCTTACTTTTAAAACATACGAGGGCTATTATACGCCCCTAAATGTCATCTTTCAAGTCTTAACCATCACTTGCCTGCTCTAAAACCCATTTTCTGACCTGAGAAATGAAGTATAGAGATCCCGTAATCACATAAAGTTTCTTATTGTCAGTCGTCACATGTCCTTTAATCCATGTTTTGAAGTCTGGTACCTGATTATAAGCCTCTGGGTATTTATCTAATTTAACACTATTTGGATAGTCAAAACTCGTTACAGTCAAGTCACCAACCGATTTTAGTTGGGCAAGCATGCCATCAATAGGCTTGGTGTCAATCGCCGCAAAGAGAAGTTCAATCTCCTTATCTGCATATTCTGATTGCAACAAGTCAATCAAAACTTTAACACTCTCATTATTATGAGCACCATCAATCATGAGATTAGGTCTTAAAAATTCTGTTCGACCTCGCCAATTGGCATGAGCCAGTGCATCCTTTATGAGTTCAGGCGTTACTTTAGGATAATCTTTTTGAAGCAATAAAGAAGCCATGATAGCCAAGCTAGCATTTGCTACTTGGTGTTGACCGGCCATAGCCAAGGCTATATCATCTAACCTTTGCTCTCCATAGGTAAAATCAAAGGAAAGGCTTGACCCTTCAGCTGTGAAATCTCTCCCCAGCTCATAGGTCTTAGAACCTTCTTCTCGCGCCTTCTTCTCGAAAACATCTCGAACATCAGTACGGTCAGTCGCATAAATAAAGGGAGCCTCATTCTTCAAAACACCAGCCTTCTCAGCAGCAATTTCAGCATGGGTATTTCCCAAAATAGCCTGATGATCCAAACCAATCGATGGACACAGGACTGCCAAGGGCTTAAAGAGATTAGTCGAATCATGAAGACCACCCATTCCAGCTTCAATGAATGCGATATCAACAGGATGGACCTGACCAAAATAGAGGAACATCAAAACTGTGATAATTTCAAACTCTGTCGCATTTTCATGCTCTGTCTCTTTTGGCAGCCGTTCAACCACAGGCTTCACTCGATTAACCAGGTCAAGTAAGTCCTCTTCTGAAATCATCTGACCGTTAAGAGAAATTCGTTCCTTGAAGTCAATAATATAGGGTGAAGTAAAGGTTCCAACCTCATAACCCGCTTGGGTGAAAATGGTTTGGAGGGCATTGACTGTAGACCCTTTGCCGTTTGTTCCCACGATATGCACAGCCTTGAGATTATCTTGTGGATTTCCCAACTCTTTAAGCATCCAAGCCATACGCTCCAAGCCAGGCTTGATGCCAAATTTTAATTGTCCATGAATCCAATCCAACGCTTCCTGATAAGTCATAATTACTCCTTTTTTGGCTAATGCTTCAACTTAGTCATTAAGCTGACCTCTAAACTAGATTTCTAGTTTTTCCCTGAGCTTAATGCTTTGACGCTCTTATTATACCAAAGACTCCTAGGTATAACCAAAATATGCAAAAAAGGCAACCCTAGGGTCACCTCTTAAGCTTTCTCTTTTTCGTCAATAACAAGACGAACTTTTTTACCTTGAGTAGGTACCGAATAGACAATCGCTCTTATCGCCGTAATAGTACGTCCTTTTTTCCCGATAACGCGCCCAATATCGGCTGGGGCAAGGTCAAGATGGTACTCCAAAAACTCAGGACCGTCAATAATTTTGATGGTCAACTGATCTGGTGAAGCAATTAAAGGTTTAACGATAGCGATAATAAGATTTTCAATGGTATCCATAGGCTAAAAAATTATTTTGAGAATTTTGATTCGTGGAATTTCTTCATAACGCCTTCTTTTGAAAGGATGTTACGAACTGTATCTGAAGGTTGTGCACCTTTAGACAACCACTCAAGAACACGTTCTTCTTTAAGTGTTACTTGGTTTTCTTCAACGAGTGGGTTGTAAGTACCAACTGTTTCGATGAAACGTCCATCACGTGGAGCACGTGAATCTGCAACGTTAATACGGTAGAAAGGTTTTTTCTTAGAACCCATACGAGTCAAACGGATTTTTACTGCCATTTTTAATATCTCTTTTCTTTAGTTTTTTATTATGGTGGGGGCACTTATCGCCCCTCGACCTTAACTAGTATACCATATCATTTTTATGTGTCAAGAAAAAAACTTGACAGACTTAAAATTTCTACAAAAAAAGTTAGAGTCAAACTCTAACTTCCTTTTCGACTATTTCTTAGTTGTAGTCTTGTGATTTTTTTCATAAGCTACCTTTGCTTCAGCATATTCAGCTTCTAAACCCTTAGCAGCTGCCTTCGACACTTTCTCGTAAGTATCACGACTGGTCAACTTGCCATCCTCGTTGTAGGTAGAAACAACCAAGGTATCTTTATTTACAGTATAAGACTTGGTGCGTTTCCCTTTACGGTAGAGTCGATAGTTATCTACATTATCCGAAATATAGTAATCTACTAGATTCTTATCTGCATTTGGATAAAGTTGCGAGACAACTTTAGTCAACTCACGCTTAAATTCTGAAACTTCTTTAGTATAGGTAATCGATTTATTCCACTGATCAACAACTTGATATTCCTTCAAATAATCTGAAGCTGTAAAAGTAGGCTGATCCTCCTCACCTTTTTTATAAAAGTAAGAATGTGTTTGTAAATTATTAGACTGATCAACTTTAAGGAAAGAGACGTAAATTTCATCTTTATCTTCATGTTCTTTCAGAGCATTGGTTAACTTTCCAGAATTTTCGTCCAATACCTTAGACGATTTTAATTCCCAAGTCCCCTCAATGTTCCCCGAAGCATTACGCCAAAAACCGTATACACCACCAACAAGCAACATCAAAACAACAGCAACAAGACTAGAAATCAAGGCTCCTTTGCCCCAATTTTTGGCCTTTTGCGATTTTTGATTAGCGTTTTGAATCGTTTCTAGAAGACGAACCTGACTTTCCAATCTCTTTTCTAGTCTGGCAACTGTCTGTTCTTCCTTAGATTTAGCTTTAGCAGCTAATTTTTCAGCCTTTTTCTTATCACGAGTAGCTTGACGAGCAAGCTTCTTAGCTGCTTTTTCTTCCTTATGATCAAGTTTTGTCAAATCCTCAGACAATCCAAGATGCTGTGCTTGGTTACTGAAAACTGGAATAGATTGATTAGGCTCACTCGAGGTATTAACAGAATGATTTCCTGCATCTGGACGGGTTGGCGCATAGCTTGCCAAACGCTCCTTAGCCTCTGCGACGCGTTTGCGTTGTTCCTCTTCTTTTTGAATATCCTCAGCCTGACGGCCCGACTGAATGGTTCTTACTTGACCAACAGTCTCTTGAGATAGGGCCTTTCTCTTTTCTTGGGCCGCATTTGCCATAGCCTCTTGCGCGTTGTCACGCTCTTTCTGAGACTGGGCTAGTGCTCTGGCAGTTGCGGTTCCTTCTTCAAACTGTTGGTCAGCTGATGATTCTCCTTGATCAGCTACTTGGTGAGCCTCTGCACCTTCAGAGAGAACAAACTCTCCTCGTTCCAAGGCTTCTTTAAAGTCGATTGGTCTTGGTTTTCGGCCATTCACAGCCTCAAAGTACTCTAACCATTCGTCTTTCAACATAATAAATCCCCCTGAATTAAAAAACACATGATTAACTTCCCTATTTTACCATACTTTTTAACATAAAAATAGGGATTAATAAGAATTCTAAAAATTCTTATTAAATCCCCATTAATCTTCTTTTGGTGTAATAGACAATAATTGGACAAAACGGTGTTGTGCTGATTCCGTTTCAAGCGTGACATTATCGTATCTAAAGAGAATCTCTTCGATATTTGCCAAGCCCAATCCACGACCTGTTCCTTTTGTTGAAAATCCTCTTTGTTTCAAAGGAGCTACATCAATAGAAGCTTCCTTAGTTGAATTCTCAACAACAATAACTGATTGATTTTCCATCTTAAAGATAGCGATAGATAATTTTGGTTCATCTGCTAATACAGTAGCTTCTATAGCATTATCACAAAGAATGGATATAATTGTAATCAAGTCGAGTGGACGCATATCTGTGAAGAAGACGCCCTCTTCAACCTCAACATGACATTGAATACCTTTATCAAAAGCTTCGGCTACTTTAGATGACAACAGACTCTTAAGCGGCATGTTGGTCACACGAGTTAATTTTGCCAAATCAAACTTTTGCTGCTTCAAATCTGATGCCGAATCTTTCAAGACACTATCATAAATCATCTTGATTTGGTCGATGTCTTTCATCTGAATGGCTTCATTAAGCGAAATCATAACATTAGTATAGTCGTGACGGAAACTGCGTAACGTTTCGTAAAGACTTTCGACTTGTTCAGAATACTTCTCTAGGTCATCCAAGTGACGACGATTTTCTTTTCTTCGCTCATTTTCAAAGTACTCATCTGCGTATCTATTGACACTGTAAACAGCATAAAGAATCGCTATATAGCCAATCAAGGTTATAATATGGCCAGCATAGTACAAATCAAAGAAACGCGAAGCCACAACTACGGAATAGTTCATAATCACATAACTAATCAAAACAAAGTTAGTGAAAAACATTATCCGACCAAATTTGCGATCTCGCTCCAAAACCCTCAAATATTTAAAATCAATATTAAGAAGTTTGGAAAGAGCGACAAATGTTGGAATAATTAAAAGGTCAAAGAAAATGAAATAAAGATAACTTTTATTAAGGAAATCCGATGTGATACCAAATCCCGGCATCAAAAAGTAGGCATAACCATTAAAAATCAAAAGATAAAGAACAAGAGGATAGAAGGCATAAAATGCCAACATATTGGTGGTTCTTTCCTTGCCATAGAAATATGCATAAAAAAGAAGGTAGAACGGTGTCATAAAGGACAAACCGACATTATATGACATCCCCAGTATCCCCCCTATACATTCAACTAAGAACGCAATAGGAAGAATCATACGTGGTATCTTGACCAAGCTGGTCTTTTCGTAAATCCACTGTATGACGATGAAATGCAAAAGATATTCTAATGCAATTTGCAAATTGAGCATCATTTAATGGTTAGCCACCTCCTTCTAGTAATCTTAAATAAGCAGTAAAAAGCCACATTACTATTTTATCACACTTCCTGCTATTATATGAGATAAAATTAAATAATTATCTCGATTTTCAGAAAACTTTCAATAATGATTAGAGAAGAAGGGGAAAATCTGAGCCTTAACGATTTTTCAATCGTTCCAAAAGTTCTTTTTTACGTGTCCGCGATAGGAGGCAGGACTCGTCTCCCTCAAAGAAGACCATATTAGCCGTACGATCCACACTTGTCACATTACTCACATTGACAACAAAAGAGCGATGCGTTTGGAAGAAAATATCATCCAATTTCGCTACTTCTGCAATTTTTCCATAGAATTCTACTAGGTTTGACTTGGTGTGAGCGATCAACTTATGTGGCACAGGGGCTGTTTCAATGTATAAAATGTCATCATAAGGAATGTTAACATCATTTTTATCCGTTTTTACCGTCAGACTCTGTGCCTTGGTTTCTTGCTCAACCTGCGAATACGCAAAATCTAAAAGTTCTACCAAGGCTCTCTTAAGATCTGTATCTTCCATAGACTTATCAACAAAGTCCAAAGCTTGAATCTTATAACGGAAGGTCAAGGGCATAAACTCAGAGTAGGCTGTAACAAAAGCGATTTGTGCTTTCAAATCCTCCTTACGGATTTCAAGCCCAATATCTAGTCCCTGCTTCGTTTGATTTTTAAGGTCAATATCCAAAAGATAAACCATGGATTTACCCGAACCTCTATCAGCATCTAACAATTCCTGACCCTGCTCATAAAAGGTAATCCCATCAACAACGGCCTTCGACTCCTCAACTGCTTCGTCCAATAAACGGCTAACACGATGACGCTGCAAGGCATCATCTTCAAGGACGATAATAGAAAGCATCTTATTTCCCTCTTTCTTTCTAATATACTTTAATATACCTATTTAACATTTTATCATAATTAATCGGATATTATTCCTTTTTTTACAGCATAAAGTCTTTTTAACTCACCTCATTTCATTTATAAAACAATTGTTATCTACTTGTCACTTTGTCTTCATTTTTAGATGTTATCATGAGAACTGTTTTTGTTTTATATTAAAAAGGAGAAAGTTATGTTACGTTCTTTTAAAACGCAAGGGACTAAGACAAAGACCATCTTAACCCTTGCAACTGTCGGTATCATTAGTGCTTTTCTTGTGGGAAATCCTCAGCATGCCTCTGCGGATCAAACCTATGTTTCAGATCCTAACCAGGCTATGACATTTTCTGAACTTGAAACAACTACAAATACCAATACCATCACTCAAACAGGTGTATCTAGTGAAACACCTACTACTGTGACTACTGTGTCACATACCTCTGTAGATGATCTTCATACACATGAAAATGACTATGAACAAACGCCCACAAATACTCCGACTTTTGAGGAATTGAAACAAGATAGTCAAACAGCTAGCAGTACTGTCGACAGCCAGACTGGTAGCAAAACCTATGAGACTAGAATTCCGACAAATACAGATAGCAATCATAAGGCTGTAGAAAATCACTCTGAACCAAAAACCGAAACTGTCGCTCAAGCACAAACCTGGTCAAAAGATGGTGCTACATGGGTGTCAACAGAAATTAATAATGGTAACGTTCATAAGATTCTATCTACTTATATTCCAAAACCATTAACACCTTCTACAAAGCCCACGACAACAGCTACAACAAAACCTAAACAATCAACTCCTGCTGTTAGTCAACCTAAAAAACCAGCCACAGTCGCTAACAAACCTACAACATCTACAACTCAACCTAAGAAACCAACAACTGTTGTAAACAAGCCAGTGCCTTCTACAACGACACAACCTAAGAAGCCAACAACGACTGTCACTAAACCTACAGCTCCTAAAGCTACTCCTATCCAACCTGCTAAACCAGTGGACCGAATTGCTCAAGTATGGCAAAAGAATAACGAACTGGTAAAAGAGAATTACGACACTCCTCACTGGTCAACTAAGGAAGCAACAGTCTTCATCAATGCTAAAAATCCTGAAATCGTGAATGCCTACAAACAAGCTATCACTTCTTGGAATAACACTGGTGCCTTTAATTTCTTGCTCACTAACGATAAACAAAAAGCTAACATCATTGCTGATGAACGTTATGAAGGTAATGTAGCAGCTCCTCTTGGGGTTACCTACTCTACTTACTACCTCCCAACTAAGCAATATAGTAATGCTACTGTTTACTTGAACACCTTCCATGTTCAAAACAATTATTATCAAAAGAATGGTGGAAAACTCCTTAACACTGCGCAACACGAATTAGGCCACTCAATTGGACTTGAGCACAACAGTGCTGTTGCCTCTGTAATGGAACCTAAAGGTGGTAAGACAAGTATCCAACCAGTTGATATTAACAATGTTAAGAAGCTCTATAGCAAGATTTAAGTTCTTACACCATCACTATAATTTATAAGCAGACCTATCAGGTTCTGTTTTTTTTATACAAGTGAGATGACCATTCAAGACCAGAAAATGACTGTTCATGATTTTTTCTTACATATTTTAAAAATGTGTAAAGTTTTCTCCATTTTTTTTGGTAAAATAGAAAATGTAAAGAGAGACCGGATGAGTTAGAAAACTCAACTTTGTTAGTTTTAGCTCATTATTCTCATAAACAGAATAAAAATAGTCTAGGAACCCTTCTTAACATTTATACCTATCTTCCCCAAACACTTTTCCCCCATTCCTAGATTTCCAGATCTCTCCTAATAAAGAACGTCTAGCAACAGCAGCTAGGCGTTTTTTATTGTATCTAAAGCACATAGGCCTTGATATTAACCTAGTAGATTAGTAATCGTTCAAAATAATTCTCACAAAATTACCATTCAAGATCAGAAAATGACTGTTCATGATTTTTTCTTACATATTTTAAAAATATGTAAATTTTCTCTGATTTTTTTTGGTACAATAGATAATGTAAAGAGAGACCTAATGAGTTATAGATAAATGTTTTATCATTTAAAACTTATTGTTCTCATAAACATTTTCTAAATAGTCTAGGAACCCTTCTTAGCATTTATACCTATCTTCCCCAAACACTTTTCCCCATTCCTAGATTATCAGATCTCTCACAAGAAAAGCGTCTAGCTCACCCGGCTAGGCCTTTTTTCTTTTTCCATACTTTTGCTATAATAGAGCCATACCGTTTGAAAGGAACTCATAAAATGACTATAGATCAGCAACTTCTTTGCTACAAACGTTTACCAAACTGGACAGCTACAACACTTCCGGAAATGGTGACGCAAAAACACAATACTAAGGTGGGAACTTGGGCTAAATTGACCATTCTATCGGGATCTCTTCACTTCTACGAATTAGACGAAGAGGGAGAGGTTACTGCAGAGCACCTCTTTACCTCCGAGACAGAGATTCCTTTTGTTGAACCACAAGCTTGGCATCGCATCGCTGCTGCTTCAGATGATTTGGAATGCTATCTTTCTTTTTACTGTAAACCCGAAGACTACATGGCTAAAAAGTATGATACTAAGGCCCACTCCGAGGTTCTTGAAGCAGTCCAATCTGGCCATATCAAACCTGGTCGTACCCTTGACCTAGGCTGTGGTCACGGTCGTAACGCTCTTTATTTGGCATCTCTTGGGCATGATGTTACAGCCGTTGATGTTAATAACGAAGCTACACAACGCATCCAAATGATTGCAGATGAGGAAAATTACAATGTTAGAGCTGGCTACTACGATATCAATGCTGCTGCTCTTCCTGAGTCTGAAACCTTTGATTTCATCCTCTCAACAGTAGTCTTTATGTTCCTTGATCCGGATCAAATTCCGGCTATTATCAAGAATATGCAAGAGCGTACTGTCGTAGGTGGTTACAATCTGATTGTCTGTGCCATGGATACCGAGGAACACCCTTGTACCATGCCTTTCCCATTTACATTTGAAGAGGGGGAGTTGAAAAATTATTATAGTGACTGGGAGTTAGTCAAGTATAATGAAAATCTTGGTCACCTTCACCGTTTGGATGAATATGGCAATCCCATCGCCCTTCAATTTGCAACCATGTTAGCTAAGAAGGTTAAATAAGAGCGAATAACTGTAGACAAGCTGAGCACAGCTTGACTTGTCTTCAAAGTAAAAAGTAGGAACCCAGTCGGATTCCTAGTTTTTAATTGTTTACAATATCTGCATATCCTGATTTAAGGTCTGCATTTTCTGTTTCTTTGACATAATAGACACCACCATTGGTAGTTGGTGAATAAAGAACAAAGGGAGTCCCATCTTTTTTGATGGTAAAGAAATAACGGTGAACTGATACATTTTCCCATCTCTCGTAAACGGAAACAATAGTATACTCAGAACTGCTATTACCATTTGCAGCATAAGTAGCATCCACAGTCTGGTTATGGTCCGACATCCAACGGATAGGCAAAGAAGAAGCCTCATTGGTGATTTCTTTGTATCCAGGCTGATTCATCTGATTACCCCAAGAAACCATCAAACTAGCAAGTTGACTAGCTTTGTCATTGGTCCAACGTGGATTTTCAGTATAGGCTTCCTTAGCATGGTTAGCATCAGGTGTGTCAATACTTGCACTGCTAGATTCACTTGTCTTCGTATTTCCGGCCAATGAAGTACTTGATGTGGCACTAGCCTTCTCTGTCGATGAAAATATCGAGCTAGCCACTGTGGCAGATGACTTGGTCTGTTTGACGTTCTTCATTGAACTAGAGACTAGAGTCAAGCCAATACCAACGACGATTGCTACTAGAGCTCCCAGAAGAATATAGATATAATTATAATTTTTCGAGATTCCAATAAGGCCAGACTGATAAGCTAATTGCAGTTCATCAGGTTTGGGTTTCCGCCCTTGAACTTGCTCAAAACGACTTATCCATTCTGCTTCTGACAGCTTTCGCATAATTTTCCTCTTCTCTTTATCAATTATCTTCCATCCTATCATAGAACAGTGATGATGACAATAGTAGAGAGAACTTGAGGTTTACCTTCAACCTATTATCCTTTATTTTCAAAATAACGACGAACAATCGGCGCCACTTCTTCACCATAAAGTTTAATAGCCTTTAGAACGTCTTCATGCGGCATAGAACCAATTGGGAGATGAAGCATGAAGCGATTTAGCTGTAAATCCTCAATAATACGAATGATTTTTTGAGCAACGTGAGCAGGGTCCCCAACGAACATGGCTCCGTTTGGTCCAACACTAGCATAGTACTGCTCTTTAGTCATTTCAGACCAGTGTGGGCGATCCTTAGCAATGTTATCCACTGTTTGTTTTGTTGGATAAAAATAATTCTCTATCGCTTGGAAATTATTTTCTTCAATCCAACCCCAAGAATGAGCAGCCACCTTAAGTTGTTCATCCGAATAACCATTTCGAGCACCTATCTCCTTATAAACCTCAACTAATTTTGCAAAGGCCTTTGGATTTCCTCCAATTGTAGCATAGGCAATTGGCAGACCTTTTTCCGCAATTTGAATGGTCGACTCAATGTGACCACCTGTCGCTACCCATATTGGAAAATCATCTTGGACTGCTCGCGGATACACAGGACGATTGTCAACAGATTGAGTATGCTTACCTTGCCAAGTTAAATTCGTTTGTTTTTTCACTTCCAGAAGCATATCTAGTTTTTCATTGAAAAGTTCATCATAGTCTGAAAGACCATAGCCAAAAAGTGGAAAACTCTCAACAAAAGAACCTCTACCCGCCATGATTTCTGCACGACCATTTGACAGAGCATCAATGGTTGCATACTGCTGATAGACACGAACCGGGTCAATAGATGACAAAATGGTTACTGCACTAGATAAACGAATCTTCTTGGTATTCACAGCACCTGCTGCAAGAACAATTTCCGGTGCCGATACCGCAAAATCTTCACGGTGATGCTCTCCAATCGCATAAATGTCTAGTCCAACTTGATCCGCCAATTCAATCTCTTCAACGAGTTCTCGAATACGTTGGTCATGAGAGATAGCTTTTCCAGTCGATTCTAGGAGGGTTGTTTCTCCAAAAGTTGAAATGCCAAGTTCAATCGTCATAAATCATTCCTCCAGTGATTCTTTTATTTGTTATGAGAATAACGATATCACTAATTAGTGATAATTACAAATAAAAAAGCCTAAGACTCTATTTTCCAAGAAAGGCTAATAGGGTTAGGCAGAAAAGAAGAACTAAAACACCCATGACCACTAGGAGACTAAGCTTATAACCCAGAGGATTTTGAGGATTTAAACTAGTTCCAAGACCAAATCTACGAAGAACAAATAAAGGTTCTGAGGGAGATTGCTTAAGGTTGTAGCCTAAGAGATACCTTAAGTAAAATAGAAAGAAGAGACTCATCCCTGGAAGAATGGCAAGGGGAAGAATAATTCCCCGTGACAGACTAGTCATGATGGTAAGCATGATTTGTATCAACAAGAGAGCCCAAAACATGTAATAAATGTAGGATTGCTTTTTCATTAATATGTACCTCTCAATCTAAGATAAGTATACTCCTCCTAGCTTCCCTTATCAAACCCATAACTCGCCTGACACCTTATTTTCTGCTACAATAGAAAGGAAAGATTCAAAAAAGGAAACTGTACACATGAAATTAATTTCTTGGAATATTGATTCCCTAAATGCCGCCCTTACTAGTGATTCTGCACGCGCTCAATTATCACGCGCTGTTATCGACACCTTGGTCGCTGAAAATGCAGACATCATTGCTATTCAAGAGACAAAACTGTCTGCTAAAGGTCCGACTAAAAAGCATTTGCAAATCTTGGAAGACTACTTCCCTGACTATGACAATACTTGGCGTTCATCTGTTGAACCTGCCCGTAAAGGTTATGCTGGAACCATGTTCTTGTATAAAAAAGAACTGAATCCAGTCATTACCTATCCTGAAATCGGAGCACCTTCAACCATGGACTGTGAAGGGCGTATCATCACTCTCGAATTTGACAATTTCTTTGTGACACAGGTCTACACACCAAATGCTGGTGATGGCCTCAAACGTCTGCTTGAACGTCAAATCTGGGACGAAAAATATGCGGATTACCTAGCTGAATTGGACGCTCAGAAACCAGTTCTTGCGACTGGTGACTACAATGTTGCCCACAAGGAAATCGACTTGGCTAATCCTTCAAGTAATCGTCGTTCACCAGGATTTACAGATGAAGAACGTGCTGGTTTCACTAACCTCCTTGCAAAAGGTTTCACCGATACCTACCGTCACCTCAATGGCGACGTTACAGGAGCCTACACATGGTGGGCCCAACGTAGTAAAACATCTAAAATCAACAATACAGGCTGGAGAATCGACTACTGGTTGACTTCAAACCGTATTGCCGATAAGGTCACAAAATCAGACATGATTGACTCTGGTGATCGCCAAGACCACACACCTATTGTCTTAGAGATTGATTTATAAAATAACTCTAGACCTAAATCACAAAAAGAGTAGAACTGCTACTCTTTTACTATGCCCAATTAAGGAGAAATTATGAAAACCAAACTTAATACCACTCAAAAGCTCGTTCTGTCAGCTATTATGATGGCTCTTTACATCGCTATCCTCTTTGTGTCTCAAGCCATTTCCTTTGGTGCGGTTCAGATGCGTCTGGCCACCGCTTTATATGGATTAACCTACATCTTCCCATTTTTGGTATTCCCAATTAGTCTGGCTAATGCCATCGCAAACTCTTTTGGAGGTTTGGGATTGATTGACGTGGTTGGTGGTTTCTGTGCTAGCTTTTTAACAACTGATAGCATCTACCTCATCCGTAAAGCCAAGTTATCTAGCTGGTTCATCATCCTTCCAATCCTACTCGTTCCTGCTTTAGTGGTACCAATCTGGCTTAGTGCCTTGCTCAAACTTCCTTATTTTGCTCTCGTTATTAATCTTCTCCTGGGACAATTAGTTCCTGCGATTTTGGGAGCTGTCCTTGTACGAGAATTGGCTAAACGAGGATATAAAGACTGACAAACAAAAATATCTCTGCACATTGCAGAGATATTTTTTAGTAATCAAAAGCTTTTTTGTAAGCTTCTCTTGGTGTCAATTTGTCACCAGAGATAAGCAAACGGTAGTCAACATTAGTAGGATCTTTTTGATACTCATCAACCCAATCTTGATTCATTTCGAGGTAAAGATTATAAGTTCCCAACTCAGTTGAAACAGTACCTACCTTGTAAAAATCTTTATAACGCTTTTGGTTATCTGTTTTTTTCAATTTTTCATATCGATAATAAGTTCTGGCAAAGTCAGTGAACTGGTATTCTTTCTTATCTTTTCCAGAGCCAGTTGTGACCTCAATGGTGCCCTTATTATTTGTTAAATGTAAATCATAATCATAATCATTGTGACTATTCACTTGGAAGACACCTGAAGTGATGTCACTATCATCAGATAATGTTTGAATATCAGCGAACTTCGCAGCCTGCCAAGAAGCAGGGACTCCTTCATATTCACCATCACTCTGTAGACCTAGAAGTGACCAATAATGACCGAGATAGAAGGTATTAGACTTCTCACGATCTGTCACCAGTTCACCCACCATCTTAAGGTTTTCAGCACCCAGACGGTATGGGTTAGAAAGGTAACCAAAGACTGGGAAGAAATAAATGATGACTGTAAAGGTCAAGAGGGTCTTCATATTAATCTTGTTAATAGCCCAGAAGAAATAAGCAGCTGAGAACAAGAGAGCGTAAGCAGCACCGTAGCTGAACTTATGCGCATGGGCAATCAAAAGTAAAATGAAGAAAATAGGTTGGATCGGACGGACCTTGTGATAGATGATAGAGAAAACATCCTCCTTGTCTTCCTCAGATTTGAAAATCAAGGACAAGACAATGGTCAAGAGTACAAAGAAGGCGCCAAAACCGAAACCAACATCATTTGGACGGAAGAAATAAGCCAAGATGGACATATCCATCACCAAAAGCCAGACAGATGCAAATTTGATCATATTGTTACCAAATTTTGCAGCCGTTTGACTAGGTGCCTTTAAAGGTACCTCGAAGGCTTGTGCAAGTGCTCTTTCTTTGGCTTGGCGTTCAGCCTCTATTGCCGCTTTCATTTCCTTAGTACGGCGTTCCTTTTGGAACAAATGAGCAACCTTGGTCGGTTCATCTTCCCTTGACTTGGTAATACTCAAAAAGAGTAAATATTGCATGGCAAAGATGAGAGCTGTGTTCCCACCATATTCTAGGAAGGAACCATTCCAAATACTAGAAACAACTGTAAAAACGATATAACCTCCAATTGAGATTAAAACCGTCAAGAGCAAATGAATCCAACGATAGCGGTAAGTGTATTTATCAGTTGTATCTCGCCTCAAAAACGTGTCACGTGGGTAAAGATACCAGATAACGAAGATAAGTTCAATGGCTTGAACTGCTGTTAGAAAACCAACGTAGTTGAAGCCAAAAACGGCTGCTACCACATTGATGAGATAGGAAATAATGGCCAAAACTCGCAGACTGGTGCGCTTAGACAAAAGTCCAATACTCATCAGGGTGATAGTTGAGAAGGCAGAAAAACCAGCGCCCATCTTATTATCAAAGATAAACACATTGACAAAAGCAAAAATCAAGATTCCTAAAAGACTTAAGACTTGTTTTTGCATTTCTTTTTTCTTTTCTTTCATATTTTCCCTCCTTATGGAAATGATAACGTTTCCGTACTCCTATTTTAACACAATTGTACTATTTTTGTCAGATTTAAAAAGGCATTCGGATAACCGAAGGCCTTTTTCATTTGTTATCTATTGCTTCAATCTTGAGGAACACAAAATCCCCATCAAAGCGTTGAATATACTTTTGAAAACCTAATAAACTAAAAGTTTCAATCTCATAGCGGACCTGATCAATACCCTCACTAGTGCTTTCCTCAAGCAATTTTAGTTTTGGAATATCGGATTCCAAGACATCACGGTAAAGTCCTTTATACTCAAAGGTAATTCGAGCCCACTCGTTACCAGAAAGCATTGAGAAAGCCTGATAACGCACCTGCTCATCTGTAATAAGACAGTCTTTTTGTTCTGGACTGAGCGTGAAAGCCAAATCATTTTCGGATTTATGAATGGTCTGGAAACGATCCACACGGAAATAACGGATTTCAGAGAACTGATAATCACAAGTAAAGTTATCATCCAGTTTGTAAGAAATACAGTAGAAATAATGGTTGTCAAAAATGACTGAAATTGGAAAGACCTTATATTCCTCCACTTTTTCTCCTGGCTTACGGTAACTAAATGACAATGGACGTTGGTCCACAATGGCATCGAAAATGGCTGAAATAGCTGGTAAGAGTGACTTATCTTGTTCCTGATAAATCTTAAGTTCTTGATAACTATCCAGTTCTAGCTCAGTCAATCGCTTGATACGTCTGCGCTCCTTGTCGTCTACAGCCCTCTCAACAAAGATGTTGATTATCTCTGCTACTTCATCCTTTCGAAGAGCTCGACTCTCTAAAAGAATCTTAGATAGGATAACTGCCTGATTGTATTTAAGGTTACCATAGCCTTGTTCATACTGGGCATGGTAGGAACCGTATTTTCTGGAATACTTAACCTTCATATTTGGCCGGAGTTCAGTCAAATTCTCCTTGAGCTCACTCACATCCTCTTTAAGCGTACGCTCACTTATGCCAAAGCGAGCGAGGTAATCCGTTTTTGAAATGTCATTTCCCTTTTCCAATTCGGACATAAAGTACAAGAGACGTTTGGTTTTTGATGCTGTCATTATAAAATCCCCCTTTATAATCAAACCTCTTATTACTAAAAAATTGCTGTCTAGTTATTCATTATCATAGATGATCCATTACCAATGGCGACGAGCCACAGAATTATAGCTCAAATAATAGTCCTTTTTCTTTTCGTTGTACTCAAAAGATAGTCTTAACAATTGTGCTTTCTCAATAGGACTATTCTGATCAGTATAATCAAGATCAACTGACTTATGTATGATTCCTGATGAATGGACGTTGATACTTCTCCAGGCCCTTTTTGCCTGAGAATGTTCCCTCACTACCTCAGACAAGGATGTTGCTGGACCCAGATAGTCTTGGTCTTTAGTACGTAAGCTATTTATCTGCTCTTCCGTCCAATTACTGCTATAATTATCAACCTCAGTGACGCCATCAAGGGGATAAGTCGCTATTCCACCATCATAGACAAAGCGTCCCTTTTCGTCCTTCACAAAAGAGAGATCACTATACTCATTGCCATCTCCACGGTCATATCTCACCTTGAGACTACTAGACTCCATCTCGACATAATTGCCCTTACCATGACTTTTAATAATCGAACGTAAGGTATCCGCCTTGGGTTTCAGATTTTCAAAATCTTCTTCCGTCCAGTTATAAATCGCAGACTCATCTGCGTAGTCTTTGGGATCATCGCTATCAGGTTTATCCTCATCAAGATCTGACTGAGACACCTGCTGAATTATCCTATATTTCTTCTTAGCTTCTCAATAGACAGAACCACCTAAAGTAGCAAAGAAGGATAGCACAATCAAGCCAACCACGATTGCGGTGAAGAGAAATCTACCCAGCTTCTGTCCCATTCTAAAGAGAATGATAGCAAGGACAAAACATGCCACAATTACAGCCAGATACACAATTATAGGCTTATACTTCCAAGATAACAAGACCGAGCCTCAGCTCACACTTAAGAGTATCAGTGGTAGAGCAAGAGTCAAAAAGAAATATCGCTTCTCAGCTTTTTCCTCCTGAAAAGCAGATTCAAACTCTGGCCCTTTATTACTAAAAGCCGACTCGAAAGCCTGATCACCATTCTTTAGATGATCATCACTTAAATAATGTTCATTCTCTTTATTAAACCTCTACTCCTCTAAATATTCTATATAACAATTTCCCAGTTTTTTCTATTGTAACAAATGAAAGCGTCATTTTCTACAAATATACTAAAAAAGCAACCTATCTTAGGTTGCTTAAAGGTTTAACATTAGTCATTCTCAATTTTTTCAGCTTCTGTACTGAATTTTTGTGCGATTGCTTCAAGAGCTAATTCATCTGTATCTGGAAGAGTGATGGCATCATCAGAAATCTCATCAATATTTGCATAAAATTCAATATGATTCTTCAGATTTTGGAGATGAATTGGTGCATCACCACCGTATTCGCCATCGAGGTTAATCATCATACGATCATCACTTAAAGGCTCAATATACAGCGAGCTCGTTTTGATATAGGAAATTCTCTTGTCATAGATGTGTTTACCACCTTGGAGAATTTGACGAATGAGGTCAACCAATTCAAAGAGGTTAGCTGTCTTAACCATGATTAGAGTAAATTTACCATCATCCAGTTTAGCATCTGGGGCAATCGTTTCAAAGCCACCAACTGAATTGGTCAAGGCAACGAAAATCATGGAAAGACCACCTTCAAAGACACCCTCATCATGCGTAATACGAACAGGAACCTTCTTAACTTGTGGTAGCAACTCTGCCCCCTTAACAAGGTAGGCCAAATAACCAAGTACTGTCTTTAAGCGACTAGGTACACTATAGGTTAGTTCCGTAAAGGAACCAGCAGCCGCAATATTGATGAAGTATTTGTCATCATAGGCACGGCCAATATCCATCTGAAGGGTCTGATTTTTAGCGATAACCTTGGCTGCTTCAACAGGATTTCCTCTTGGAATCTTCAAGGCGCGTGCAAAGTCATTTGTCGTTCCCGTTGGAATAACCGCCATTTGTGGGCGTTTTTTAAGCGGGGCAACCCCAGAAACAACCTCATTGATTGTACCATCGCCACCAGCAGCAATAACTAAGTCAAAGCCTGCTTTGGCCGCACGAGTGGCCTCATTTTTTGCTGAGTTCTCATCTGGTGTTGTTTGAAAGGCTGACGCTTCAAAGCCAGCACCTTCCAGAATATCCAAGACCTCGGCAACATTTTTTTTCATAATTTCTTGTCCAGATGTTGGATTATAAATTAAGCGGGCACGTTTTTGTTTCATATTGAACTCCTATAAATCCAGCAACCAAGCCTCATCTTTTACTTCAATTCCTAGGCTTTGTGCTTTTTCCAACTTACTTCCGGCATCACTACCAGCAACTACTAAATCTGTTTTCTTAGAGACAGAACCTGTCACCTTAGCACCCAGAGCTTCTAGTTTTGCCTTTGCTTCACTACGTTTAAGATGCTCCAATTTTCCTGTCAAAACAACTGTCTTACCAGATAAGATAGCATCATCTGCCACCTTTTGTCCAAGATAGGACAAATTAACGCCATAGGATTCCAGTTCTTTCATAAGAACCTGAGCCTCCTCCTTAGCAAAATAGCGCTGGATGGACTTGGCAATAACCTCTCCTAAACCATCTACAGCAGCAATAGCCTCGACATCTGCACTGGCTAACTCTTGTATACTGCTAAAAGCTTCTAGCAACTGCTTACTAACTTTGGCGCCAACATGACGAATACCCAAGCCATAGAGCAATTTCTCTGCAGAATTTTCTTTTGATGCTTGAATGGCTGCGTAAAGTTTTTCAGCCGACTTTTCCTTGAAACCTTCCAATTGAAGGAAATCCTGACTGTTCAAGCCATAGATATCAGCCACATCTTTAACCAATTCAGCTTTAAAGAGCTTTTCAACCACTGAAGGTCCCATACCTGCGATGTTCATGGCATCACGAGAGGCAAAATGGATGAGGCCTTCCTTAATCTGAGCAGGACAAGAAGGATTAATACAACGTAGGGCAACTTCATCTTCAAAATGTAAGAGACCACTGCCACAAGATGGACATTGCGTCGGTACTTCCATCGGTTCTTGCGTTGTACGCTTGCTTTCTACTACACGAAGTACTGCAGGGATAATATCACCAGCTTTGTAGACAATAACGGTATCCCCGATACGAATGTCTTTTTCAGCAATATAATCCACATTATGAAGGGTAGCTCGACTAACCGTTGTCCCCGCTAATTGCACTGGAGTCAAATTAGCAGTCGGCGTTACTACACCCGTACGACCTACCTGCCAGTCCACTGAGAGAAGCTCTGCTTCCTTTTCCTCAGCCGGGAATTTATAAGCAATAGCCCAACGTGGCGCCTTGACTGTAAAACCGAGTTCTTCTTGCATAGCCAAACTATTGACTTTGATGACAACACCATCAATGTCATAGGCCAAGTGATCACGATCTTCTCCAACAGCTTGAATAAAGTCCCAAATCTCATCCATCGATGATGTGACAATGCGTCGTGGATTAACAGAGAAACCGAGTTCTGCCACTTCATTTAAGACATCATTTTGTGTTAGACGCTCCGTTGGACTAGCTTCCTGATAAAGGAAAGTCGCCAAACGACGCTCTGCAACCACTTTGGTATCTAATTGACGAAGAGTTCCTGCTGCAGCATTACGTGGATTGGCAAATTCGGCCTCACCATTTTCCTGGCGTTGGATGTTGATGCGTTCAAACTCAGCCCGTGGCAGGTAACACTCCCCACGCACCGTAATATTAAGAGGTTGGTCCAACTTCAAAGGAATATCTGAGATACGCTTGACATTTTCAGTGATATTCTCACCTACAGAACCATCACCACGTGTCGCACCTACCTGAAGAATACCATCCACATAGGTCAACGAGATAGAAAGCCCATCGATTTTGAGTTCAGCCATATAATCAGCATTAGGAAATTCGTCCTTAACCCTCTTATCAAAGGCATCTAGCTCTTCTCGTGAAAAAGCATCCTGCAAACTATAAAGCGGATACTCATATTGATATTTTTCAAAACCATCAAGTACTAGCCCTCCCACACGATGTGTTGGACTATCTGCTTGAACAAGTTCTGGATATTCAGCCTCCAAAGCTACAAGCTCACGATAAAGTTTATCATACTCGGCATCTGACACTGATGGATTATCTTCCGTATAATACTCTTTTGCATACTGATTAAGTTTAACAACCAGCTCTTTCATTCGTTTTTCCATAGAAACATTATATCACAGAGCAGACAGCAGTCCAAATAACCATTATAAACTATACCTATAACTCATTAAAACGCCCTATAAAAGGGCGTTTTAACTTTGATAGATTATAACTCTTCTTGTAAGTCATATTTACTTTCTCTTTTAAGGAAAGCTATTCGACCTCCTTCGAGAATATCACAAACGTGTTCTTTGATGCTATATCTCTGCAGTAAAAATTGGCTTTTCTCGTCCTTGACTATACTTTCCAAGGCACCACTTACATAATCGAAGACTTTACCGTTTTTATTTTTGGAAACATCCGATTCTTGATTTGCAACAATAACATTCTCACAATCTCCTGCAACAACAATATTAGGATTATGAGTAACAAGAATAATCTGACGATTTAATTTCGTCTTTTTTATATATGCCGTCAGTTCATTATAAATAGCACGGTTATCCAAACTATCTTCTGGCTGGTCGATTAAGACTGGAATTTTACTATCTGAGAAATCTAAAATCAGTTTCAGAACAATAAATGCTTTCTTGCCGGGTGACATTTGTTCAAATTTATCCTTCTGATACTCTATGTCAAAACGATAAGAATAAAAATTTTTGCCGAAAAAATACTCAATATGAGATAACTTATCTCTATTACCATTAAAAGTTAAGGTGTCGTCTTCAAAAATCTTATCAACTACGGTATCAAAATTCTCTTCCAAATTATCAATAAAATCCTGTTTAGCGTGGCCTCTAGCATTGATATAATCAAACTCAGAATGTAAATCATTTAATGAAAAATTGATAGTTATCTTTAAATCATCTTTCTCTGATATATCAAAAGAATCTTGCAGTTCTGTTCTAAAAATTGAATATTGTTTATACTTTAGGATAATATCATTTTTAATTCTATTTTCTTTATCAGTAAGGGATTTTAATCTACTATTAAATTTATCAATCTTAGATAGAATTTCATTTTCCGACTTAATTGACGCATCTAGCTTGACAACTTCCTTATTACTCTCTAAATATTGAGTACACTTCTGAAATAACTTGTCATTTTTTATAGTATCTATCTTTTCCTCAATACTATGAATTGTTTCAGCTACGTTAGACTTAAGTTTTTCTATTTTATCTTTGAATTCTTTCTGTATATTTTTATTCAAAGATTCAACAATAATGTCCAACTCATTTTGGAGAAATTCAGAAGGTTCATCAAATCTATCATAACAAAGCTCTACATCCGATATAAATAATTCACCTATATAATTCAAATCAGACTGATGAGAAGTTTTTTTCAATACATTTATTTTTAACTCCTCATTCATTTTATCGAATGATTCTCGCTCAATATCGGTTATAGAACCATTTTTTAATAATTTTTGCTTTTTGTCTTCGTAGATTTTAATTCTATCTAAAGTCGACTGTTTTTCTTCTTCAGGCTTAACTAATTCATTCTGTGAACGCTTAGTCTCCCTATACTCATGGAATAAATGTCGAATTTCACTTTGTAAGTTACTACACTTTTGGTCATATTCTTTTATTGGCGAATCCATTCCCTTGGATTGTATTATATCTCTAACCAACTCCTTCAGTTTGCTATTATCTTTAGCTAGAGAAAACATAAACTCTTGAGGTATGTAATGAATTTTTCTAGAATCATCCTCTTTGCCATCTCTCCAAACAACATGAAAATTTGCTAAGTCTTCAAAATAATAGCTTCCCTCATCTATACTATTCCCTAATTTTTTAGCAATCGAATTTAATAATGTTGATTTTCCCGTAGACCGACCTCCGATAATAGCATTTAGATTTTCAGATAGATAAATTTCTTCTCCTGGATAACCAATTCTATCAATCACAAGCTCATCTTTTTCAAGTAATGGCTTTTCTTTTGATAAACTAATACGATATTTAGGTTCATATTTTATCTGTCTTAATCCATCAAAGGTTAAATCAGCCTTGATCCAAGAATATTTCGTTCCTATTTGCTCTAATGAATGAGCGTCTGAAGATTGGAGTAAGGGTTTAACATATTTTGAATGATTCAGCCAGTACTTTCTATCTTTGAAAGTATTATCATGAGAACAATTAGTATCTTGACAGTCGTCAGGATTATCACAGCTAGAATGAAGTATGAAGTCTGAATTTCGACAAACATCTTCATAGATAGAACTAAGTTTCACTCTCGCATTCCCGTGTCCCCTCGACAAAAATCCTTTTAAATATCTGCCATTTAATTCTTCATCACCTTCCAGAGTAGATATAAGGCTATTAAAAGGGACACTTGCCGAATTATCGATTTCACTCTTGGTCAACCTATTAAAGGATTTATCAGTGTTACCAATTTTTGCCTTTAAATTGGCTAACAAATTTTTGATAATTTGATTTTCTATACTATTGTCAAAAATAACATGATAATCAAAAAACTGATTTGAATTATTCGTATTAGTGAGTCTAACCTCAAGGTTTAAAAATGTAACAATACCTTCAGAATTTAGCTTATCCTTCAATATAAAATCTTCATCTTTAAAATTGAAATAATTAGTTAAACCAACTGCTGAAATCCCCTCATCCTTAAGTTTCTTGATAAACTGTTTAATATCGGGACTACCATCTGCCAAATGTTCAAAATTATTATTCAATATCGTATATGGTGAATGTATATGTAAGTCCCATTTTCTAAATTCCGAACCTCTATTAACTGTCATAATAACCTCTATACATAGTTCTATAAGATTCTCAGAGTTTCCTTAACCTCATCCTTACTTACCGCATCATTAAAGAACGGCAAGCCAACAATGCGATAACGGTCATCATCAACCAAGGTTCTTGCCTCGTCTCGCTCAGAGATTTGACGCAAGAACTCTTGTTTCCAGCCTTCCTTACTATTTTTGAAAGTATTATTCGAATCCAAGAATTGACTACCTTTTGGTTCAATGAAAATCTGCCAAGAAACATTACCCGTTTTCTTGTCGTTAGCAAACATGAGAAAATCTGGTTCAAAAGCCTGTCCTTTGTCAAAACTATAAATTCTCACAGCTTTTTCGTTTCGAAGCAAGTAAATATCCGTCCATTTTTCCTCAAGTTCAACCATTAAATCCTTAACCAGGCGAACGAGAAGTTTTTCTTCGCTTGTACCAAAGTTGTCGTTGTAAGCATACCAATTTAGATTATCCAAGTCCTCGAAATATTGTGTCTCGGCTGAATTTTTCTGGGACAAACCGAACTCTGCCTGACTTTGGTGATTAATAGTATATTTCCGCAAAATATTATCTTCAAAGAGATCCTTAATTTTGTACTGTTCAAATTTCTCTGAACCAAAGAAACGCTCCTCGGTCGCAATCAAATCTTTTTCAATATAATGGAGAAGCTTTTCAGTAATATAAAGTTTGTTGTCTGGAGTTAAATCATTCACTCGTTTATACTTTGACTCCACTCGAATATCAATATCTGAAAGCATATCGATAAATCCAGCAACATTTGGCAATCCTACAAAAGCTTTCTGTAGATTATCGAACGAGAACTTTCTATTGCGATTGATAGCCGTTCTGACAATATTGTTGCTGATAACTTTGCCAAATTTGAAGGTAATTGCCTCTAATGAATCTGAAACATAATTTCCTTCATCAAATGCCTCGATATCTCGCACTCCGTTGGTTGGGAGTTTAACTTCGAAAGATTTAGGAATGAAATTTGTATCAAACAGACTTCCTTGACGTTGTTCAAGTAGTTGCTCATAAGAGAGGCGTTTATTCATCCAAACGACGCCATCTGTATAGGTTCGAGTTTTTTTGAAAGAGTCCTTAAGCTTGAGCTCACGTTCTTCCAGATTTTGGTCATCATAAATCCCAGATTCACGCAAGACTTGCTTGAGTTCTGAAATATAGCGAGGGTTGTTCGCAGAATGATAATGAAGTTGTTCAATCACTCGAAGTTCGTTGTTTTCATTCTCATCAAACTTTCGAGTGTATTTTTCATCAAAATTATCTCCAATCACAAAAGGATAATAACGGGCACCACGGCCAATCAACTGCTTCTCGGTATTGGTGGTTTTTCCAGCAATAAATCCGTTTCTTGTGGTCTTTCCATCACGGGTGTCATAAAGTCGGACAATATCGAAAAGATTGAGAACGTCCCAGCCTTCATTCAACATATCCACGGCAAAAATCGCACGGATTTCATTTGTCGGTTGTTCCAATGTATTGAGGAGAGTGAGGCTGTCTTTGTTCTTGTTTTTTCCGTCCACTAATAGCAAGCGTTCTTGTCGAAAATCTTCCTGAAGCTCTGCAATCAAGTCAGCATCAGAAATACTAGCTGTTTCGAAGAAAGCAAACGCTTTTTTTAAGATACTGGATTTTTCATCCATTTCTGAAACTAGTTTTCGCTGGGCTAGAATATCAGCAGGTACAAGATTTTCCAGCAAATTCAAAAATTCGTCCAAATTTTCTTGGCTCTCAGCAATCTTCTGCGATTTGAACATGACCAAAGGTTTCAGATTGATGCCATTTTTTAGCGCTATTTTCTTGCGGTATTGGCTGATAATAATAGCCTGCAGCATGCGATTTTTGACTTCGCCATCCACCAGATGAAAGAGAACGTCTTTCGAATACTTGTCCAGTCGAAACTCCTTCAAATCATATTTGAAAAGCAAGGATTTTTCGTACTTTTGAGCTAGGGTTGGATTGGTTAGATCAATCGTTGCCGTAAACTCAAAAATACTGGATTTTTTAGCGGTTTCCTGGATAGCTTCAATGGTAGCCGTCCAGCTAGTGTTGTCTTTTTTCTCGTTTGTATTCAGTCCAGCGTTCAAGTGATGGGCTTCATCTGCCAGCATAACTACGGAAATATCCTTGAACTGTTCATATGAAAGGCAATTTTCTCGAGGGGTGTTCAAATCTTGGTGAAGTTTTTGGATGGTGGTAAAAACGATATTGATGCTGTCGCCACAGCTATCTGAAAGATCCGTCACTTCACGAACTGTCACGATTTGCCCGTCCATGACAATCTTCTCCGCAAAGAGATACTTTCCAGAAGCACTCTCCAAGAAATTATCCTTAGTTTTCGTCAGAATATTGTCGTTATTGACAAAGAAGATGAAATTCCGCTCGCCTTGGTGATACTTTTCCAAAATGACTGCTGCCATCAAAAGTGTCTTTCCAGAACCAGTCGCCATATTGTAGAGAACTTGCTCTGGAATAGCACGATTTTCATCGGTTTTATAATATAAATACCGTCCAATTGCTTCCTCTTGATAAGGACGTAAAGAGTGCTTCAGGTTATTAGTAATGTAATCTGGCAAATCTACTCGAAAGTTTTTGAAGCCAGAGCGACTGACGGTGTCATAGGTTTCGTAAATGAAAGGCATGGCTTACTGTTCCTTTCCGTAGAAAGCGTGATTGAGCTTTTTATCCTCATCTGAAATCCCATAGTCCCTATCATCAATATCAGAGTAATTCACGTAGAGATTATTGTTATCTATAATTTCAGATAGTATTTGCTTTTGTTCTGCTAATGAAAGTAGTTCAAAGTCAGTCTGTTTTAATTTTTTAGGGTCAATACGATAAGACAAGAAGGATGACTTTTTCGCCATTTCAAATAACTCCAGAAGTTCTTCTGTTGTTGTCGCTTCGGAAATAGCATTTTTGAAGTCTTGGGCGTCATTTTTAAGTTCAGCGTAAACAAAACTACCGCCACCAGTCCAACTCACAGCTTTGGAAATACCACCTCGCTCGCCTTCAATCACTTTTTTTAAGCGTTCAACAGCGAGCGTTTCAATATAACTCATTTGTTCAATACCGATATATTGGCGATTCATTTTGTGGGCAACGGCAGCGGTTGTACCGCTACCTAAATGGTAATCTAGGACAACGTCACCCTCTTTTGTTGTCATATCAATTATTCGGCGCAACAAGGCTTCTGGTTTTTTTCCTGTTGGAAAACTGACACCACCTTCATTTTGAGTATTTTGAAAATCTATATCGCCCCATAAATCACCTAATAATTGTACTAACTCCATTTTTCCATTCATATTTAAGATAGTTTTATTTAATGTTGAAAGGCGTTTTCCATTCAAGGCATAAGTAATATCTCCATCATTATTTTTTACAATAACGGTATCTTTTTGTTTTAAGCTTTCTTGTTTTAAGCTTTCTGAAATTGAATTAACTATCCGATAAATAAAATTCATATTTTCAATACAAAAATTCCTAAATTTTTCATTACCCCAACTATTTTCAGTAATTTTTTCCTTTGGATCTAAAACTTTATGTTCAATTAAGTGTTCAAGTAATTTTTTGGGTTTTAGCTTCCCATCTTCGCTAATTAAAATGGCGTTGTAATGTGTATCCCATTTTTGTTTTGCTGTATATTGTGGATTTATTTTTAAAGAATTTTTTTTATAAGATAAATTGCAAGAATAAGTGCAACATTTACTCGAACTCATCCTCTAGAGCTTCACAAGCAGTTCTGTAAGCTAAAC
>NZ_JACLQM010000030.1:0-11880 GCF_016648655.1 Streptococcus sp. 17.1
CATACAAAAAGAGAAAACCTATCAGGTTCTCTCTAGATGTTAGCTTTTCGTCACCCACTACAGTTGACAAAGAGCCATAAATACGAAAAGAACTCACAATTCATTGTGAGTTCTTTTGATTTCGTTTTAGTCTTCAGATGATTCCACAATTGCTTCATCAACAGCAATGTTTTCAATAACTTCGACTTCGTTAACTGAAAGTGGTTCAATGTTACGGTAACGAGCCATACCTGTACCAGCAGGAATAGTCTTACCAATGATAACATTTTCTTTAAGACCAAGGAGATGGTCTTTCTTACCACGGATAGCTGCATCTGTAAGCACACGTGTTGTTTCTTGGAAGGAAGCCGCTGACAAGAATGAATTTGTTTCAAGTGAGGCTTTCGTAATACCAAGAAGGACTGGACGAGATGTTGCAGGAACACCACCAGAGATAACAATATCCTTGTTAGCATCTGTGAAGTCAGAAATGTCCATAAGTGTACCTGGAAGGAGATCTGTATCACCTGGATCCATAACACGTACTTTACGAAGCATTTGACGAACCATTACTTCGACGTGTTTGTCACCGATTTCTACCCCTTGGCTACGGTAAACTTTTTGCACTTCTGCAAGAAGATAAGTTTCAACTGACAAGGTATCACGCACTTCAAGGAGACGTTTAGGTTGGATTGACCCTTCTGTCAAGGCTGCACCACGGTGTACTTCGTCACCCACTTCAACTTTCATACGAGCTGTAAATGGAACAACGTATTCACCCATTCCAGTCTTACCTTGAACGAAGACTTTCTTAGTACGTGTTGCGGCATCTTCTTCGATTTCAATAACAGTACCTTTAACTTCAGTGATAACCGCTTCCCCTTTAGGGTTACGTGCTTCAAAGATTTCCTGGATACGTGGAAGACCCTGTGTGATATCGGTATTTGAGGCTACCCCACCGGTGTGGAAGGTACGCATAGTAAGCTGTGTACCAGGTTCCCCGATAGATTGAGCGGCGATAGTACCAACTGCTTCACCAACTTCAACCGCATCACCTGTTGCCAAGTTGATACCGTAACAGTGACGGCAGACACCGTGACGTGTGTTACATGTAAAGACTGAACGGATAGTTACTTCTTCAACACCAGCATTGACAATAGCAGCAGCCATGTCTTCAGTAATCAAAGTATCTGGACCTACGATTACTTCACCTGTTGTAGGATTCTTAACTGATTTCTTAGTGTAACGACCTTGAAGACGTTCTTCAAGTGTTTCCGTAACTTCTTTACCGTCAGTAATCGCACGGATGAGAAGACCACGGTCTGTTCCACAGTCATCTTCACGGATGATAACATCTTGGGCAACGTCAACCAAACGACGAGTAAGGTAACCTGAGTCGGCTGTCTTAAGGGCCGTATCGGTCATACCTTTACGCGCACCGTGAGTAGAGAAGAACATTTCCAAAACGCTCAAACCTTCACGGAAGTTTGAAAGGATAGGCAATTCCATGATACGTCCATTAGGAGCAGCCATCAAACCACGCATACCGGCAAGTTGAGAGAAGTTAGAGATGTTACCACGAGCTCCTGAGTCCATCATCATAACGATTGGGTTCTTAGGATCTTGTGTCTCAATCAGACGTTTTTCAAGTGCTTCTTTCGCTTCACGCCATGTTGTTGTAACAGCAACATAACGGTCATCATCTGTCATCAAACCACGACGGAAGGCCTTGTTAATTTCTTCAACACGGTGGTGAGCAGCATCGATAATTTCTTGTTTGTTATCGATAACTGGGATATCGGCGATACCCACTGTCAAACCAGCAAGTGTTGAGTGGTAGTAACCAAGGTCTTTCAAACGGTCAAGGAAGGCTGATGTTTCAGTCGTACGAAGACGTTTGAAGGTTTCAGCGATGATGTTACCAAGATTTTTCTTCTTGAATGGCGCATTAATTTCCAAACTATCAATAACTGTTTGGATATCTTGACCTGGTTCAAGGAAGTACTTATCTGGTGTACTATCTGTCAGGTTCTCATTTGTTGTTTCTTGAAGATATGGAATTTCTGCTGGAATGATTGAGTTAAAGAGAATCTTACCAACAGTTGTAACCATAATCTTGTGAAGTTGGTTTTCTTTCCAAGGTTTATCAGGCATGCTGTCTACTGCGATACCGACACGGCTATGCAAGTGAACATAACCATTACGATAAGCCATAACTGCCTCATCAATATCCTTGAAGACCATACCTTCACCCTCACGGCCTTCTTCTTCCATAGTCAAGTAGTAGTTACCAAGAACCATATCCTGAGATGGCGTTACGACCGGTTTACCGTCTTTAGGGTTAAGGATGTGTTCAGCCGCAAGAAGGAGCAAACGTGCTTCAGCTTGAGCTTCTTCAGACAATGGAACGTGGATGGCCATTTGGTCACCGTCAAAGTCGGCATTGTAGGCCTCACATACCAATGGATGAAGACGAAGGGCCTTACCATCAATCAAGACAGGTTCGAAGGCCTGGATACCCAAACGGTGGAGGGTAGGTGCGCGGTTAAGAAGTACTGGGTGTTCCTTGATAACATCTTCAAGAATATCCCAAATACGTTCATCACCACGTTCAACCATACGTTTAGCGGCTTTCACGTTACCTGCGTATTCACGCGCAACGATTTCACGCATCACAAATGGTTTGAAAAGTTCGATGGCCATCAAACGTGGCACACCACATTGGTACATTTTAAGTGTTGGACCAACGGCGATAACGGAACGTCCAGAGAAGTCAACACGTTTACCAAGCAAGTTTTGGCGGAAACGACCTTGTTTACCTTTAAGCATGTGGCTCAAAGATTTAAGTGGACGACTACCTGGTCCAGTGATTGGACGACCACGACGTCCATTATCGATAAGGGCATCTACCGCTTCTTGCAACATACGTTTTTCGTTTTGCACGATGATACCTGGGGCATTCAATTCAAGCAAACGAGCCAAACGATTGTTACGGTTGATAACACGACGATAAAGATCGTTCAAGTCAGATGCCGCAAAACGTCCACCATCCAATTGAACCATTGGACGAAGGTCTGGTGGCAATACTGGCAAGATGTTAAGCACCATCCATTCTGGTTTGTTACCAGACTTGTAGAAGGCATCAAGAACGTCCAAACGACGAACAGCTTTAACACGTTTTTGACCAGTTGCTGTTTTCAACTCTTCTTTGAGTTCAGCAATTTCAGCTTCCAAATCTACTTGTTTCAAGAGATCTTGGATAGCTTCGGCACCCATTTTAGCGACAAATGAACCATGTCCATACTCTTGCAATTTTTCACGATATTCACGTTCTGTCAAGAGAGATTTTGGTTCAAGTGGTGTTTCCTTTGGATCAATAACCACGTAAGCTGCGAAGTAAATAACTTCTTCAAGCGCACGAGGACTCATGTCCAAAGTCAATCCCATACGAGAAGGGATTCCCTTGAAGTACCAGATGTGTGATACTGGTGCTTTCAACTCGATGTGACCCATACGTTCACGACGAACCTTAGCACGTGTTACTTCAACACCACAGCGGTCACAAACGATACCTTTATAACGGATACGTTTGTATTTTCCACACGCACATTCCCAGTCTTTGGTAGGACCAAAGATCACTTCATCGAAGAGACCTTCGCGTTCTGGTTTGAGCGTACGGTAGTTGATTGTTTCAGGTTTCTTAACTTCACCATAAGACCATGAACGGACCTTAGTTGGTGAAGCTAGTGTGATTTGCATACTTTTAAATCGATTTACGTCAACCACTAGTATTACCTTTCTTTTATTCTATTGACAATAGCAGCGCTATTCTCACCTTTATCAGCTACCTTAGTAGAGAGAGTGAACTCCCTCTCTAAAGCTTATTTTATTCTGTTTTATCTGAAGCTTCTTCTTTAGCTTTTTCTAATTCAGCAGCTTCTTTGGCTTGTTGTACACGTGCTTTTTCAAGATCATCAACGTGCATGACATCATCGTCTTCACCTTCATCAAGATCACGTAATTCAACTTCGTAGTCATCCTCATCAAGGACACGCATATCAAGACCAAGTGATTGCAATTCTTTAACAAGTACTCGGAATGATTCTGGTACACCTGGTTTTGGAATTGGTTTACCTTTAGTGATAGCTTCATAGGCTTTCAAACGTCCGTTAACGTCATCTGACTTGTAAGTCAAAATTTCTTGAAGGATATTTGATGCACCATAAGCTTCAAGGGCCCAAACCTCCATCTCACCGAAACGTTGTCCACCAAATTGCGCTTTACCACCAAGAGGTTGTTGGGTAACAAGTGAGTAAGGACCTACTGAACGAGCGTGAAGTTTATCATCAACCATGTGGTGAAGTTTGATCATGTACATGACACCAACTGACACACGGTTATCAAATGGTTCACCTGTACGTCCATCGTAAAGGATTGTCTTAGCATCACTATCCATACCTGCTTCACGAACAGTATCCCAGAGGTCTTCTGAGCTTGCTCCATCAAAGACTGGTGTTGCGATGTGGATACCCAAGTTACGTGCAGCCATACCAAGGTGAAGTTCCATAACCTGACCGATGTTCATACGTGATGGCACCCCAAGTGGGTTCAACATGATATCAACTGGTGTACCGTCTGGAAGGTAAGGCATGTCTTCAACCGGAACAATACGAGAAACAACCCCCTTGTTACCGTGACGACCGGCCATCTTATCTCCGACCTTGATCTTACGTTTTTGAGCGATGTAAACACGAACAAGCATGTTAACACCTGATTGCAATTCGTCACCGTTTGCACGTGTGAAGATTTTAACATCACGAACGACACCATCACCACCGTGAGGTACACGGAGTGACGTATCACGTACTTCACGAGATTTATCACCAAAGATAGCATGGAGAAGACGTTCTTCAGCAGAAAGGTCTTTTTCACCCTTAGGTGTTACCTTACCAACAAGAATGTCACCTTCTTTAACCTCAGCACCGATACGGATAATACCCATTTCGTCAAGGTCTTTGAGGGCTTCTTCACCAACGTTTGGCAATTCACGTGTGATTTCTTCAGGCCCAAGCTTTGTATCACGTGTTTCTGATTCGAATTCTTCCAAGTGAACAGATGTATAAACGTCATCTTTCACAAGACGCTCACTCATGATAACGGCATCCTCGAAGTTGTAACCTTCCCATGTCATGTATGCGACGATAGGGTTTTGACCGAGGGCCATTTCTCCACCTTCCATAGATGGACCATCAGCGATAAAGTCACCTTTTTCAACAATATCGCCAACCTTAACCAAAGTACGTTGGTTATAGGCAGTACCTGAGTTTGAACGACGGAATTTTTGAATAGTATAAACATCAAGAGAACCATCTTCACGACGAACTTCAACTTTATCAGCATCAGAGTAGACAACTTTACCGTCGTGTTGGGCGATAACTGCAGCTCCTGAATCGTGGGCAGCTTGATATTCCATACCAGTACCAACATAAGGTGCTTTAGGATCAATCAAAGGCACAGCCTGACGTTGCATGTTGGCACCCATAAGGGCACGGTTAGAGTCATCGTTTTCTAAGAAAGGAATACATGCTGTCGCAACGGCAACTACCTGTTTAGGAGAAACATCCACGAAATCTACAAGGTGTGATGGGTACTCTTGGTTATTACCTTGGTGACGACCCATAACGATTTCTTCTGCAAATGTTCCATCTTCGTTCAATTTAGAGTTAGCCTGAGCAACTGTGTACTCATCTTCTTCATCAGCAGTCAACCAAACCACTTCGTTGGTTACTTTACCAGTTGCACGGTCAACCTTACGGTATGGTGTTTGAATGAAACCGTACTTGTTAAGGTGTCCATATGAAGACAAGTTATTGATCAAACCGATGTTAGGTCCTTCAGGTGTTTCAATTGGACACATACGACCGTAGTGCGTGTAGTGCACGTCACGAACTTCATATCCGGCACGGTCACGTGTCAAACCACCAGGTCCCAAGGCTGACAAACGACGTTTGTGTGACAACTCTGACAATGGGTTGTGTTGGTCCATGAACTGTGACAACTGTGAAGAACCGAAGAATTCTTTAACAGCAGCAGTTACAGGGCGAATATTGATGATTTGTTGTGGTGTCAAGACTTCGTTATCTTGAACTGACATACGCTCACGTACGTTACGTTCCATACGAGCCAAACCAATACGGAATTGGTTAGCAAGCAATTCACCAACCGCACGGATACGACGGTTACCAAGGTGGTCGATATCGTCTACTTTACCGATACCTTCAGCAAGGTTGAGGAAGTAACTCATTTCAGCCAAGATATCCGATGTTGTCAAAGCACGAACTTTGTCATCTGGGTTGGCATTACCAACAATTGTAACCACACGATCTGGATCATTTGGTGCAACAACCTTGAATTTTTGAAGAACAACAGGTTCTGTAACCACCGCATAATCGTTTGGTGTGTATACAAATTTGTTCAAATCGCCATCCAAGTATTCTGCGATTGAATCAATCACATCACGTGTCATTTCAGTACCAGCTTCAACAAGGATTTCACCTGTTTCAGGATCTACCAAGTTTTCAGCAATTGTTTGTCCCAAAAGACGTGTCTTGATGTTAAGTTTTTTATTGACTTTGTAACGACCAACAGCAGCCAAGTCATAACGACGTGGATCAAAGAAACGAGCTACAAGCAAGCTACGTGAGCTGTCGGCAGTTTTTGGTTCACCTGGACGAAGACGTTCATAAATTTCTTTAAGCGCTTCATCAGTACGTGAATCTGCTGGGTTTTTGTGGATATCTTTTTCAATGGTATTACGAACCAACTCGCTATCACCAAAGATATCAACAATTTCGTCATCACCTGAGAATCCAAGCGCACGCACAAGTGTTGTGAATGGAATCTTACGTGTACGGTCGATACGAGTGTAGGCAATGTCTTTTGAATCTGTTTCAAGCTCAAGCCATGCCCCACGGTTAGGGATAACTGTTGATCCATAACCCACTTTACCGTTTTTATCAACCTTATCGTTAAAGTAAACACCAGGTGAGCGCACCAACTGAGAAACGATAATACGTTCACCACCATTGATGATGAAAGTACCCATCTCAGTCATAATAGGGAAATCTCCGAAGAAGACTTCCTGAGTTTTGATTTCACCAGTTTCTTTGTTAATAAGACGGAAAGTCACAAAGATAGGTGCTGAGTATGATGCATCGTGGATACGAGCTTCTTCAAGTGTATACTTAGGCTCTTTCAATTCGTAACCAACGAATTCCAATTCCATAGTGTCTGTGAAGTTTGAGATAGGAAGTACATCCTCAAAAACCTCTTTAAGACCAGTATCCAAGAATTCTTTGAATGAATCCGTTTGGATTTCAATCAAGTTTGGTAAATCAAGAACTTCTTTGATTCTTGAAAAACTACGACGGGTACGATGTTTCCCGTATTGAACGTCATGTCCTGCCAAGTCTTCTACTCCTTTTCTACATTCGAGACCTGCTTTGCAAGTCGTGCACTTTAAATATTTGTCTTCTGCCTTGTTCAGTTGCTTGTCCCATTAACAAGTAATTAAACACTAATATCCACTTATCTGATTAAGGATAAGCAAAAAACTTAGTATTTGAATTTTTAGAACCTTTAAATATGAGTTACAACACTTGAAAATCCTAAAAATAAGCACAAAAATAGCAGCTAAATCTGACCGAAAAAACGTTGATTTAACTGCTGTATCTCTTGATTGGACAATATTTCAACCAAGTAAGACGACAAATAGTTGTCTATATTATACCTAATTTTTTGCTTTTTTGCAAGTTTTCTTGGGAATTCCTAATGCCCTCCAAGAATACTAGACCAGGCTTTTTGATAGTCACTGTCAGTTCCACCAACAGCAAACTTGTAGGTCGTATCTCCAGGTCCATTTTTAGCCCAATAAGTATCAACCATTTCACCACTTACAGAAACATTACGACCATTGACAGACACTGTTGCTGGTTTAAGACCTGTTGATTTGAGCACACTTGCCTTAATAGCACTTGAATCGATATTAAACTTATCTCCCGTTTTAAAAATACCTGGATTGGCATTGTAGATGGCGGATGTCAAACGAGCCATATATTGGGAATTATATATGTAACCCGTTTTAGAATTGGTAGGTGCATTGTTGTCATAACCAGCCCAACCTCCAAGGGTAATACCAGGCGTCGACACTATCAACCAAGAATCTACAAAATTATTTGTCGTTCCTGTTTTACCCATCCAGTCAGCTGAAGCCGCTGCACCATTGACATTTTTCAACTCAGAATGAAATTGAGTTGTCGCTCCCTTAACCACAACTTCTTTGAGTAAGTTATCCATGATACTAGCCGTAGCCCTTGAAAAGACTTGCACCCCTTCAGATTTATGTTGATAGATAACTTCGCCAGTCCGATCAGTAATACTATCAATCATATGGCCCTTCTCATAGACGCCACCATTTGAAAGCATCTGATAGGCATTTACTTGCTGGGCAACTGTGGTTTCAACCCCCCCACCAAGAGGCAAACTCTCGATATTGTAATTAGCAATCTTATAACCCATCTTGGTCATGTAACCCTCAACATCAACATCATGATGTTGAAGCATTTGATAAGTCCAAAAGGCTGGAATGTTCCATGAGGTATTGAGTGCCTCTTGTAGGTTCATCATAGCTGTCCCCTTATCACCATCATGGAGAATAGGCGTTCCACCCGTAAAATTAGTTGGGTAGTTAGAAAGGATACTTGAGCTCCCCATCAAACCTTGATCAATAGCAATTCCATAGGCAATAATAGGCTTAATTGTAGATCCCGGAGAGCGTGCCGTATCAAAGGCATGGTTATTTTGGTTATTTTCGTAACTACGACCACCAACAAATCCTAGAATTGCTCCAGTCGCATTATCCATGAGCACATTTCCGACTTCAACTCCACTATTTCCACCTTGGTCGAGGAGGCCACCATATTGACTCGCAGCATCTTGCATCGCATTATAAACTGCATTATCAATAGTTGTCTTAACGCTGTAGCCACCAGTTTGTAGCTCTTGTAGGGCCCTCTCACGATAGCTTTCCTTGGTTTTATCATTTTTCAAATCTTGACTCGATACCTTGTCACGTTTAATTAGATAATCATACATGACATCCTGGGCCTCAGACATAACAGAATAGTACAAATAGTCATGACTTACAGCATCAGACTTCTCACCAGCCTTGAAATCTTTAGTGATATCATAACCCTTATAGCTTTCATACTGCGACTTATCTAGATAGCCACCGCGATAAAGATTGTAGAGTACATCTTGCTGACGTGCTAAGCCATAAGAAAGATCCTCTGCATTTTTTAATTGACCATCAGCTGTATAAGGTGAGTAGACAATCGGGCTCTGTGGCAAACCTGCCAGATAGGCCGCCTGAGGAACTGTCAAATCCGCTGCAGATACCCCAAAGATACCTTGAGCAGCCTCCTCAATACCAGCAATATTTTTCCCCTTGTTGTTACGTCCAAAAGGAGAAACATTCAGATAATCGGTTAAAATTTCATTTTTAGAAGCGCGACGCTCCAATTGTAAAGCATAGATAATCTCTGCCGCCTTACGTTTAAAGGTTGGCGCATCGCCTGTTACCTGTTGCTTGATTAACTGCTGCGTTAGCGTCGAACCACCACTTGAAGAGCCAACCCCCAAAACTGATGACACCAAAGCCCTAAAAACTGCCTTTGGTACAACACCCTTATGCTTTTTAAAATTTTCATCCTCAGTCGCAATGATGGCATTTTTGACATTGTTAGAAATCGCATCACTCTCAATAGGTGTTCTCAGCAAGTCAGTATCAATATCCGCAATCTTCTTGGAATCAGAATAGCTCATCGAAGATACCAAACTAACCTCACTAATCTGATTCAACAAGGTTTTGTCCTTAATCGATGGAACAGACTCAATTTGACTCCCCAGATAACCCAAACCAATTCCTGCACCGAATAAGGTGAGAACGATAATAACCACATAAAAGAAATCAGACAAGAGCTTTAAGGTTTTTAAGAAAACATCACCCATGTCTAAGAGTGTCATCCCATCCTCAGGCGACTTCCGTGCTTGCTTACGATTCCACTTAGATCCAGTCGTAGCTTTCCTTTCTTTAAAAGATTTATCTCCTCTTTTAGACCTAGAACCAGCAAACTTTGTACGAATAGTCTGCCCTAGTCGCCTAAAATAATTTATTATTTTTTCAAAATTCATAGAAATACCTCAAAGCCTATTATAACAAACTTTGACAAAGCTTGCATAGGGTTGCTTTCTTTTGGTATAATGGTGCAGAATATACTTTACTGGAGAATATCATGACAATTTTTGAAGAACTAAAAGCACGTGGCTTGATTTTTCAAACCACTGATGAAGAAGCCCTTGTAAAAGCCTTTGAAGAGGGACCAGTCTCATACTACACTGGTTATGACCCAACAGCAGACAGTCTCCACCTTGGACACCTTGTCGCTATCCTTACAAGTCGCCGACTTCAATTGGCTGGACACAAACCTTACGCCCTCGTTGGTGGTGCAACAGGTTTGATTGGTGACCCATCATTTAAAGATGCTGAACGTAGCCTGCAAACCAAAGAAACTGTTGAAGGTTGGGTTGAAAAAATCCAAGGACAACTCTCTCGTTTCCTTGATTTTGAAAATGGTGACAACAAGGCCGTTATGGTCAACAACTATGACTGGTTTGGTTCAGTCAGCTTCATTGATTTCTTGCGTGACGTAGGTAAATACTTCACGGTTAACTACATGATGAGTAAGGAATCTGTTAAGAAACGTATCGAAACAGGTATCTCTTACACTGAGTTTGCCTACCAAATCATGCAAGGTTACGATTTCTATGAACTCAACGATAAGTACGGCGTAACCCTCCAAATTGGTGGTTCTGACCAATGGGGTAACATGACAGCAGGTACTGAGCTCTTGCGTCGTAAAGCAGATAAATCTGGACATGTCATCACTGTACCACTTATCACAGATTCAACTGGTAAAAAATTCGGTAAATCTGAAGGTAACGCTGTCTGGCTTGATGCTACTAAAACAACACCTTACGAAATGTACCAATTCTGGCTCAACGTTATGGATGATGACGCTGTTCGCTTCTTGAAGATTTTCACTTTCTTGTCACTTGAAGAAATCGAAGAGATCGGTAAAGAATTTGACCAAGCTCGTCACCAACGTTTGGCACAAAAGGTTTTGGCTCGTGAGGTTGTTACTTTGGTTCACGGTAAAGAAGCTTACGAACAAGCTGTTCACATCACTGAACAACTCTTCGCTGGTAACCTTAAAGCTCTCTCAGCACGCGACCTTAAAGTTGCCCTCAACGGTGTCCCAACATATGAAATTTCAGCAGATGAAAATCTGAACATCGTTGAACTTCTCGTCAATGCAAAAATTTCACCATCTAAACGTCAAGCACGTGAAGATGTCCAAAACGGCGCTATCTACATCAACGGTGAACGTGTACAAGACTTGGATTACACTCTCTCAGACACAGATAAAATTGATAATGAAATTACTGTTATCCGTCGTGGTAAGAAGAAAAACTTTGTCTTGACTTACTAATTTATGGCTATTCTCACTCCTTAATGGAGTGAGTTTTTTTTTACCAAAAAGAGCAGTAGGATTGATTCCCAACTACTCTCTTCAGAACACAAAAAACCAGCACTAGGCTGGTTTTCGAGGGCTCTATAATTTCTGTAGTGGGTAAAACCACTGTAGAGATTATAGAGCTTTTTGAGTGTACACAAAAAGTCCCATAAGAACTATAATGAAAAGCGACCAAACCATCATTAGGAAGAACTTATGAGACTTATTAAGAATACCACAGAATTAATCGGAATTAAAGACCAAAATA
>NZ_JACLQM010000031.1:0-11737 GCF_016648655.1 Streptococcus sp. 17.1
TTATAACACCTTATCTACTCATGACTTATTTACAGAAAACAATTATGTTTTTTCTTTCTAATCTAATATTTATATTTAAAAATAAAAAGGGGTTCTTAAAGTGAATAAAATATGAATAAATAACCTTGTTTTGTTAAACATATTTTTAGCATTCTGTTTTTATTCTTAATAAAAACAAAGAACCGACTTTCGTCGATTCTTTTTTCATTATGTGAACCTGTCCTCAGACAAGCATATTGTAAAGTGTTTCGTTACCGTGAAGGTTGATATAACTTGGGTCAAAGGCTGAAAGACGATCGAGAAGTCCATCATAATCGTTCTTGTCACTAAGAGCGATACCAATGAGAACTGGACCTTTTCCTTTATTAGCACGTTTGATGTACTCAAAACGAGTGATATCATCATTTGGTCCCAAGATATCATTTACAAATTCACGAAGGGCACCAGGACGTTGTGGGAAGTTAACCACAAAGTAATGCTTGATGCCATCGTAGATAAGCGCACGTTCTTCCATCTCTGGCATACGGTTGATATCATTGTTACCACCTGAAATGATGCAGACGATGGTTTTTCCTTTAATCTCATCTTTAATCACTTCCAAAGCTGCTACTGATGCTGCACCTGCGGGTTCTGCAATGGTACCAACCTTAGAGTACATATCAATTAGGGTTTCTGAAATCAAGCCTTCATCAACTCCCAAGAGACGGTCAACATATTTACGTGCAACTTCATAGGTCTTGACACCTACCTTTTGAACAGCAATCCCATCCGCAAACTTATCAATTTCTTCGAGTTTTACAGGATAACCACGGTCAAAGGCAGCACGCATACTACGAGCACCACTAGCCTCAACACCAATAACTTCCATAGATGGTGCCACATCCTTGATATAAGTAGCCACACCTGAGATAAGGCCTCCGCCACCTACTGGAACCAAGATACTATCGAAGGAAACACCCTCCTCTTGAGCCTGCTCATAAATTTCATAAGCAACTGTTCCTTGACCCGCTTGGACATTATAATCGTCGAATGGATCAATGAAAGTCATGCCTTCAGACTTGGTATATTCCTGTGCTGCTTGAGCAGAAGCATCAAAGGTATCTCCCACCAATTTAATTGTTACAAACTTGCCACCAAAGAAACGGACTTGACCAATTTTTTGGAGAGGCGTTGTTACTGGCATAAAGATGGTTGCCGGAATTCTCATCTCGTTACAAGTGTAGGCAACCCCTTGAGCATGGTTTCCGGCTGATGCACAAACCACACCACGCGCCTTGTCCTCATCACTCAATTGATGGATAGCATAGTAGGCTCCACGCAATTTGAAAGAGCGTACCTTTTGCATATTTTCTTTTTTAATATAAATGGTCGCCCCGTATTTTTCAGATAGGTAGCGATCAAAATCTAGTGGTGTGCGTTCCACCACGTTTTTTAAGACTTCATTAGCCTTTACGATATCATTTGCAGTAATCATTGGCTCTCCTTTGACACAATATTCAAACCATTTCTATTGTATCACAATTTTCAGAAAAAATAGCAGCCAGTATAAAGAAAACTCCTTGTTTACACAAAGAGTTCTTCTTATTATTTATCAACTTTTTTTGACATCAAGAAGTTACGGAGAGCTGCAAGGGTTGCCGCACCTGCAAGGACAATAGCTGTAAGGATGGCTACAGCATGTTCTCCCCACTTGTGAGATTTTGCTGTTTTAGCAATTGTAGCCTTAAGGTCTTCAGTTGTTCCTTTTTCACCTGCTTGCGTCGTTGTCTTACTTGCAAGGTTAAGATCTTGACTACCACTGTAAGTGTTATCTGACGAAGCTGTATTGACAAGGTCTTGACGGCTACTGCGAGTATAGCTGACATTTGTTGTAATACTATCAATCATCTCAACAATATTTCTGATTGTTGTTGCATCGTACAAGCCACCCTCAGTATCTTTCAAGATAGATACTGCTAATTTTTCAATAGAAACTTCTGAAGAAGCTGCTACCATAGAGTGAGATTCTGAGCTTGCTGTTTCTGAATATCTTGCATAGTTGCTAAAGAGTGATGCTGCTTCTGTAATCGTTTCAGAAGTACTTGGTAAGGTTTCTGAGACGCGAGGAGCTACAGAGAGTCTATTCCAACTATTGATGTTTTCTGATAGTCCATCAAGGACGACTTCCTCTGATGTGCTTACTGTTTCTGAAATCGCCGAAGTCACTTCTGAAGTGCTCACTTGACTTTCTGATTCTGTCAATGAAACAGCTGGTTCTTCAACTACTTCTGATTCTGAAACGACTGTGCTGATTGAATTCTCTGATTCAGATGCTGAAGTCTCTGAAGTTGATGCTTCTGAGATAATATCAGTTTCTGAGACCTTCGATGATACTGTTGTGCTTTCTGATACTTCTGACGGAGCAACTGAGACAATTGTGCTTGTAGTTTCTGAAACAAGGCTAGTGCTTGCTTGACTCTCTGATTCTGTCAAAGAAGCCACTGGTTCAACTACTGCATGTGATTCTGAAATTGCTGTCGTCGTTGGAATTTCTGACTCTGAAGTTGATGCTTCTGAACTATTTTCAGTTTCTGATGCTTCCGATGATACTATTGCACTTTCTGATACTTCTGATGAGGCTGTTGAGGCAGCTGTGCTTGTAGCCTCTGAAGCTGGTGTAGTGATTGAATCTGACGCTACTGTACCTTGATCCGTATTAGATACTGAGTTGTCATCTTTCTTATCATGTGCGGTCTCTGACACAGCTATCGCCACTGGAACAGCTGCTGAGTTTACTAACTCGTCAACTGATGGTGCTGGTTTAGTTGTTTCATCGAGTTTAGGAGCTTCAACAGATGGTTTCTTATCAGTTGGAGCCTCTGAACCTTTGTTTACTGTTGAATTTTCTGATTTAGCTGTTTCTGAGCTTGCTTCAGATGTTACGGTATTATCTGCTTTCTTACCAGCTTGGTTAGTAACTGGTTTCAAGATAACTGGTTCTACCGGTGTTGCTGTTGTGTCTTCCTTGATATAGAGCATGTTCCAAAGAGTTAGTTTAGGAACTGAAATGACAAGCACTGGTTGACCATTTTCATCTGTTTCAAGACTTGCTTGTGCCTTCTTCATGCTTGAAGTTGCCCAATCATCTGGTGACGTCACATAGACTTGATTGGCAATTTTAGCAGCTTCTTGAGCTGTTTTACCTGCTAGGCTAAGACGAACTGTGAGATTTTCTTGTGCGTCCGGTGTTTTATTGTCCGCATAACCCTCTTCATTATGCCAGCCCGCATTGATGCCCATCATATTAATCATTTGAACAGTTGAGAAACCTTTTCCTGATTTAGCAAATGTCCAAACTTGATCTCCTGTCACACCAAGAGCATCTTTAGAAAGGATTTCACCAGAAGCATTCTTGGTAGATACGGACTGAGTGCTGTTTGTCACACCCTCACCACGGAGAAGATTTTCATAAGCAGTGATAAACTGTTGGTAATTGTAAAGCTTACGAATAGTGTCCTTAGCTACACTGAGGTATTGCGTTGGGTAATAGGCACTTTGAAGAACGTTAAGGGCTGCATTAGCATTGGCAAGGGCTGCAATGGACATGTGATAGCCACCGGCTGCAGCTACTGTCGCATCTACGAGAAGTGTCGCGTCAGCTTGCAATGGTTTACCAGCAAGGGCATCTTTACCCGCACCGTTAGTTGCTTTTCCGCCAGGAACAGTATAGTCAATACCTGGTTCTTCCATGTAGGCACCAACGATAAGTGATTTACCAGTTTTATTGCGTACCATATCGATACGTGCTTTCAAATCACCATAGGCAACCTGCATACGTCCTGGAATAACTGAACCACCATTTGTCCAAAGCTCATTATAAACAACATCTTGACGTGCCTTGGCTAGTTTATCATCATTACCACCATTAACATCATTGATTGTGATGTAGTACTTTTCACCGATGAGGTCCTTCATGGCATTAATAAATGACGCATATGAATCAGACATCATGTGTGAGTCAGCCTCGTCTGTACTGTTACGGTGCTCATAATCAGTCACACGGTTGTCACCAATTGTATCACCTTGCCAACCATCGAATCCCATACGATCCATAGCTGATTTCATGACACCTGCGATGTATTTTTGCCAATCTGGATTCGCCGGATCATAGTAAACTTGAGTTGGGTTATCACCGATAGTGTAAGTCATCGGTTCACCCTTCTTACCAAAGCTATCGTAGAAGTTATAAGCCAAAGCAGCAAGTGGAAGGGCCGGATTCTTTGGATTTGAATCTGCTGAAATCATGTTATAAAGCATGGCAACAGCACCTGAATTATGAACTTGATCAACCAATTCTTTAACAGCCTTAGTGTCAACTTGAGTGTGACTCCAGGTATTCCATTTTTGAACAAAGCTATCGACACCCTCTGGGAAAGGATCTGTAGCTTCATTATAAGCATCATAGAAGAAATATGAATTGATATTCATAGACTTCATGAGCTCAAGCTCTTTACGGTAGGCTTCAAGATTTTTAACAAGAATACTGTTTTGATTAGTTGGCGAACCTGCTACGATACCGTAACGTGGGAAAACTGTCCAATCATCTTCAACAGACAAGCCAGCACGCTTGCTTGACAAAGTACTACCTGATTTATCGTTGACACTGATTGTCACCAAGTAACCTGTATTGTTTGTCAACCACTCTGACGCTACTATCAAGTTTGAAACCTTAGCTGAGGTTCCTGCCGCTAGCGTAAGGTCAACGTTATCTTGACCGATGATCTCTGAAGCATGTTGAAGTGTCAAGTTGACAGTCATCGTCTTAGTTTCTGCTGTTGGATTAGACACAACAACAGAATAGTTAATATCACCATCTGTCTTGCTATAAGCAGCTTTTGTTGTTTCTGGATCTGTCAAGTAAGCATCACCATTTAAGTTTTGCTCTGTCACTTCTGTAACTGGTGTCACTTGAGCAGTTGAATGGCGTCCTGCTTCAGTAGCATTATCAGATGATGATGTGATGGTTTCCACAGCAGCTGACTCAGGATCTAGTGCTTCACTGGCTACAAGCATTTCTGAGCTAGCACTCTCTGCTGACACAGCTTGTGAAAATATTGTAGAAGCTGTTGCTGTTGTTGCAGTATCTGTCGCAACAGCGGCAGATGATGGACCTACTTCTGTTGTCGCAACTGGAGCAACTGCCTCCGTTGGTACCACCACCAAGTTATCTGCTTCAGTTGTAATGACTGGTTTTGTTGCTTCTGAACTGACCATGCTATCTGCCTTGGCGACCTGATTCATCCCTAGGACACCGCCGGCTACAAACAACCCTGATAATAATTTAGTTGACGCTACTTTCTTTGACATATCTCTCTATCCCTCTAAAAAAAGTTTAAATCACCTCGGCGTTTCAAATTATCACTATTGGTATTTGCATGCTGTGAACTCGAGTTATTTTTTAGTTTCATAAAAATCGCTTGGTGTTTCTTATGAAACTAATGTTAACTTAATCTTTTTTGTAAGACAAGGGAATTTCCGGCAATCCTCGTAAACGGTAATTTTTTCATCATGAATGGTCAGATTTTTTCAGAAATTTGAGAAAAACATTTTCTAATTTCATTAAATATTCACTTGGTTAAGCCTACTTAAAATAACAAAAATAAATCCCAAATAATGAAAATCGAGCACCTAAATTGCCCATACGATGAGAGTAAAAAAAACCACCTCTCACACAAGGCGAGAAATGGTTTGTTTATCGATTTTTAGTATCTAAAATAATGGTCACAGGTCCGTCATTGACCAGACTAACCTGCATATCTGCACCAAAGCGTCCTCTTTCTACAGGAACATGAGCTGACAAGGATTGGTTGAAATCGTCATAGAACTGGCTAGCCATGTCAGGCTTTGCAGCTCCCGTAAATGCTGGTCTATTCCCTTTTTTCGTATCTGCAAAAAGCGTAAACTGAGAAATCGACAAAATCTGGCCATCAATATCCTTAACAGAAAGATTCATCTTGCCATCTTCATCTGAAAAAATACGCATATTGACAATCTTACGAACTGCATACTCTAGGTCCTCTTTGGTATCCTCTGGACCAACTCCGACCAAGAGTAAGAGCCCCTGTTTAATGGCACCAACCGTAGAATCCTCAATAACCACAGAGGCACTTTGCACGCGCTGAATCACAATCTTCATCGCAGTAACTCCTTAACCATTTGTACGTTTAACGCTATAAACGTCTGGGATAATTTTAATCTTATCCACTAGACCGGTCAATTCAATAAGGTTTGCAATTTCAAAGCTAACGTGAATATTGGCAAACTTCATGTCCTTAGTCGGTTGCGCATTGACCGTAGCGATGCTCTTGGTCGTATTTGACAAGATTTGAAGAACATCATTCAACAGACCAGAACGGTTAAGGCCATAGATGTCAATCTCTGCCAAATAAGATTTATTGGCATTACGTTCATCCCACTCCACTTCGATTAAACGTTGTTCATAACCTTCTTGACTCTTGATATTATTACAATCTGAACGGTGAATAGCGATACCACGACCCTTGGTAATGTAACCTTCAATCTCATCTCCAGGAACTGGGTTACAGCACTTAGCGATACGCATGAGGAGACCTGAAGCACCTTGAATGATAACGCCATTTTCACTCTTAACCTTAAGAACTTCTTTCTTCTCAGTCTTAACCTCGCCACCGTTCATTAGCTCTTCAGCTTCAGCTTTTGCCTTAGCACGCTCTTCCTCACGGCGTTCTTTTTCTGTCAGACGATTGAAAACAGCAGCAGCACTAATTTCGCCAAAGCCAACAGCGGCATAGAGAGCCTCTTCACTACGCACACTCATACGAGGGAGAATTTCCTCAATATGTTTCTTGTCTAGGTACTTATTGGCAATATAGCCATGCTCTTGGAAGTAGGCAATCAAAAGCTCACGACCCTTGGTGATAGAAGCTTCCTTATCCTGATTCTTAAAGAATTGTCGAATTTTATTTCTGGCCTTGGTTGTCTTGACCATCTTAATCCAGTCACGACTAGGACCAAAAGAATTGGCATTAGTGACAATCTCAACCACATCACCTGTCTTAAGTTTGGCAGTCAAGGGAACCATACGGCCATTAACCTTAGCACCTGTAGCCTTCTCTCCAACTTGGGTATGGATAGCATAGGCAAAGTCAATAGGTCCTGAATCTTTAGGCAATTCCTGAACAGCACCATTTGGCGTAAAGACATAAATACGCTCTGAGAAGATATCCTCTTTAACAGAGTCTACAAATCCCATAGCATCACCATTTGAGGCATCTTGAAGTTCAACAAGATCTTTAATCCAGTTCATTCCCAAAGCGGACTCTTTTGAATCTACCTTGCCCTTAATCCCTTTCTTGTAAGCCCAGTGAGCTGCAACCCCGTATTCGGCAACTTGGTGCATTTCCTTGGTACGGATTTGGATTTCAATAGGTCCTTTTGGTCCATAAACCGTTGTATGGATAGACTGGTAACCATTGGATTTAGGATTGGCAATATAGTCTTTGAAACGGCCAGGCATCGGACGCCAGAGCTCATGAATATATCCCAACATGGCATAAACATCACTGTGCGTCTCCATAACACAACGGATGGCAATCAAATCATAAATTTGATCGAAGCGCTTTTTCTTGTCGCGCATCTTACGATAAATAGAGTAGATATGCTTTGGACGACCATAAACATCACCAACAAGTCCTTGTTCAGCTGTGTAGGTCTTAATTTTATCGACAATCTCGTCCACAAGTTCCTCACGCTCACGACGTTTTTCCTTCATCATGTGAGAAATCTTGTAGAATTCCACCTCATTAAGGTAACGGAAGGACATATCTTCCAATTCCCATTTGATACGACTGATACCCAGACGGTGAGCCAAAGGAGCATAGATTTCCATGGTTTCACGAGAAATGCGCTCTTGCTTATCCTTGCGAAGATGCTTTAGGGTACGCATATTGTGTAAACGGTCGGCCAATTTAACCAAGATGACACGGATATCCTTAGACATGGCCATAAGCATCTTACGGTGGTTTTCAGCCAACTGCTCCTCGTGGGACTTGTACTCAACCTTACCAAGCTTAGTAACACCGTCTACGATATTTCGTACATCCGTACCAAAATCCGTTTCCAAATCATCGAGCGTTTTTTCGGTGTCTTCAACGACATCGTGTAAGAAACCACAGGCTACTGTCACTGCATCAAGATGAAGGTCTGCCAGGATACCTGCCACTTGAATAGGGTGAATAATATAAGGTTCTCCTGACTGACGAGATTGCCCACTATGAGCATCTGTCGCATAATGCCAGGCTTTTTCAACTAATTTCAAATCATCTGCTGACATGTAGGCCGAGCAAATGTCTAAAATTTCTTCTCCTGTTACATTTTTATCTTTAGCCATGATTTCTTCCTTCGCTTCTTTATAATAACCTTTATTTTATCACTTTTACAAGTAAAGAAAAAGAGCTAGATAGGCAATTCTTAATCACAAGGAGCTAACTTGAAAAGCACAACATCTTGTGTTAGAATGATTGAGCAAACACAAGATATAGATAGAAAGAGGACGCTTATGTCTCAACTTACCCTCGTTTATATTAGTCTAAGTGGCAATACCCAAAGCTTTGTCAAACGTATGTCTGACTACCTATCCCTCAACCACGGGATTGAATGTCGCCAAATCAATATTAAAGAGCTTAATCATGAAACCTTCCAAGTAGATGAACCCTTTGTCGCACTCTTGCCAACCTACCTTGAAGGTGGAAATGGCGTGGACAATGGAGATGTCGAAATCCTAACCAATCCACTGGGAGATTTTATCGCAGCCCATGATAACCACAAACGTTGCTTTGGTATCATCGGTTCTGGTAACCGTAACTTCAATAACCAGTACTGCCTAACCGCCAAACAATACAGTCAACGTTTTGGCTTCCCTATGTTGGGAGACTTTGAGCTTCGTGGCACACAGTCTGATATCGAACGTCTGGCACCTATTATTCTAGAAGCACAAAAGAACTTTAACCAACGCTAAAACTACAGCAAAAAAGCCCCTGACAGGGGCTTTTTCCTTTGCTTAATTTTTTTCGTGTTTTTTGATTCCAAAGAATCCAGCCAAGGTCATAAGAACCATACCAGCTAAAGTTGCTGACATAGATTCGTCTGAACCAGTGTTTGGCAAGGCCTTAACTGAACTTGAACCTTGAGTTTCTTGCACTTGATCTTGAGGTAAGATAACGACTTGAGCGTTTGACAATTGGATAGCTGAAGCAGGTTTAGCCATGCTAGCAACTGCAGTAGCATTTGGTTTCACATGCTTAGTTTGGTCTGCCATCTCAACACCTTTTGGTGACTTCTCAGATTCTTTCTTAGTCGTATCCTCAACTTGATTTGCCTTTTCCTTAACAACAAAGCGGTACTCTGCAAATCCTGCTTGTGTTGATGGTCCTACATAACTAATGGCATCCTGACCAGCAAGGTGGGCACGTGCATTGTCAGATGAGGCAAAACGGATATCTGCATTCGTAATATTAGGAACGAAACTCCAATTTCCATCAGCCGTTGGGTTAATCGTTTTCTCACTAACGATATAATCAATGATTGCCTGACGATTCTCAAGATTGAGGAGACGTTTTTCTGCAGCATCCTTAACACCAGGGAAGTTACCAGTCGCACGATAGTTGTTAGTCACGACAAGGAAAGTCTGATTCAAATCAATGGGTTTACCTTGATAAGTCAAGTCACGAACACGACTAGCATCTGGGTTAACCAACTTACCTTCACGATCGTATTTGTTAGGTTGTGTCAAATCAAACTTATAAGTCAACCCATCAATCACATCGTAATTGTATGAGCGATAGCTACTATTAATGAGTTGTTGTGGCTCTTTGCTATTAGGATCAATTTGATTGAACTGTCCTGCAGACATTTCCAACCATTCTTTTATTTGTGCACCAGTCACCTTGAGTAGGGCAGTAACATTGTCGTAGAGGTAGAGGTCCGCGACATTCTTAATGGCTAATGGTCCTGCTGGAATATCGGTATAGTAGGTCGCATCCCCACGAGTCCCCGCCTTGAAAGGTGCTGCAGCTGAGAGGAGTGGAAGATTCGCATCTGCTGTTCCCGCTACTTGTTTTTTAGCATACCATAGTTGTGCATTATTAACGATTTGAATAGATGGATCGTCCTGAACCTGAGCAAAATAGCTAGTAATTGGTGCAGTAGTCTCACCAACTTCCTTACGAACATAGTTGATTGTTCCATTATGGTCATGAGCAGCCATATTAATTAAGTCCTTGTCCGCAACATCTGACTTAGTATCAATCTTTTCAAGCTTGGCCTTACTGTTAACAACTTTCCATTTACCATCCGTGTAAGTCAATTTGACATCCATGATGCCTAGATGATCTCCGAATTTACCAGCCATAACCACAGGTTTCCCATTGATGAGACCATTGACATCATCTACACCAGGGTATTTCGCATAAAAACTTGTACCATCTCCATTTGGGAAATCCGCATGAGAATGCCCTGTCGCAACAGCATCAACACCTTCGATACCAGCAATTTGGTAACCTTCATTTTCCTCATTCTTAGTGTATTCATTGTCACCAATACCAGAGTGAGCAGCAACAAGGATAAAGTCAGCTCCTGCAGCCTTCATCTTAGGAACGATAGCCTTAACAGCCTCCATTGGATCATCCACAGTTACCTTACCTTCAAGGTTGGCCTTATCCCAAACCAAAATCTGTGTTGGAAGGACACCAGTAATACCGATTTTTAGCGTTACCTGTTTGCCGTCTGTATCAGTAAAGGTCTTGTTAACAATCTTATAAGGGTTGTAATAGTAGTCACCTGTTTGAGCATTACGCACATTGGCATTGATAATGTTAATCTTAGCAGCCTTAACCATACGATCCAAAAATTCTAGACCATAGTTAAACTCGTGGTTTCCAAGTGTTTCGGCATCGTAACCCAGCATCTCAAAGGCCTTGTACATAGGGTGAGTCTCACCTTGGGCAACAGGGTCAATCAAAGCCTTATAAGTCCCAAAAGGAGTTCCCTGAATCGTATCCCCACTGTCCACTAAGACCGTATTGGGATTAGTTTCACGGGCTTTTTTGATAAGAACAGCAGTTTTAGACAAACCAACTGTTTGAGACGGCTTATCTTGATAATAATCATAGTTAACCAAGTTGGTATGAAGGTCTGTTGTTGACAAAATCTGCATATCAACAGTCTGCCCCTCATGAGCAGGCTCTGTAACAGTTTCAGCCTGTACTGGCACCGCTGGTGTCACCTGATTGGCATTCGTCAAAACAGCACTGGCTTCTTGACTTGCTTGGGCCGTCGAGGTATTAGCTGATGACTCTGCAGATGCATTTGCAGCTACTGTTGTTGATGTAGGAGATACAGTCTCTGTCCCTCCTTGAACAACTGTTCCTGAAGTGCCTTGTCCTGATACGGTAGCAGCTCCACTATCTGTCACAGTTTCAGTTGAGGTCGTTGGTACTGGTGCCGTTGCCTCATCAGCTTGACCTAGGACTTGTGGCACAGTCAAAAGAGCAAAAAGGCCCAAAACCACGGCAGATTGAGTCACATAACGATTCGTTTTCATTAGATAAATTGTAAAATATAGTGCAACAAAAAAACTCATAGCCTTTCATTGGTGTAAACTGTAAGTAACCACACAAACAGAACCCGAGGAAACACTATGAGCTACTCCCATCTTACCATA
>NZ_JACLQM010000032.1:0-9042 GCF_016648655.1 Streptococcus sp. 17.1
ATAGCTCAGTTGGTAGTAGCGCATGACTGTTAATCATGATGTCGTAGGTTCGAGTCCTACTGGCGGAGTATAATTCTCATTGCTAGACGTAGGTCTAGCTTTTTTTGTTTTACGAAAACCACTAGCTGTGCTAGTGGTTTCGAAAAAGCTTTTAGCCGAAGAGCAAGCCACCGGTTCTCACGGGTGGTTTTGACTGATCTGTTTATCAATTATAGTGAGTGGCGAAAAGCTAATATCTAGAGTGGATATAGTGGTATAGGGTAATCTAGTTTTGTTTAAATCTGGATATGAGTGACAGTTTCAAAAACAAGGGAAACCTTAATATTTTACTCTTTATTTCCGATTAATTCTGTGGTATTCTTAATAAGTCTTATAAGTTCTTCCTAATGATGGTTTGGTCGCTTTTCATTATAGTTCTTATGGGACTTTTTGTGTATACTCAAAAAGCTCTATAATCTCTACAGTGGTTTTTACCCACTACAGAAATTATAGAGTCTATCATTTTTATAGTGACATATATGTCTCTATTTTATTTCTTATGTATCTCTTATAATAGATTTCGTAATTATTTTAATTACAAATATTTTATCTATTTATAGGAGGTTTAATGGAACAAGAAGTTTTTGTTCACGCATATGAAGTTGTAAGGCCGATTGTACTTAAGGCTAGTAGACAATATTTCATCCAACTTTGGGACCAAGCTGATATGGAGCAAGAAGCTATGATGACGCTTTATCAGCTTTTAGAAAAGTTTCCTGAATTAAAGTCTGATGATGATAAGTTACGGCGATATTTTAAAACGAAATTTAGGAATAGACTTAATGATGAGGTTAGAAGGCAGGAGTCTGTAAAACGACAAGCTAATCGACAATGTTATATCGAAATTTCAGATATTGCTTTTTGTCTCCCGAATAAAGAGTTAGATGCGGTAGATAGGCTTGTTTATGATGAGCAGCTTAATGCTTTCCGTAATCAGTTGTCTTCGGAAGATGCTACTAAGTTAGACCGTCTGCTAGCTGGAGAATGTTTTAGAGGTCGAAAAAAGATGATCAGGGAGTTAAAATTTTGGATGGTAGATTTTGATCCTTATAATGAAGATGATTAATTTTGAATATAGATTCTAGTCTAGTATTATTGAGTAAAAGTCATAAAAAACACTTCGAAAGTAGATTTCTGTTATCTATCTTTTGAAGTGTTTTTAATGTAGTGTAAAGAATTTATTTTACTGCTATAGGGTTCCCAATGAATCTTGGAAGTTCAATATTTTCTTTGGTTAGGGCTTCTTGGTAAAGTTTTAAGAAATCAGCATAGATATGAATTTGTTGTCCATTTTTCGTAAAAATATCAATACGAAATACTAGTTGTCCAGAAGGAGTTGTGCTTAATCCAATGATATTTGGAGCTCCACAGATTTGAGGATAGTTTTCAATGTTTTCTCGATTTACTTCTTGTATGATGCTTGTCACTTTATTGATATCGGTTGACGGATAGACTGGGATATCAATTTGAGCTCTCATGTCCCCTCGAGATTTGTTGGATACAATTGTGATATTTCTGTTAGGTATAAAATGGAGGGTTCCATCAAATCCTCGAATTTGAGTAGTTCGAATACCTACGGTTGAAACAAGGCCTGTAACGGCTCCTACTTCAACTGCGTCACCGACTTCAAATTGGTTTTCTAACAATATGAAAAAACCATTAACGACATCAGATAGGAAGCCCTGAGCTCCTAGACCAAGAGCAACTCCAGCAAGTCCTGCCCCAGCAAGGAGGCTAGATACTGGGACCCCAAGGATACTAAGAAGACAGTAAATAAGGAAGAAGTATAGCACGTAGTTCATGCAATTGTGTAGTAATCGTTCAATGGTTTTTTGTCGAGCAGGTGTTTGAATTGTCCAAGCTAGAGAGCGTCCCACTGTATGTTTAAAAAGGAAGTTGATAATCTTCTTACTAAGAAGAAAGATGATGAGGAGAATAAGGAGTTTAATCCCTTTCGTAATGAGTACCATTAGGGTCTCTTCAAAATTAAATTGTTGGATGTATCTTTGTAAAATATTCATAGTTCTAGTTTATCAAAATTTTGATAAAGTAGCAGTTTCTAACGATTTTCTTGTGATTAAATTGGATAAAAAAACTTTTAAAAGGCTTTGAAATATGGTAAACTAAACTGTATCTATAAAAAATTTTAAGGAGAATGACTACATGTCTGTATCATTTGAAAACACAGCCACTAACCGTGGTGTGGTGACATTCACTATCGGTCAAGATAAAATTCAACCAGCTTTGGATCAAGCATTTAACAAGGTTAAAAAGAATTTGAACGCTCCAGGCTTCCGTAAAGGACACATGCCTCGTGCCGTATTTAACCAAAAATTTGGTGAAGAAGCTCTTTACGACGATGCTTTGAATGCAATTCTTCCAGCAGCTTATGAAGCAGCGATTGCTGAACTTGGTCTTGATGTTGTTGCACAACCAAAAATTGATGTAAAATCAATTGAAAAAGGTCAAGATTGGACACTTACTGCAGAAGTTGTTACAAAACCTGAAGTAAAACTTGGTGCATATAAAGATCTTGAAGTTTCAGTTGAAGCTTCTAAAGAAGTTACTGATGAAGAAGTTGATGCTAAGCTTGAAAGCGAACGCAAAAACTTGTCTGAATTGGTTGTTAAAGAAGGTGCAGCTGAAAATGGCGACACTGTTGTTATCGACTTTGTTGGTTCAGTAGACGGTGTTGAATTTGATGGTGGTAAAGGTGAAAACCACTCTCTTGAACTTGGTTCAGGTCAATTTATCCCAGGTTTCGAAGACCAATTGGTTGGAGCAAAAGCTGGTGATGAAGTAGAAGTTAAAGTAACTTTCCCAGAAGACTATCAAGCTGCTGACCTTGCAGGTAAAGCTGCTGTATTTGTTACTAAAGTTAACGAAGTTAAAGCTAAAGAAGTTCCAGCTCTTGATGATGAGTTGGCTAAAGATCTTGACGATGAAGTTGAAACTCTTGATGAGTTGAAAGCTAAATACCGTAAAGAACTTGAAGCAGCTAAAGAAATCGCATTTGATGACGCTGTTGAAGGTGCTGCACTTGATTTGGCTGTTGAAAACGCTGAAATCGTTGAATTGCCAGCAGAAATGGTTGAAGACGAAGTTCACCGTGCTATGAACGAATTCATGGGCAACATGCAACGTCAAGGTATCTCTCCTGAAATGTACTTCCAAATCACTGGTACAACTCAAGAAGATCTTCACAAACAATATGAAGCTGACGCTGACAAACGTGTGAAAACTAACCTTGTTATCGAAGCTGTTGCTGCTGCTGAAGGATTCGATGCTACAGAAGAAGAAATCCAAAAAGAAATTAATGATCTTGCAGCTGAGTACAACATGGAAGTATCACAAGTTTCTGCACTTCTTTCACCTGAAATGCTTAAACACGATATCACTATGAAGAAAGCTGTTGAAGTTATTACAAGCACAGCAAAAGTTAAATAATATGACTAAAATCAAGTTTCTGTTGAGACTTGATTTTTTCTTCTATAAATACTTTGACTATTGACTCTTTTTAGCGTAAAATAAAAGGTAGCGAAAAATTGATTGCTGAGCTATTTCTGATAGAAACTAGCTTGAGTAAGAATGAAGGAGAACCACTTTGGAACTAGACGTATTTGCTGGACAAGAAAAAAGTGAATTATCAATGATTGAAGTGGCCCGTGCTATCTTAGAAACACGTGGTCGTGATAATGAAATGTATTTCAATGATTTGGTCAATGAAATTCAAAATTACTTAGAAAAATCGGATGCTGATATCCGCAATGCTTTGCCATTCTTTTATTCAGATTTGAATACGGATGGAAGTTTCATTCCACTAGGTGATAACAAATGGGGCTTGCGTTCATGGTATGCAATTGATGAAATCGATGAAGAGGTCATCACATTGGAAGATACTGATGAAAATGCACCAAAACGTAAGAACAAGAAAGTTAATGCCTTCATGGATGGTGATGAAGATGCCATCGATTATAATGACGATGATCCAGAAGACGAGAACTTTACACCTGATTCTGATAGTCTTGAATATGACGACGATAGCGAAGATGATGAGAAAGCCGAAGTGGAATCTTATGACTCTGAGTTGAATGAAATTATTCCAGATGATGATTTGGATGATGTTGAGTTGTCAGAAGAAGATGATGACGATGACTATGAGGATGAGTCAAACGACTAAGTTTTCATTGACAAATGGTCTTGGATAGTTTAGACTATTTATCGGGCACCTCTTTTGAAGAGGTCATGATTAAGGCTCCCAGAGTAAAACTCTTGGGGGTCATTTTTGTTTTTAGTCATTTACTGGACTTGTCTAAGGTGAGGTACTTTGTACGGCACCCATCAGGTACTAGGAAAGGACTATCGTGATTATCTGAGTGGGTAACCAATCTGCTATCTGTAGTTGTTTTGAATTATATTATAAGGAGTTAACATGACAAAATATATTTTCGTCACTGGTGGTGTGGTATCTTCAATTGGTAAAGGGATTGTAGCTGCAAGTCTTGGGCGTTTGCTTAAGAACCGTGGTCTTAAGGTTACGATTCAAAAATTTGATCCTTACATCAATATTGACCCAGGAACAATGAGTCCTTACCAACACGGTGAAGTTTATGTCACTGATGATGGTACTGAAACTGACCTTGACCTTGGTCACTACGAACGTTTTATTGATATCAATCTTAATAAATACTCTAACGTGACTACTGGTAAGATTTATAGCGAAGTTTTGCGTAAGGAACGTAAAGGAGAGTATCTTGGTGCGACTGTTCAGGTGATTCCGCATATCACAGATGCTTTGAAAGACAAGATTAAGCGCGCAGCGACAACAACTGATTCAGATGTCATTATCACTGAAGTTGGTGGTACGGTTGGTGATATTGAAAGTCTTCCATTCCTTGAAGCTCTTCGTCAAATGAAGGCTGATGTGGGCTCTGACAACGTTATGTATATCCACACAACGCTTCTTCCTTATTTGAAGGCTGCTGGTGAAATGAAGACAAAGCCAACGCAACACTCTGTTAAGGAATTGCGTGGTTTGGGTATCCAACCAAATATGTTGGTTATTCGTACAGAACAACCTGCTGGTCAAGGAATCAAGAATAAATTAGCTCAGTTCTGTGATGTTGCACCTGAGGCTGTTATCGAATCACTCGACGTGGAACATATCTATCAAGTGCCACTTAATATGCAGGCTCAAGGTATGGATCAAATCGTTTGTGATCATTTGAAACTGGATGCTCCAGCTGCAGATATGACAGAGTGGTCTGCTATGGTTGATAAGGTGCTTAACCTTAAGAAAACAACTAAAATTGCTCTTGTTGGTAAGTATGTGGAGCTTCACGATGCTTACTTGTCAGTAGTTGAGGCACTAAAACACTCAGGTTTGGCAAATGATACTGCCATTGATATTGACTGGGTCAATGCTAATGATTTGACTGCTGAAAATGTTGCTTCTCGTTTGGCTGATGCTGATGGTATTATTGTTCCTGGTGGTTTCGGTCAACGTGGTACTGAAGGTAAGATTCAAGCTATTCGTTATGCACGTGAGAATGATGTGCCAATGTTGGGTGTCTGTCTCGGTATGCAATTGACATGTATTGAGTTTGCTCGCCACATTCTTCACTTGGATGGCGCTAATTCAGCTGAGCTTGATCCAAACACAAAATATCCAATTATCGATATTATGCGTGATCAAATTGACATTGAAGACATGGGTGGTACTCTTCGTCTTGGTCTTTACCCATGTAAGTTGAAACCAGGTTCTAAGGCAGCTGCAGCTTATGGCAACCAAGAAGTTGTTCAACGTCGTCACCGTCACCGTTATGAATTTAATACTAAGTTCCGTGAACAGTTTGAGGCTGAGGGCTTTGTATTCTCAGGTGTGTCACCAGATAATCGTTTGATGGAAGTTGTAGAACTCCCAGACAAGAAATTCTTTGTGGCAGCGCAATACCACCCAGAATATCATAGCCGTCCAAACCATGCGGAAGAACTTTACAGTGCCTTTGTGACAGCAGCAGTTGAAAATGCTAAATAATTATCTAAGACAGAGTGGGATAGCCTACTCTGTTTTTTATTAGTTCCTTTTATGCTAAAATAAAGGGAATAATAAGAAAGAACGAGGAAAACAAATGGCTAAATTTGGCTTTTTGTCAGTATTAGAAGAAGAACTGGATAAGCACTTGGACTATGATTTTGCTATGGACTGGGATAAAAAGAATCATGCTGTGGAAGTAACGTTTATCCTGGAAGCGCAAAACAGTAGCAATGTCGAGACTATTGATGATAAGGGTGAAGTGTCTGATGAAGATGTCATTTTTGAGGATTACGTGCTCTTTTACAATCCAGCAAAATCACGTTTTGATGAAGAGGACTACCTAGTGACAATTCCATATGAACCTAAGAAAGGTCTATCTCGTGAGTTTTTGTCCTATTTTGCGGAGACCTTGAATGAGGTGGCAACAGAAGGATTGAGTGACTTGATGGATTTTCTATCTGATGATGGACCTGAGGAATTCGGTTTGGTTTGGGACAAAGAAGCTTTCGAAAAAGGGAAAGCTCAACTTGAAGAGAAGGAATTTTTTGCTTATCCAAGGTATTAAAGGGAGCGAAAAGGGATGGATGCTTATTTAAAAGATCAGTTCGATTTTACAGGTGTTAAGGCTGCCTTACTCGTAGAGCAAAGTATTTTGGTCATTCTCAGAGATAATAAACCAGATATTCCTTGGCCAAATACATGGGAGTTGCCAGGTGGTGGAAGAGAAGGTCAAGAAACGCCTCTTGAATGTCTTCAACGTGAGGTCTGGGAGGAGCTGGGCTTGACTTTGAAAGAGGAATCGATTATTTGGTCGAAAATCTATCCTAGTATGTTGGATAAAGATAGGTCAGCTGTCTTTGTGGTTGGCCAAATTAGCCAAGAGCAGTATCGTGAGATTCGTTTTGGTGACGAGGGACAGGAATTTAAACTAATGCCTGTAGAGGATTTTATAAAAGCAGAAGGTGTCATTGCCCAGTTGCAGGAACGCTTTAAAGACTATTTAGTAGGAAAGGAAACAGAGAAATAAATGGACAAATGGCAAGAATTAACGATTGAAGTTAATCGTGAGGTCGAAGAAGCGGCTTCTAATATTTTAATTGAGTCTGGGAGCCAGGGTGTGGCTATTGATGATAGTGCAGATTATTTGGAAAATGCGGACCGTTTTGGGGAACTTTATCCTGAGGTTGAGCAGGTTGAAACGGTTAAAATTACGGCTTATTATCCAGAGTCAGCAGATATCGAGGCCATTACTAAGCAGGTCAATGAGCGTTTGGCTGAGTTGACAGATTTTGGTCTTGAAACTGGAGATATTCACTTAGCTACTCAAGAATTGGTTGAAGAAGATTGGGCTGAGAATTGGAAAAAATACTATGAACCAGCTCGCATTACCCATGACCTGACTATCGTACCGTCATGGACGGATTATGAGGCATCAGAGGGGGAAAAAATCATTAAGTTGGATCCTGGTATGGCCTTTGGGACAGGAACACATCCAACGACTAAGATGAGCCTCTTTGCCTTGGAGCAGGTGCTTCGTGGTGGTGAGACGGTGATTGATGTGGGGACTGGTTCAGGAGTCCTCTCGATTGCTGGCTCTCTGCTTGGTGCCAAGGAAATCTACGCTTATGACCTTGATGATGTGGCGGTTCGAGTGGCACAGGAAAACATTGATATGAATCCTGATATGGAAAATATCTACGTTGCTGCGGGAGATCTTTTGAAGGGTGTGACGCAAGAAGCTGATGTTATCGTGGCTAATATTTTGGCGGACATTCTCATTCATCTGACGGAAGATGCCTACCGTTTGGTTAAGGATGAAGGTTACTTGATTATGTCAGGGATTATCTCTGAAAAATGGGATATGGTGCGTGAATCGGCTGAGAAAGCAGGTTTCTTCCTAGAAACTCACATGGTTCAGGGAGAGTGGAATGCTTGTGTCTTTAAGAAGACAGATGATATTTCAGGTGTGATTGGAGGCTAAATGCAACAGTATTTTATAAAGGGGAAGGTTGAAAATCCAGTAATCATCAAAGACAAGGATATTGTGAAGCATATGTTTAACGTTATGCGTTTGACAGAGGATGATCAGGTTGTCTTGGTTTTTGAAGATGGTATCAAGCGTCTTGCGCGTGTGACTGACCGTGAGAATCATGTCTTTGAAGTGATTGAAGATTTAACTGATAATGTCGAGATGCCTGTATCTGTAACCATTGCCTCAGGTTTTCCCAAGGGAGATAAACTGGAGTTGGTGACACAAAAGGCAACAGAGCTTGGAGCTCAGGCTATTTGGGCCTTCCCTGCCGACTGGTCTGTGGTTAAGTGGGATGGTAAGAAGCTAGCCAAGAAGGAAGATAAGCTTGCCAAAATTGCTCTAGGAGCTGCAGAACAATCCAAGCGTAATCGTGTGCCAGAAGTCAGATTGTTCGAGAAAAAAGGGGAATTTCTATCAGAATTAGATAATTTTGATAAGATTTTTATCGCCTATGAGGAAACAGCCAAAGCAGGTGAGTTGGCTACTCTAGCTCGTGAGTTGGCTCAGGTAGAGAATGGTCAGAAAATTCTCTTTATCTTTGGACCAGAAGGTGGTATTTCTCCGTCTGAGATTGATGCATTTGAAGAAGCTGGTGGCGTTAAAATTGGCCTTGGACCGCGCATTATGCGGACGGAAACCGCTCCTCTCTACGCTTTGAGTAGTGTCAGTTATGCCTTGGAATTGAATAAGTAAGAGAAAGTTGGCCTTGTTCCAACTTTTTTTGTATTTGACACTTTTAAGCTAAGATTGCATCGTGCCATTAGTTTTGTATGACAAATCGAGCATTTCTAAAAAAGTTGATAATCTTATTTAGATTTAATATAATTGTACTATCTTTATAAAAGGGGAAGATTTTTAATGATAAATTGCAAGAATAAGTGCAACATTTACTCGAACTCATCCTCTAGAGCTTCACAAGCAGTTCTGTAAGCTA
>NZ_JACLQM010000033.1:0-8743 GCF_016648655.1 Streptococcus sp. 17.1
CATACAAAAAGAGAAAACCTATCAGGTTCTCTCTAGATGTTAGCTTTTCGTCACCCACTACAGTTGACAAAGAGCCTCTAAAACGGAAGGGACACTTTGTCTATTTCTCAAAGGAGAGGAGGGGATTCGAACCCCCGAGCCCCGTTAAGGACTACACACTTTCCAAGCGTGCGCACTCGGCCTCTATGCGACCTCTCCACATCAAACGATTAGCCATCAATAGGCTAATCGTTATTTTTAATCAAGTTTTCAATAATTAATCTTTAAACTGAGCCTCTACTCGGTAGATGACCTGACCTTTTTCTGAGAACTTACGCTCGTACTCAGTCATGACATTGCCCTCATAATCACTTGCATGAAGGTCCAACCAAACTTTGTTGAGAACCATTCCATACTGTGAAAAGCTCGCCAAACTGTATTCGAAAAGTCCACGATTGTCTGTCTTAAAGTGAATCTCTCCGTTTTTAGGCAGAATTTGCTTATAAGTATCTAGGAAAGTCTTGTAAGTTAGACGACGTTTCTCATGACGGCTCTTAGGCCATGGATCTGAGAAATTCAGATACATCATATCCACTTCACCATCTTCGAAATAGTTGGTCAAGGAAGATCCATCCACACGCAAGAGTTTGACATTTTCAGCACCAGAAGCCAAGACCTTATCCAAGGCATAGCTCAAAACAGACAACTGAATATCAATACCAATGTAGTTGATGTCAGGGTTTTGTTGGGCCATACCAGTAATGAAGGCCCCTTTACCAGATCCTACCTCGATATGGATAGGATTATCATTACCAAAAAGCTCATGCCACTTACCTTTAGCAGCTTCCGGCTCAAGAATAACGTACTGAGGATGGTTAGCTAGGTGTTCCTCTGCACCTTTACGTTTTCTAACTCGCATGTCTACTTTCTAATATCTGTGCAAGGTCTCTCTGAATTTACGAAGTTCATAAATCTCTCGGTTGGCATGTTCCATATCACGACTATCAAAGAATTTTGAAATCTGTGTCAAGTATGAAAATTGCCCATACCAGTAAATCTTGTCCATCACAAGGTCATTGTTCTTATAGCCATAGTATGACAACCACTGGGGCCAATGTGCCAATGGAATGTAATGGCTGAGGATTTGTGCCACATCATACATACGATCTGTTAGACGTACAGAATCCCAATCAACCAAATAAATCAATCCTGAGGTTGTGATGACAAAGTTACTATGACGAGCATCTCCGTGAACAATTGTTGCAATCTCCGCACGAAACTCTGGAAGATGACGTTTCAAATCTCTAACAACGTCTTGAAGGAAGCCATTTTCACGCAATTGATAAGCGGCATTTTCTTCCCACTCGTGTAGAAGATCAAAAGGATTTTCAATATGATAATCCAACTGCAAAAGTTGATTAACCAAGTGTTTAGAGCGGTGCAAATTACCAAGAATTTGGATAATCTGTTTACTGTTCATGTCATGTTTGGTCAAAATACGACCATCAAGCCACTCCTGTGCACTCATCATGTCACCATTTCCCAGACGCTTAGCCCACAAGAGCTGTGGTGCAATCTGTTCCTTGGCAAGAGCTGCCAAGATTGGTGTTGTATTCATCTTCACAAAGACGCGATCTCCGTTTGGGTAAGTTCCCATATAGGCCTTACCACTATTTCCTTTGAGAGGAGTCAGGCTCAAATCTTTATCTGTTGATGTCACCTAGGCATCTCCTTTTTCTTTAGTCATTCGTTTCTATTTTAACTTATTTAATAGGTGTTAGTCAATCATCTTCTTAAGCTTGGCTGGTAGGTAAACAAGGCTCAAAACTAGCATAATTCCAACCAAGATCAGGCTAAATTTAAGATCGAAGAGGCAAATAGCCTGGACCAGAGTCAGCACAAGTACAATCTGAGTAATCAAGCGCTTAAGATTGCTCACCTGCATGTCTTTTCCAACTGGCATAAGGTTAGCCATTCTCTGATAAGCAAAGTGCGATTTAAGCGCCGTGAGCTGGAAGAGCAAAAGGTAGTCAAAAACAACCACAAGAACCATAGCCAGCCATTTTTCAGGAACCAAAAAGATAACTAAAAGCGTTAGGGCAAAAAGGCGTAGGCTAAGGGCAAAGTAATCTCCAGAACGCAAGAAGGCTCTTAGGTAAAGATTATACCAGGTATTTTCCTTGTCTTTCTTTGTACGTTTGAGAACACCATCCAAATAGGCACGACGTTTAACACTCGACGTAATCCCTTTAACATTGGTAAAGAGTGAAAAGAACTTCAAGATCGATTGTTGACGCTTATTTTCTCCTGCAATAGCTTCAGTCCAATTCAGTCCAGACTGCTTATAAAAAGGTTGAGCCTTTTTCTGGAAAATAACATACTTAAGAATAGCCATAGCCACAGCTACAAGGATAACTCCCCAAACTGGAAGTCTCAAGGCTAAAAAGAGAGGAATAACCAAAATAAAAATCAGGGTTTGTACTATTACCCAAAATCTAAAAGCACGTCCTGTTGCCTTCTTAACATGGTCTAGCACCTCTTCTTCCTTAACCAAAAGGTAGTGCTTGTCCGCAGGTTCTAGATAAGTCGCAATATTCCCCCAGAAAGGTAATAACAGACAAAGCATAAGCAAGCCAAGAATAATTGCCCACGGATTCTTTGGAAAATGTCGAAGCAACTGGCTATACTGAACCAAGACAAAACCTAGCAGAAAGAGAAGAACCAAGATAAAATGATCATTAAACACGTAGCGACTATACTTAGCACAGCGGGCATTGAATCGCTTGCTACGCTCCTTAAATAGCTTAGCTATCATGACAATTCTCCCTTAGTTAACTGCATGTAAATATCGTTAAGACTGGCACTATCGTCGCCAAAAGTCTGACGGAGCTCCTCGAGAGTCCCCTGTGCTAAGACCTGTCCATGGTGCAAAATCACAAAGCGATCACACATCTTCTCGGCTGAATCCAAAACGTGGGTAGACATGAGAATCGCCTTGCCCTTAGCTTTTTCCTCAGCTAAAAGCTCAATCAAGTCCGAAATCGCCAAGGGATCCAAACCTAGGAAGGGCTCATCAACAATGAGAAGACTTGGACCAACAATAAAGGCACAGATAATCATAACCTTCTGCTTCATTCCCTTTGAAAACTGAGTCGGGAACCAATCTAACTTTTCATCTAAGCGAAAGAGTTTGAGGTACTTGTCCGCACGTGCCATCCCCTCAGTCACATCAAGACCATAGGCCATCAACACCGTTTCCAAATGTTCACGAAGCGTCAACTCTTCATAGAGACTTGGCGTTTCAGGAATATAGCCAATCTTCTGACGATAGCTAGCTGGATCTTGTTGAATAGTTAACCCATCAATGGCAATCTGTCCCCCATAAGGTGTTAAGAGACCAATAATCTCGTTAATTGTTGTTGATTTTCCAGCACCATTAAGACCAATGAGACCAACCAATTCACCATCAGCCACCTCAAAAGTCACATCTTTTAGGACGGGAATATTAGCGTAACCACCCGTCACCTTTTCTAATTTAAGCATTATCTTTTCTCTCTTTGGTATGATATAATCTATTATAACAAAAACTCATGGAAAGGTCGTTATTATGGATAATTGTATTTTCTGTAAAATTATATCTGGAGAAATCCCTTCATCAAAAGTCTACGAGGACGACAAGGTTCTAGCCTTCCTCGATATTTCACAAGCTACAAAAGGACATACCTTGGTTATTCCTAAAGAGCACGTTCGTAACATCTTAGAAATGTCTGCTGAGACCGCTGAGACTGTCTTTAGCCGTGTTCCAAAAATTGCTCGTGCCGTGCAAAAAGCAACTGGAGCAATCGGCATGAATATCCTTAATAACAACGAAGAAGTTGCTGGACAAACCGTCTTCCACGCTCATATTCATCTCGTTCCTCGTTACGGTGCAGACGATGGTATCCACATGGGATTTGACGAACACGAACCAGACTTCGCTGCCCTGGCCGACCTTGCTGACAGCATCGCTAAAGAGGTAACAGAATGAAAATCGGACGCTTTCTAGCTCTTGGAGCTCTTGCCTACGGTGCCTACTACGCCTATAAACGACGTGAAGACATCAAAGAGGAAATCCTAGACCTCAACCAATCACGAGAAAATATCTCTCACGATCTGGACAATATCAAACGCAACCTTGACATCATCAAGGAACAAAACCTTGTTCTTGCTGACATCAAACAAGACCTCAACTATAAAACACGCGTCTTCAAAAAAGACCTCGAACCCCGACTCAACATCATCCAAGAACGCTTGCAAAAGTATCAAGGTGATGATAAAGAATAAAGGTAAGTAGCATCGGCTACTTACCTTTTTTATCAATGATGAAAACTTATAAAAAGTTTATGGATAGTGTAATAGTCACTCAATGTTCCTTTTTTTCACAACAGAAAGTATCATTCAATAATAAAAGGCACCACTAATCAGATTAAAGAGAACACTACTAAACCTATTTTCATATAATTACTATTTCTTTTTTAAAGCATTAATAATAGAACGTGTTGCTGATTTCGTTAAGCCTTGATTTTTAGGATGTGTCCTTAAATAGGAATGGACTTTGGTACCAGTATCTGAACGTGTGTAACCATTTGTATTAACAATCTTATTACTTAACAGTTTATCCAATAAATCCATTCTGCATCTCCTCACAATTAGTAATTAAAATTTATACTAAATGAATTCATTGTATCATAGTTACCATTCTGTATATTAGCAGTCCACCCAATATTTTCACCGCTCTTCATTTTATGCTTATAGTAGTTTGCTTTTTTTGCTTTTTCGTCTGATTCCTCAACTTTCTGTCCTGGATTAACTGCAACAAATTCTGATATAGATACTGACTGCTCTCCTTTCGGATCGATACTAGATTGTGACGAACTAAATGGTGTTGCTTCAATACTATTGTTAATTACAAAAGTTGATTTTATATTAATTTCTTTATCCGTTAAGTTATCAATAATAATATTTCCACCAGTTCTTGTTATTTTAATATTTTTATCACTATATAGTTCTTCCGTTTTTGCTTCGGAAGATTTGAGACCTACGCTCAAATCTTAGGAATGGAATTCCGTTAGGAAGTCGCTTCCGTCCGTAGCACCCAAGGAAAGTCTTAAATAAAAAAGAAAAAAACAGAGATGTCTACTAACATCTCTGCTTCATAATAGGATTAGGAGGTTTTATGCTTTTTATTTAGCATCTTTTTCTTTGATAACCAAGACACCATCTTCCATATCAGCTTCTAGGTGTTTAGCATCAAGGTTATCCAAGTGGAAGTCTGTGACTTTGTCACGGATTTGTTGTTCAACCACACGGCGGAGTGGACGAACACCCATGACTTCATCGTAGCCTTCTTCAGTCATGTATTCTTTAGCAGCTTCGCTAACTGCCAAGTCAATGTCTTTCTTAGAAAGCGTCTTGTTAACTTCAACCAACATAAGGTCTACAATCTTAGAAAGATCTTCTTTGCTCAAGTGTGAGAATTCGATGACAGCATTGAAACGGTTAAGGAATTCTGGACGGAAATAAGGTTTCAAACGATCCATAAGTTCTGGTTTATCAGCATCTTCTGTCAAGTTAGCTTCGTAACCAAAGCCTGCGTTTGAAGTTGCGATAATCACAGTATTCTTGAAGTTTACAGTGTTACCTTGACCATCTGTCAAACGACCATCGTCCAAAACTTGGAGGAGAAGGGTGATGACTTGAGGGTCAGCCTTTTCAATTTCGTCGAGAAGAACGATTGAGTATGGGTTACGGCGAACACGTTCTGTCAAAGTATTGCTATTGTCATCATAACCAACATAACCAGCTGTCGTACCAATCAATTTAGAAACGGCTGTGCGGTCGCTGTATTCTGACATGTCCAAACGGATAATGGCATCTTTGGTTCCGAACATATCAAGAGCCAATTGTTTAGCCAACTCAGTTTTACCAACACCAGTAGGTCCTACAAAGAGGAAGCTACCGATTGGACGGTTACCTTCGTCAAATCCTGCACGGTTACGACGGATGGCACGTGCCACTGCTTCAACGGCCTTATCTTGACCGATAACTTTAGTTTGCAAACGGTGGCCCATATCTTTCAAACGTTCGATATCAGTTGCTCCCATTTGCGATACTGGGATACCAGTCATACGTTCTACAGATTCAGCCACATCGTTAACAGTTGCAGTGACTTTAAGGTCTGCTGTGTGGTTAGCAATTTTCTTTTCAAGTTCTTCAATACGAACCTTAGCGTTTAGAGCTGCTTCGTAGTCTTCTTTGGCAGCTGCAGCTTCTTGTTTAGCTTTTTCTTCTTCAATTTCATGTTCAACAGCATTCACATCAGTCACTGGGTGTTGAGCAGCCAAGTGAGCAGCTGTTACATCGACAAGGTCGATAGCCTTATCTGGCAAGCTACGTTGTGGAATGTATTGTACAGAGAAATCTACCGCTGCCTTCAAAACATCATCTGGCAAGATAACATTGTGGTGTTTTTCATAAAGATCACGGATACCTTGGAGAATCTTGAAAGTATCTTCAGCAGAAGGAGCATTGACCTTAACTTCGTTGAAACGACGGGCTAGGGCAGCGTTCTTCAAGATAGTGTTACGGTATTCATCTTGAGTTGTTGCACCAATCACTGTCAATTCACCACGTGAAAGAGCTGGTTTCAAGATATCAGCAAGACCTTTAGACCCTTGACCATCGCCAGTGCTTCCGGCACCAAGAATTTGGTGGATTTCATCGAAGAAGAGGATAATGTTTCCAGCTTCTTTGACTTCGTTTACCAAGTTTTGAATGTTTTCTTCAAAGCTACCACGGTATTGAGTACCAGCTTCAAGTCCAGAAATATCAATTGAAATGATTTCTTTATTCTTGATAGCAGCTGGGACATCACCATTGACGATGGCTTGAGCCAAACCTTCAACTACGGCTGTTTTACCAACCCCAGCATCCCCTACAAGGACTGGGTTATTCTTTGTACGACGAGCCAAGATTTCGCAAGCTTCTTGGATTTCTTTGTTACGTCCGATAACAGGATCCAATTTACCTTCGCGAGCTTCTTCAGTCAAGTTACGACCAAGTTTAGCAAGAATACCATCTTGTTTAGGTCCTTTACCTTGTTGTTGAGTTGGGTTCACTGCTTCACCTTCATTACCAGGCAATTGACCTGTTTGACGGTAAATCGCAAATTCTTCAGGTGTCACTTCACGGCCGTTAATCATGTAGCGACGGTTTTCTGAACGGTAACCACCCATATTACCCATCAATTGATTGAAAAGATCGTCCATATTGTTAAAGTTGTTGTTCATATAATTACCTCGTTTTGTGTTTTCTTGTGAAATTTTTTAAGTGTTATTTTTATGTTAATGTGTTTTTTGACTTTTACTGACCAAAACCCTAAAAATTTTTAGTAGCTTCAACTACTCTCCTAATAATTTCAGGTTTTGCTCTTGGTAGGAGACTGAGAACTTTCACAGTCTTAAATAAATTGTCATTTAGCATAAGAGCCACCTTCTTTCTGTGAATCTCTCAATATAGCTAACTTCCAAGCCTCTTTCAGAAAGAAACTTGTAGATTAAGGAAACCTTTTTCCTTATAGCTTTATCATATACCTTTCATCTGCTTGGGTCAAGAATTTAGTTTTGACTTTTACTGACCTTTTTAATGAAAATTTAAGCAGACAAGCTGCAATCTTTTCATATCGATATATGGACTGTTTTGACAGCCTTCATAAGGATTTCATTTCCTTATGTTTATATTGTACAACATTGGTCAGTATTAGTCAATATCTTTTTTGACTTTTTTTGACCTTTGTCATAAACTTTTTTGCAGTCAAACCAAAATAACTTTATGACAAGTATTTAGGCAAGCACTGCAAGATTTATATTTATAAGGAAGCTAAATCCTTATGCGACTATCATACACCATTAGTCAGTAAAGGTCAATGGCTTTGTTTGATCTTTTTTGACCTTTTTGAAAATAATTTACGGAAAGTAAAAAAGCCTACCAAAGGTAGACCTAATAATGATCTTTGAAAGAGAGAAAGGCGACACTTTTACCATCAATCATATAAATCAAACGATTTTCAGCATCAATTCGCCGAGACCAAGCTCCTTGAAAGTCATACTTCAAGGGTTCTGGTTTCCCAATACCTGAAAAAGGATCCCGTTGAATGTCTTTAATCAGCTTATTGATTCGCTTAAGTGTCTTCCTATCCTGATTTTGCCAATAACAATAATCCATCCATGCATCTTCAGTGAAAGTGAGTAACATTTTCTACTCCTTTAGTGCATGCTCTTGAGTCTCTCCGGAACGCACCTGAGCCATTCCCCTTAAAACCTTGTCTGAAAGTTCTTTATTTTGAACAATACGCAATGTTTCTTGAATACTATCCCACTCACTCTTTGAGACCACTACAATATCTTCATCGGGATTTTTATTGACTACAGCTAGAGGTTCAAATTCATCATTAACCTTTTTCATATAATCCTTCAAATGATTTCGAAACGTTGAATAGACGACTGCTTCCATTAGCATACCTCATTTTCCTCTTTTCTTTTATTATATACCAAGAGTATAAACTTGTACAAGTTCCTGACAAGTTTATACTTTCTATAACATTTATTCGAAAAATTGTAAAATATAGTGCAACAAAAAAACTCATAGCTTTTCATTGGTGTAAACTGTAAGTAACCACACAAACAGAACCCGAGGAAACACTATGAGCTACTCCCATCTTACCATA
>NZ_JACLQM010000034.1:0-7467 GCF_016648655.1 Streptococcus sp. 17.1
TTCTGTCACTGCAACAGATGATGCAGGCAACACCTCTAACCCAACATCAGTGACTGTAGGTAAGGGAACTGATACGATAGCGCCAGACGCACCAGTAGTGAATACTGATCTTACAGGTAAGGCGGGCACTCGTACTCCAATCGATGTTATTGCAGAACCAGGTTCTAAGGTTGAATTGTTCGATAAAGACGGCAATAAGATTGGTGAAGCGACAGCTGATGAAACAGGTCTCGCAGTGGTAGTTCCAACAGTTAACATTCCAGAAGGTAGCGTGACAGCTAGAGCGACAGACCTAGCAGGTAACGTTTCAGGAGCTAGTGCTCCAATGTTTGCCACAACAAGTGGAACAGTAGATTCCTTCAACAATGGTAAGGGTTCTGAGAATACTCCAACAGTTGTTAAACCATCACTAAATGGTAAAGTTGAGTCATCAACAACTTTAGCTAATCATATGAACCTTAAAGCAAGAGCAAACATTTCATCAACTGAAAAAGATGCTTCTACACTTCCAGAAACAGGAGACGAAGTATCTATCGGTGGCGTAGTCCTTGGTGGAATTCTTGCGGCAGCTGGACTTGGTTTAGTAGGAAAACGCAAAAAAGAAGACTAAAATAGTTAATAGGTTAAATCCCTCAATATAGTTAGTTAGACTATTTCAGTTTTCGAAAAAGAGACTCATCCCATAAGGGGTGGGTCTCTTTTGTGTCTATTGAACGATGATTTTTACTTACATTAAAATATTAGATATAAAATTGAATAAGAGAGATTAGCCCAATTATTTTTCTTTTGAATTATTAGTATTTTGAATTTCAATAGAATATTTTTACAAATGTTAGAGTCTTTATAATTATTTATATGAAAAGGCTTTAGAGGTTTTCATGAAAGAAAAGTATGGTTGCTAAATAATTATTTATATTGATTAAAAATTAGAGAAAATACTTGCCTAAAGATTAAAAAAAGGATATGATAGATTTCGGAAGAAGGATAATAAATGTATAGAGTGCGTGTTTTTCAGTAACGTCTTCGTTTTTGAAGTGCCTTTGGGGTACAACGATTAACATATAGGAAGATTATGAATGAAACAAGCAAATCATGTTTTTGAAAAAGTGACAAAATACGCCATTCGTAAATTGTCAGTTGGTGTCGGGCCAGTTGCTATCGGAACATTCTTGTTAGCAGGTGGTCTTTTCGTGTCTAAGCCAGTTTCGGCGGATCAGATTACTACGGATGCTTCGGTACATATGGCCTATGTTACTGAAAATGAATTGACAGCTGAAGAGCAGAAGCAAGTGATTCATGCTATTCCAAAGGAATATCAAAATGATGATACTTTTTATCTGGTCTATAAACGTAAGGGAGACAGTCAAGCTACTCTTCCTCAGACAGGTAGTTCTGACTGGGCCGCAACAGGTTTAGGGCTGACAACAGCAACTTTGGCTGTGCTCCTATTTTCAAAAAAACACCGCAAAAAGATTATTGGATTGGTCTTGATTGGAGCAGCAGGGCAAAGTTTACTTGTCCCTCTTGAGGTTCTTGCTTTGCAAAATAAGGAGTTACAGGCATATAATCAGACTCTGACTGTCTCAGATGAGGCGGATCTAGCTAAAGGTGTTATTACAATCGATGGTTATGAGTATGTCGGCTATCTTCGTTACTCGGCTAAGCCTGAACTTGAACAACCTTTGGAGAATACTTTGAAAGGACTTGAGCCATCAAGAGAAGATAAAAACACAGCAAGCCGGGATGAAATAGATAAAGAAATCAGTTGGAAAAAAGGAACTCAGGAGCCAGGTCATGAGGGCGAAGCTCTAGTTCAACCTGCTAATCCAGAGTACACTGGACCAATTAGCGCTAAAGGTACGCAAGAATCAGGTCATGAAGGTGAAGCAGCTGTTCAACCTGCTAATCCAGAGTATACGGGCCCAATCAGTGCTAACGGCACACAAGAAGTTGGCCATGAGGGTGAGGCAGTGGTTCAACCCGCCAATCCAGAATATACTGGTGTTATCAGTGCTAACGGTACGCAAGAGGTTGGTCACGAAGGCGAGGCTCTAGTTCAACCCGCCAATCCAGAGTACACCGGCCCAATCAGTGCTAACGGGACACAAGAAGTTGGCCACGAAGGCGAGGCTCTAGTTCAACCCGCCAATCCAGAGTATACGGGCCCAATCAGTGCTAACGGTACGCAAGAGGTTGGTCACGAAGGCGAGGCAGTTGTTCAACCTGCTAACCCAGAGTACACCGGTTCAATCAGTAGCGATACTACAAGTGCCAATGGTACCCAGGAAGTTGGTCATGAGGGAGAAGCGTGGGTTCAACCTACCGCTCCAGAATATACGGGCCCAATCAGTGCTAACGGCACACAAGAAGTTGGCCATGAGGGTGAAGCTGTGGTTCAACCAGCGGCTCCAGAATATACTGGTCCAATCAGTGCTAATGGCACACAAGAAGTTGGCCACGAAGGCGAGGCAGCTGTCCAACCAGATAATCCAGAGTACACTGGACCAATCAGTGCCAATGGAACACAAGAATCAGGCCACGAAGGTGAGGCCCTTGTTCAACCTGAGAATCCTGTTCATACCCCAGTTGTCGGCAGTATCACAGAGACTGAAACGCAAGCCATCGATTATCCTATCGAAGTGATTACGGATGATAACAAGTATATGGATGAAGAAGTTGTCGAACAAGAGGGTAAAAAAGGTAGCCAAGAAATCCAGAAAATTTACCAAACCATTGATGGTGTCAAGGTTGGTGAGCCGACTATTGTGTCAGGTAAGGTTATTGAGGTGCCACAACCTAGAAAAATCCGTCGTGGTAGCAAGCCTCTAGATGGCACAACGACGGAGGAGTCCATTGTAGAGCTTCCATTTAAAGAAATTGTCCAAGAAGATGATAGTCTAGAAAAAGGCACATTGAAAGTTGTCCAAGAAGGTCAAAAAGGCCAAAATATAATCACCAAGGTTTATAAGACTTACAAGGGTAACAAGACTGCTGAAGAGCCAACTGTCACTGAAACCGTGCTAGTTCCTGTCCAAGATCGTATCGTTCGCAAAGGGGCTAAGATATCAGAAAAACCAGTTCTTACACTGACACAGATTGACAAGGATGACTTGGGTCGAAGTGCCAAGCTTAGCTACCAATTGACTAATCCAGGTTCAGTAGCCATCACGACTATTAAAGCGGTACTTAAGAAAGATGGACAAGTTGTCCAAACGCTTGATGTTCCTAGCACGACCTTGACTGCTGATTTAACAAACTTAGACTATTACAAGCCGTATACACTTACAACAACCATGACCTTTGATCGTGGCAATGGTGAGGAAAGTCAGGTCCTGGCAGACCAAACCATCCAACTTGATCTCAAGAAAGTTGAGCTTAAAGATTTTGCCCGTACGGATTTGATTAAGTATGACAATCAAACAGAAGTGGATGAAACCCGTCTGACAGCTGTACCTCAAGACCTTACGAATTATTACTTGAAGATGACTTCGGCAGATCAGAAAACAACTTACTTGGCTGTCAAGTCTATCGAAGAGACAACAGTTGATGGTAAGGCGGTTTATAAGGTAACTGCAGAAGCGGACAATTTGGTGCAACGTGATGGCCAAAATCATTTTGCTCAAACTTATAGCTACTACATTGAGAAACCGAAAGCTAGTCAAGCCAATGTTTACTATGATTTTGCTGAGTTGGTCAATGCCATTCAGGCTAATCCATCAGGTGAATTTAGACTGGGTCAAAGTATGAGTGCTCGTCACGTTGTTCCAAACGGCAAATCATACATTACGACCGAATTTACTGGTAAGTTGATTAGTGATGGTGACAAACGTTTTGCCATCTATGATTTGGAACACCCATTGTTCGATGTTATCAATGGGGGAACCATTAAGAATATCAACTTTGAAAATGTAGACATCAATCGCCCTGGTCAGAATCAAATAGCAGCAGTTGGATTTAACCTTAAAAACAAAGGTTTGATTGAAGATGTTAAGGTGACTGGTTCAGTTACTGGTAATAATGACGTTGCGGGGATTGTCAATAAGATTGATGAAGATGGCAAGATTGAAAATGTCGCCTTTATCGGTAAGATTAACTCTGTTGGTAATAACTCGACAGTTGGTGGGATTGCTGGCTCAAACTACATGGGATTTGTTAACAGAGCTTATGTGGATGCGACTATTACGGCCAATAATGCCAATGCAAGTATGCTGGTACCATATGTCACCTACATGCTTAATAGCTGGAAGTCTGGAACTAAGGCAAGGGTAACAAATTCAGTAGCCAAAGGTGTTCTTGATGTTAAAAACACAAGATATGTCGGTGGTATTGTTGCCAAGACTTGGCCTTACGGAGCTGTTCAAGACAACGTGACCTATGCCAAGGTAGTTAAAGGTCAAGAAATCTTTGCATCTAATGATGTTGATGACGAAGATGGTGGACCTTATATCAAAGACCTCTTTGGGGTTATCGGCTATAGTTCTGCCGAAGATGGCACTGGTAGAGATACCAAGAGTCCGAAAAAACTCAAACATTTGACTAAGGAAGAAGCTGACAAGCGTGTTGAAGGCTACAAAATAACGGCTGATACATTTGTCAGCGAACCTTACGCGTTGAATACTCTTAATAATGTTTCTAGTCAAGCTGATTTTGCCAATATTCAAGACTATAATCCAGAATACAACCAGGCTTATAAGAATATTGAGAAACTTCAACCGTTCTATAACAAGGATTATATTGTCTATCAAGCAAACAAACTGGCTAAAAACCATAACTTGAATACCAAAGATGTACTCTCAGTGACACCAATGAAAGACAGTAATTTTGTCACAGACTTAAGCGATGCTAACAAGATTATTGTTCACTATGCTGATGGTACTAAAGACTACTTCAAGCTTTCAGATAGTTCAGAAGGTTTGAGCAACGTTAAGGAGTACACTGTTACTGATTTGGGTATCAAGTACACTCCGAATATTGTCCAAAAAGATCACTCAAGTCTTATTAATGGTATTGTTGATATCCTTAAAACGATTGAGTTGCAGTCTGATCCAATTTACCAAAAACTTGGTCGTACCGGTCCAAATAGAGTAAATGCCATTAAGAACCTCTTCTTGGAAGAAAGCTTTGAGGCTGTTAAAGCTAATTTGACTAACCTTGTGATTAAGCTGGTTGAAAATGAGGATCACCAGCTTAACCAATCACCTGCCGCTCAACAAATGATTCTTGATAAGGTCGAGAAAAATAAGGCTGCTCTCTTGCTAGGTTTAACCTATTTGAATCGTTATTACGGTGTTAAGTTTGATGATGTCAATATCAAAGAAATCATGCTCTTCAAGCCAGACTTCTATGGTAAAAATGTGGATGTCCTTGACCGTTTGATTGAGATTGGCTCTAAGGAAAATAATATCAGTGGATCAAGAACATATGATGCTTTTGGTGAAGTTCTAGCGAAATATACTAAATCTGGAGATTTAAATGGTTTCCTAAACTATAATAGAGAATTGTTCACTAATATCGACAATATGAATGATTGGTTCATCGATGCCACTAAGGACAAGGTCTATGTTGTAGAGAAAGCTTCGCAAAATGAAGGTGTCGGTGAGCACAAGTATCGTGCTTACGATAACTTAACACGTGGCCTACACAGAAAAATGATTCTGCCATTATTGAATCTTGATAAAACAGAGATGTTCTTGATTTCAACCTATGACACCATGTCATATGGAACAGCTAACAAGTACAATACGACTCTTGAGAAACTGAAACCTGAGATTGATCTAGCTGCCCAACGTCAAATCAACTACCTTGATTTCTGGCATAGATTGGCTACAGACAAAGTTAAAAACAGATTGTTCAAAGATATTGTCAATCCTGTCTGGGAAGGTTTCTATGTCTGGGGTCATGGTTGGCCAGGTTGGCCAGAGCGCTACGGTCAATTTAAAGACAGTACAGAAGTCTATGCGCCAATCCGTGAAATCTATGGTCCAGTTGGTGAGTACTATGGAGACAACGGAGCTATGGCCGGTGCCTATGCTGCTATCTATGACAATGCCTTTGATAATCGTGCCAAAGTTACTTTCGTCATGTCTAACATGATTAGTGAGTACGGTGCTTCGGCCTTTACGCATGAAACGACCCACATCAATGACCGTATTGCTTACTTTGGAGATTATGGTCGTCGTGAAGGAACAGACGTTGAAGCATATGCCCAAGGTCTTCTTCAATCACCAGCTACTCAAGGTCATCAAGGTGAATACGGCGCCTTAGGACTTAACATGGCCTTTGAAAGAGAAAACGACGGTAATCAGTGGTATAACACTAATCCAAACAAGTTGAACTCACGTGAAGCCATCGACCGTTACATGAAGGGCTACAACGATACCCTCATGCTTCTTGACTCACTTGAAGGGGAAGCGGTCCTCAGTCAAGGAAATCAAGAGCTCAATAACGCATGGTTCAAGAAGGTAGATAAACAGCTACGAGGTAACAGTAAAAATCAATACGACAAGGTTCGTGCTCTAAGTGATAGTGAAAAGGCTATTAACTTGACCTCTATTGATGACCTTGTGGACAATAACTTCATGACCAATCGTGGTCCAGGAAATGGTGTCTATAAACCAGATGATTTCTCTTCTGCTTATGTCAATGTTCCTATGATGTCTGCCATCTATGGAGGAAATACCAGCGAGGGTTCTCCTGGTGCCATGTCCTTCAAGCATAATACCTTCAGACTCTGGGGTTACTATGGCTATGAAAAAGGCTTCCTAGGTTATGCGACTAACAAGTATAAACAAGAAGCAAAAGCGGCTGGTAAGGACACCCTTGGAGACGACTTTATCATTAGCAAGATTTCTGATGGTCAGTTCAACTCACTAGAAGCCTTCAAGAAGGCCTACTTCAAAGAAGTGAAAGACAAAGCGTCACATGGTTTGACGACAGTTACAATTGACGGCACAACAGTAAGCTCTTACGATGATTTATTAGCCTTGTTTAAGGCTGCAGTAGCAAAAGATGCTGCAAGTATTAAAACAGATAATAACGGTAATAAATCAGTGTCAACAAGCCATACGACGAAACTCAAAGAAGCTGTCTATAAGAAACTCCTACAAGAGACAGATAGTTTCACAAGTTCTATTTTCAAATAATAGATGAAAGAATCCCCTTTGGCGAAAAGCCAAGGGGATTTTTGAATCTTTCTTGAAATCTTGTGCCAAAAAGTCTGAAAACCTAGTAGTGATAAGGGATTTAGAAATCAAGCGGTAAGATGTGAGTTAGGAGGTTTAAAAAAATATTCTTTTTGAAGGTATAAATTTTGTATTTTAATAAATAGAATCAAAACCAAATAATGTCGTATCGGGAATGGGTGTTTTTAATAAAAAAGATTATCGGTTAAATATATTTAGAAAATTATAAAACTAACAAAAAGTCGGGTTAAGGAAAATGAAAGCACGAATGTTTTGATGTTTCAAA
>NZ_JACLQM010000035.1:0-7340 GCF_016648655.1 Streptococcus sp. 17.1
AGATGTGTATTAGAGAGAGATACATACCGAGGGTATGTTTGTTTTTAGTATATACATACCGATAGTATGTATGGTGCCATTGTCTGTAAAATAAGCTTATTTTTAAATATTTGTCGAGATTAGTCTGAATAGTTTATTCTTTATTTACGCTTTGGAGGAAATAATCTATGTTGTCGCTTATTAAAATTGAATTAAATAAAGTTTCTAAATCTAAATTATTTTTAGCCTGGTTGTGTACTATATTTATAGTGTTAGGTATTACAGCAATCATTATTATGGGTTTAGGTACTGACAATAAACTAGGAGAATTTACTGGACAGGATTCTAATGTTATTAGAATTACTGGTAAATGGGAAGGTTGGGCAATTGTAGCTTCATTGTTTTCATCTTTATTTACAAAAGCAGCATTTTTGATTTTCGAATCTTATTTATTATCTACGATTATTATTGATGAATTTAAACGAAGAACAATTTTTCAGTTGTTTTCTTACCCTATTTCTAAAATAAAGTTACTTTGGGGAAAAATTCTTTCAGTCATTCTAATAGCATTTATTGCCCATTTTTCTGCACATTTAGTGACTCAATTATTCATTAGATTCATGGCTGTTGTAACTGAATCTAGTTATATCCCTCTAGCTAGTCAATTAATTAACTTGGCTGGAATAACGTTTGCAACAGTACTAATAGGGTTACTACCATTTGTTTTAGGTATGATTAAACATTCAACAGCTATAACAATGCTTTCAGGACTTGGTTTAGCAGCATTACTTTCAAATGTAAGTCCAGGAAGTTTATCTAATAATATTGCTGATAACTTATTCTTTTTGATATTTGCAAGTTTCATAAGTTTAATGATTACTTCATTTTCAATTTTTAATATTTCAAGACAAGATATTAGTATCAAGTAGCATACCTAAGTTTAATTGAAGGAAAGTGATAATTCCTTAATGATTTCTATAAAAAAAGAGACTGTATAAATTAGTATTTATGCTCTGGGAGAAAAATTCTTGCATTTAAAACTGGATATAGAAAGAGAGATAGAAATGAGAAATATTGTTGAAATAAAAGAAGTTTTTAAAACAATTGATAAAGAAGAAATTTTAAGTGGTATCAACCTTCAAATTGCTGAAGGAGAAATCTATGGTTTTCTAGGACCGAATGGTGCTGGAAAAACAACGTTAATGAAATGTATGTTATCCTTATCAACAATTACATCAGGTAGTATTGAAATTTTTGGGAAAAATCTACAAGAACACAGAGAAGAAATCCTAAGTCAGATTGGAAGTATTATTGAATCACCAATTTTTTATGATAACTGCACTGCAAAAGAAATTTTGGAAATTCACGCTCAGTATATGGGGAAAACTATTACTGAATCAGATATAATAAGAGCCTTAAGAATGGTCGGATTAAAAAATACGACTAAAAAAGTAAAAGATTTTTCGTTAGGAATGAGGCAAAGGCTTGGTTTAGCTCGTGCCTTTCTAACAAAACCTAAATTGTTAATTTTAGATGAGCCAATCAATGGTTTAGATCCAATAGGAATTCAAGAAATTCGAAATCTTTTGTTGTCGCTTTCTAAGTAGCATGGAATTACAATACTAATATCGAGTCATATATTATCGGAAATTTCACAGATAGCAGATAAAATTGGTTTTATCAAAAATGGAAAAATTGTATAACAGGTCTCTATGAAAGAGATTAGGAGAGAGAATATTGACTTAGAAGAATATTTTATGTCACATTTTCTAAATTAAATTAAGAATTATGAGGTAGATTAAGGATGAAACAATTGATAAAGAACCATCAGAAGGCTTTTTATGCTTTCATGATATTTAATATACTGGTCCCTTTAACTAATATTGCTTTTGCTTATTCTATTAAAGGTATTATTGATAGTGGCATGTCTCAAAATAAAGAAGCCTTAACTCAAGCGGTACTAGTAGGAGCTATTGTTATTCTCATATATGCAGGGCTCAACTTTATATCTCTTCGATTGAAAAATAAACTTGTTAGGCAAATCATGTCAAGATACAAAAATAAGGTGTTCCAATCTATTTTAGATAGGGATTATAGAGACTTTTCTAAAGAAAAATCAGGGAAATTTATTTCTGTATTAACCGAAAATATGAAGAAAATTGAGCAAGATTATCTACACCAGTATTTTAATATTTCAAAAAACCTTTCCTTAATGATTTTTTCGCTCCTAGCTATGTTTATAGGTAATTGGTATTTGACCTTATTGGTTATCATTGCTAGCATTATTCCAATGATGATTTCTGGATTCATTGGACAAAAATCAGCTTATCTTCAAAAGAGTGCCATGATTGCAGATCAGAAGTATTTAGCTAAGGTTAAAGATATTTTAGCAGGATTTCTTGTTATTAAAAGTTTTAATGTGAAAGATGCTATCTGTGAGGATTATAGTTATGAAAGTGAAAAATTGGATGAGATATATTTTATAAAAGGAAAATTTGATGTTTTAGCAAATGTTATTTCACAGCTTTCAGGGATGATTGTTTTTTTGGTAGCTTTTGGTGGAGGGATGTACCTCGTATTTAATGGTTCTACCACAATTGGGAGTGTGACAGCTATTGTTCAACTAGTCAATTTTGTAGTAATGCCACTAAATGAAATTGGTATGGGAATGAGTAAATTTCGTGAAGGGCAAGCAACACTTAATGCATTTGAGGTAAAAGATGTAATTGGACTTCAGACTGGTGAAACGAAAGAATATTTCGATGATGTCATTTCTTTTTCAAATATAGACTTTTCTTACCCTAATGCTGAAGAAAAAATTTTTAATCATTTATCTTTGAAGATTCAAAAAGGGGAAAAAATTGCAATTGTAGGAATGTCAGGGAGTGGAAAATCAACTTTGCTCAATCTATTGCTGCGTTTTTATGATGTAACAAGTGGACATATTTCAATTGATAATCAAGATATACAAGCTATTTCAGCAGAGAGTCTTTATAACTTGATGACGATTGTTCAGCAAGATATTTATATCTTTGATGATACTTTAAGAGCAAATATTACTCTTAATCAATCCTTCACTGATGAGGAAATAAAGAAAGCTGTACAGCAGTCAGGTTTAGAAAGTTATGTTTTAGAAAATGAATTAGGTCTACAAGCTTTATGTGGAGAGAATGGATCAAATTTATCTGGCGGACAAAAACAAAGAGTTAGTATTGCGCGCGCCTTGATTCGAAAAACACCAATCTTATTATTGGATGAGGCTACTTCATCTTTGGATAATCAAGTAACTACTGAAATTGAAAGTTCAATCTTGGATATTCAAAATTTGACTGCACTTGTAGTAACCCACAAGTTGAATGAGAACATTTTGAAAAAATACGATAGAATTCTCTTTATGAAAGATGGCGTTATTGTTGAAGATGGTTCTTTCAGTGATTTGATGGATAGGAGAGGTGAGTTTTATAAGTTGTTTGAGTTGAGTGTGTAATTCTCTTTCATTTTATAGTATAATTTTATAAAACGCTCTAAAATCATTAAATTGATATAAAAGTGTTTTTTATTGTCAAAATATACAATTGAAAAAATTTCCAGTTTTTTTAAAATCACTTTCTTAGATGACAATTTAATCAAAATATGATATAATACAGAAAAAGTAAAAATAACAAAAGTAACTTACAGAAGTAAAAGAAAAAAAGTAAATAGATAGCCACGGCGGATATTCCTTTCATCGTTTAGAAGGAGTTGCTGTGGTTATCGTTGTTGCTGAGCTAATAAATTGCTCTTATTACTTAGATGAAGTTACTTTTATTATTGAATTAATTTAAATAATAATAACGATCAATGAAAGTACTCATCGATATTCCCTTTATGCAGTTTAGAGCACAAAGGAAAATGGTACTGATTTGATCGTTTTTTTGTGTATTGACATCATAAAACACAGTCAGAACCTTCAGTCATAATAAACAAGGAGATAACATGAGATTTGTTGTATATAAACATTCGCTAATTCTAGGTGATAATAATATCGTTACAAAGCAATTGATTGCACTCAAACATGATGATGGTACATTACAATTCACTGATTTTCATAGATATGTAAAATCTGCCACAAAGATTAAATCTATTTCAGACGATGGAAACAAACGATTTTCATACGTTGTTAAGTTTTTGAATTTTATCTACGGAACAGTTGGGGTTAACAATCTTGATCAACTAACTTTAGAAATGGTCAAGGAGTTTTTTATGCTTTATGGTTTAGGACAACTTCCAGAAGATAGAAAAAATAGAAAGAAAAGTACAGTCGAAAAATGTGTAAATGCAGTTCTTGATTTTTTAACTCTATACTTGAATGAACGAAAAGGAAAGGCTAATTTGAAGCCAGAAGACCTTTATTCTATCAATACATTCACTAATAGACGAGGTAGAGTCATTAAACGGAAAGAACTGAATTTTGAGATATTTGTTGATGATAGCAACGCACAGAAGTCAATTTTTAGAGATATGCCAAACAGCGCCTTTGAAATGCTCTTTGCTCACATTGCTCAATATCACAAGGATTTACTTATGGTTGTTGCTTTGGGAGCATTTGTTGGTTTGAGACCATCAGAAGCATGTAATGTAAGACGTGAAGATAGTCCTTTGGGAGCAGGTATCTTATTTCACCAAAGTGATAATCAAGTATTTAAGATTGAGATTGATCTGCGAAAAGAAATGCCCCTTAGAAGTGATTTAAAGCCAACTGGACGAATTAAAAAGGAAAGACTTCAAGCTGTACCTTATATCTTCTTGGAGGTCTTTTTAGACACTTATAATGACTATATGAGTTATCTAGAGGGTAAAAGGTATGAGAAAGATTTTGGTCCATTAAACCTTAACAAGCAGGGTAAAGCATTATCATACGATGTGTACTATCAACGATTTCGTAAGATTATTCGCGAAGAAATGATCCCAATATTTCTTAAATCTGATGACCCAGAGGTTGTCTTTTTTGGTCAACTCTTGCAAGAAAATAATATTTCACCCCATATCTTTAGGCACTGGTACACCACTCAATTAGTGTTGTCAGGCGTTAATGAAGTTAGTGAGCTGATGTCCGCTAGAGGGGACAATTCACCAGAAAGTGCTTGGGTATATTTACAAAATAAAGGAGAAATTGCAAAACAGTATGGTCAGGTGAACAATGGTGTTTTTGATTATATGAACTGGCAAGCAGAAAAATTATTTGGTGAACACTAGAAGGAGTAGCTGTTGGTAGTAGATTTAAAAAGTTATCTTGAAAGAATATTAGTCGAGTTAGGTGATGCTACAATAAAACACCGTGAGAAAGTCAGTGGATTTTTACTAGACAATGATTGGTTTGGTGTGTCTATAAATCTTGATGATTATACTATTACGGAAAAAGATGCTGAAGTTCTTAAAAATCACATCAAAGACTATCTAACAACACCTCCTGGAATTAAGAGTATGGAAGGAATCTTTTCAAAAAAATTCCCTTCTACAAATGAATTATTCGTTCAATTTGCTGAAGAAGAAAAACTGAGTGAAACAAATCGTTTCTATCTACTTGATTTTTTAGCATACTACTTAACAAAAGATTTGTTTCTATATAGTGATGCTGAAGTGGAGACCTTAGTAGAAGTAGCAACAAAAGTTCTCACAAAATATCTAGGTGATAATCTCATTCAATTTATTAAATGGCTACTCAATAAAGGTGTTACTCGTTATCGAGTGAGTTTTGAAATGACGAAGCGTTACACGATTGAGAGTGCAAATGGAGCGTATGAATTAGATGAATACCTTGAATTAATGTACTACCTATTCAACGAGGACTACATCATAAAAAATGATATGTTTTGTAAAGCAGCAAATTCAAAAAACTATGCAGATACATGGTTGTATCTAGGGTTACATTTTATTTGCGCACTAAGATCAACAGACTTGGAAAGATTAGGACATCCTAAATTAACAAGAGAACCATTAGAAGTTTTAGAAGCAGTAGTAGATGGAACTTGGAGTAGTAGTGAAGCTAGAAGGACTTTACTAAGTATTACAACAAGATTGACTTATTTAAACTTAACACCTAATAAAACAAAAAACGCTTCTAACGTTACTCAGCTAAAGTTTCACGTCCCAGAAAGTTGTCAGGTTCTTATTGGAACGTTATTGGCTATCTGTGAAGCACATTTTCAACTTCAAATACCATACAATGCAGAAAACCCATTAATCAGACGAATTAAAACTTATGAAAAGATTACTAGTTATATGGGGGAGGAAATCGGAAATTTATTTTTAGAGCGTAACTTTAGTAGTCGTTCTGCAAACAAGTCTTACTTACAATCTGTCGCAATGTTAGCAGATGACGTTCTTGAAGAAAAGTCAGAACTGAATATTAAAGGTTATTTTTTAGCAGCATTAGCTCGTAGCCATAAAGGTAATTTTAATGAATTTGCGCAAACTACAACAACGTATCTAAAAGATGCCCAACTTGGACAACTAAAACCTGAAATGGTTGCAAAAGAACTATTTGAGCGAGGCGTATTATCCATGATTCCGTCTATGCTCTTGACCATTGTAACTAGAGGAAAGTATAAAGAATTAAGTCCAAGCCAACAAACTCAAATGATTAAAAGTTTAGATCTAACACCAGTAGAAATTGAGAAAACGTTAGAATTGAGCATTAGGGCTGATTTGCGTTCTCAACAAGCTTTAAAAACTCTAGTTGAAAACAACGTTGAACCTGAACAATTACTGACAATCTGTCATCGAATTGGCAACGGAGAGGCTTTCTCTAAGCAGGGAGAAAGTATGTGTCTCTTATCTGCGTTAGGGAAACTATGCCCCTATGATGACCGTCAACATTGTGTAGGTTGCCAGTATGAATTGCAGACAAAATCTACTTTGCTTTTGTTAATCGGTGAGTTTAATCGGCTTAACAAGCAATACTCTAAACTAACAAATGACCTTGAGAGAGGTAAAGTTAGAGCAATTTTAGAAAAACAGATTAAACCATGCCTTACAGAAATGTTAGGAGCTTTATCAGAACAATATGGTGAAGCTGTATTGTCTGATTATGAGGATATTATTAAGGAGTTAGTCAGTTGAATAATCAATCAAAATTATTTCGTAAAGTAAATGAAATTATCCTGTTTGATGATAATATGATTGAAAGCGCAAAAGAATGTTTTCAAGATTATGTTGAAAAAGGGATTATATTAACCACCAATTTTGAAGAGAATAAATGGGTTACAACTAATGAATATTCTAATGTAAGCTTCGTTTTTAACTTGATAAATTGTAAAATATAGTGCAACAAAAAAACTCATAGCCTTTCATTGGTGTAAACTGTAAGTAACCACACAAAC
>NZ_JACLQM010000036.1:0-6547 GCF_016648655.1 Streptococcus sp. 17.1
AAATTCGATATCACAGTTGAAGGTGGCGTGATTACTGCAACCCTTAAAGCTGGCTTCACTAAGTCACTTGGCGATGCGGACAACACTCAAGTGATCGACACAACTAAATTCGCCTTCGGACGTTACTACAAGTTCGACATTCCAACAACAGTGAAAGCTGATGTACCTGGCGGAGTAGATATCGAAAATACTGCGGCTCAAGTAGTCAACTACTACAACCCAACAACTAAGAAAGTTGAAACTCCAAACAAACCTACTCAAAAACGTGTAAACAGCGTACCAGTACAAGTAGAATTCAACTTCACTAAACGCTTGGAAGGCCGTGAGCTTAAAGCTAACGAATTCAGCTTCGTACTTAAGAATTCAGCTGGTGAAGTAGTTGAAACTGTAAGCAACGATGCATCTGGAAACGTTAAGTTCTCAGCTATCGAATTCAAGAAAGAACAAGCTGGTGTTCACAACTACACAGTTGAAGAAGTAGCTGGAACAGACGCAACCGTTACATACGATACTATGAAAGCGAATGTAACAGTAACTGTTTCTCACGATGGAACAGCTAAAGTTCTTGTGGCAACTGTTGGCGATATCGCTGATAAAGAGTTCAACAATACTGTTCGTCCTCCAGAAGAACCTAAGTTCCAACCAGAGAAATACGTTGTTTCTGAAGAGAAATTCGATATCACTGGTGACAAACTCGTTGATGATGACAAAGAATTGGCAGACAAGTACGCAGATACAAATGCGAACCCATATGCGGATAATGCATCAAACAACGAAGAACAAAACTTGAATACGAAGACTGTTAAACGTGGCGATAAGTTGGTTTACCAAGTATGGTTGGATACAACTAAATTTGACGCAGCTAACAAAGACAACATCCAATCAGTAGGAATCTCAGATGACTACGATGAAACTAAGTTGGATCTTGATTCTACTAAGATCAAAGCTTACGATTCAGTAACAGGTGACGATGTCACAGATAAATTCGATATCGCTGTGAACAATGGTGTGATTACTGCAACCCTTAAAGCTGGCTTCACTAAGTCACTTGGCGATGCGGACAACACTCAAGTGATCGATACAACTAAATTCGCCTTCGGACGTTACTACAAGTTCGACATTCCAACAACAGTGAAAGCTGATGTGGCGGCTGGTGTAGATATCGAAAATACTGCAGCTCAAGTAGTGAACTACTACAACCCAACAACTAAGAAGGTTGAAACTCCAAACAAACCTACTCAAAAACGTGTAAACAGCGTACCAGTACAAGTAGAGTTCAACTTCACTAAACGCTTGGAAGGCCGTGAGCTTAAAGCTAACGAATTCAGTTTCGTACTTAAGAATTCAGCTGGTGAAGTAGTTGAAACTGTAACGAACGATGCGGCAGGAAACGTTAAGTTCTCAGCTATCGAATTCAAGAAAGAACAAGCTGGTGTTCACAACTACACAGTTGAAGAAGTAGCTGGAACAGACGCAACCGTTACATACGATACTATGAAAGCGAATGTAACAGTAACTGTTTCTCACGATGGAACAGCTAAAGTTCTTGTGGCAACTGTTGGCGATATCGCTGATAAAGAGTTCAACAATACTGTTCGTCCTCCAGAAGAACCTAAGTTCCAACCAGAGAAATACGTTCTTAGCAAAGATAAAGGTGAATTCGATATCACTGGTACCAAACTTCTTGATGATGATTCTGAGTTGACTGATAAATATGGAGAAACAAATACTGATCCATATGTCGATAAAACTGACAACAACGAAAAAATTGATACAGGTAAAGTTGACAAAGATGAAAAACCAATATTCGACTTTATAAACATCAATACTCAACCAGTAAAACGTGGTGACACTATCAACTACCAAGTATGGCTTGATACAACTCAATTTGATGCAAACAACAAGGATAACATTCAATCTGTTGGTATCACTGATACTTACGATAAAGCTAAATTGGAAGTAAGTGAATCAGCAATCAAGGCTTACGATGGTAAGAGTGGTGACGACGTTACAGACAAATTCCATATCACAGTTAATAACGGAGTGATTGCTGCAACTCTTAAAGCTGGCTTCACTAAGTCACTTGGCGATGCAGAAAACACTCAAGTTATCGATACTACTAAGTTCGAATTTGGACGCTACTACAAGTTTGTCATTCCAGCTAAGGTTGCTGACGGTGCTTATGATGGTGCTGAAATTGAAAATACAGCAGCTCAAGTAGTTAACTATTACAACCCAACTACTAAGAAAGAAAAACCAGTAGAAAAACCAACTGAAAAACGTGTTAACAACGTTCCAACTGCTATCGAGTTGATCTTTGGTAAGACACTTAACGGACGTCAGTTGAAAGATCAAGAATTTACTTTCGAATTGAAAGATGAAGAAGGTAATGTTCTTGAAACAGTTAAGAATGATGCCGAAGGTAAAGTTAAATTCTCTACTATCAACTACGTTAAAGCAGATCTTGGTAAGACATTCAACTACACAGTAGAAGAAGTTAAAGGAACTGACACAACAGTTACTTACGATAACATGAAAGTCAATGTTACTGTTCAAGTTATCCAACCTGCACCAGGTGCTCAATTAACAACTGTCGTTTCTTACGCTACAGTAGGTGGAGATGCTTATGGCGCTGACGATCGTGTCTTCGATAACGAGGTAATTCCTAACTTCAAACCAGAGAAATACGTTGTTTCAGAACCAAGATTCGATATCATTGGTAACAAACTTGCCGATGATGATAAAGAGTTGGAAGACAAGTACGCAGATACCAATGCGAAACCATATGCGGACGTTGCGTCAAACAACGAAAAAGAAAACTTGAATACTAAGTCAGTTGAACGTGGTCAAAAGATTTACTATCAAGTATGGCTTGATACTCGAGAATTTACAGCAGAAAACAATCTTCAAACAGTTGGTATCAAAGATAACTACGAAAAAGATAAGCTTGATATCAACGCTGATGATATCAAGGTTTACGATGGTATCACTGGTGAAGATGTAACAGCTAAATTCGACATCAACGTTGAAAACGGTGTAATCAGTGCTTCATCTAAAGCAAGCTTGACTAAACCTATCAGCGCTACAGACGCAAGTCCAGTTATTGATACAACTAAATTTGAGTTTGGTCGTTACTATAAATTTGATATCCCAGCAACTGTTAAACAAACAGTTAAAGCTGGTGTAGATATTGAAAATACCGCTAACCAAACAATTCACCAATACAATCCATTCAATAAGAAAGTTAAAGATTCTGAAAAACCTACTCAAAAACGTGTCAACAGCGTACCAGTACAAGTAGAATTCAACTTCACTAAACGTTTGGAAGGTCGTGAGTTGAAAGCTAACGAATTCAGCTTCGTGCTTAAAGATTCAACAGGTAAAGTTGTTGAAACTGTAAGCAACGATGCAGATGGAAACGTTAAGTTCTCAGCTATCGAATTCAAGAAAGAACAAGCAGGCGTTCACAACTACACTGTAGAAGAAGTAGCTGGAACAGACGCAACCGTTACATACGATACTATGAAAGCGAATGTAACAGTAACTGTTTCTCACGATGGAACAGCTAAAGTTCTTGTGGCAACTGTTGGCGATATCGCTGATAAAGAGTTCAACAACGTAGTAACACCTCCAACTGAGCCTAAGTTCCAACCAGAGAAATATGTATTGAATACAGAGAAATATTCAATCACAGATAACAAACTTCTTGATGATGATTCAGAGTTAACAAACAAATACACTGAAACAGAAGCTAATCCTTACGTTGATAAAACTGATAACAACGAGGCAGAAAACATCAATACGAAGTCAGTTAAACGTGGTGATAAACTTGTTTACCAAGTGTGGTTGGATACAACTAAATTTGACGCAGCTAACAAGGACAACATCCAATCAGTAGGCATCTCAGATGACTACGATGAAGCGAAGTTGGATCTTGATTCTACTAAGATCAAAGCCTACGATTCAGTAACAGGTGACGATGTAACAGATAAATTCGATATCACAGTTAATAACGGTGTGATTACTGCAACTCTTAAAGCTGGCTTCACTAAGTCACTTGGCGATGCGGATAACACTCAAGTTATTGACACAACTAAGTTCGCATTTGGACGTTACTACAAGTTCGACATCCCAACGACAGTGAAAGCTGATGTGGCAGCTGGTGTAGATATCGAAAATACTGCGGCTCAAGTAGTCAACTACTACAACCCAACAACTAAGAAGGTTGAAACTCCAAACAAACCTACTCAAAAACGTGTCAACAGCGTACCAGTACAAGTAGAGTTCAACTTCACTAAACGCTTGGAAGGTCGTGAGCTTAAAGCTAACGAATTCAACTTCGTTCTTAAAGATTCAACAGGTAAAGTCCTTGAAACTGTAAGCAACGATGCGGATGGTAACGTTAAGTTCAAAGCTCTTGAATTCAAGAAGGGTGAAGAAGGTGTTCACAACTTTACAGTTGAAGAGGTTAAAGGAACTGACGGAACTGTAACATACGATACTATGAAAGCAAATGTCACAGTAACAGTATCACACGACGGAACAGCTAAAGTTCTTGTGGCTACTGTAGGCGACATCGCAGACAAAGAGTTCAACAATACAGTAACACCACCAGAAACTCCAGAATTCAACCCAGAGAAATACGTTCTAAACGAAAAAGAATTTGACCTAACAGGAACTTCATTATTAGATGATGATAAAGAATTAGCAGACAAGTATGCAGATACAAATGCAAACCCATATGCTGATAAAGCTGATAACAATGAAGCTCAAAACATTAACACTAAATCAGTTAAACCAGGTCAAAAACTAGTTTACCAAGTATGGTTAGATACAACTAAATTTGATGCAAACAACAAAGACAACATCCAATCTGTAGGAATCTCAGATGACTATGATGAGGCTAAAGTTGATGTTGATGCTTCAGCAATCAAAGCTTACGATGGTAAAACTGGTGCTGATGTAACATCTAAATTTGATATCACAGTAGCTAACGGAGTAATCACAGCAACCCTTAAAGATGGCTTCACTAAGTCACTTGGCGATGCAGAAAATACTCAAATCATCGACACAACTAAATTCGAATTCGGACGTTACTACAAGTTTGATATTCCAGCAACTGTTAAAGCGGACGTTAAAGGTGGAGTAGACATCGAAAATACTGCGGCTCAAGTAGTGAACTACTACAACCCAGTAAGCAAGACTGTTGAAAAACCAAGCAAACCAACTGAAAAACGTGTTAACAGCGTACCAGTACAAGTAGAGTTCAACTTCACTAAACGTCTGGAAGGACGTGAATTGAAAGCTAACGAATTCAGCTTCGTATTGAAAGATTCAGAAGGTAAAGTCCTTGAAACTGTAATGAACGATGCCTCTGGTAACGTTAAGTTCTCTAAACTTGAATTCAAGAAAGAACAAGCGGGCGTTCACAAATTCACAGTTGAAGAAGTGAAGGGTACTGATGGAACTGTCGCTTACGATGCGATGAAAGCAGTAGTAACTGTAGAAGTTAAACATGACGGAACAGCGAAAGCTCTTATCACTAACGTAACAGATCCAGCAGACAATGAGTTCAACAACCGTGTAACTCCTCCAGAAACTCCAGACTTCAATCCAGAGAAATACATCTTGAACGAATCTAAATTCGATATTACAGGTGACAAACTTCTCAACGATGATAAAGAGTTGAAGGATAAGATTGCGGAAACAAATGCAAATCCTTACGTTGATAAGACTGATAACAACGAAGCTCAAAATATCAATACTAAGACACTCAAGAAAGGTGATAAAGTATACTACCAAGTATGGTTGGATACAACTAAATTCACTGAAGCACACAATATTCAATCTGTTGGTATTACAGATAAATATGACAGTGCAAACTTGACTGTCAACGGAGCTGGTATTAAGGCATACGACTCTGTAACAGGAGAAGATGTGACAGCTAAGTTTGATATCAAGGTTGAAAACGGTGTGATTACTGCAACATCTAAAGCTGACCTTACTAAGTCACTTGGAGATGCAGAAAATACACAAGTCATCGACACAACTAAGTTCGCCTTCGGACGTTACTACAAGTTTGAAATCCCAGCAGAAATTAAACAATCTGCTAAGGACGGTGTTGACATTGAAAATACAGCCTCACAAATCGTTCACCAATACGACCCAACTAAGAAATCTGTTGAAAAACCAGAAAAACCAACAGAAAAACGTGTAATCAATATCCCAACTAAAGTTGAGTTTGAATTCACTAAGAAACTTGAAGGCCGTCAACTTAAGGCTGGTGAGTTTAGCTTTGTACTTAAAGATAGCAAGGGTAATGTGATTGAAACTGTAAGCAATGATGCTAAAGGTAAGATCAAGTTCTCTGCACTTGAGTACAAACGTGGTGAAGAAGGTACTCACATTTATACTGTTGAAGAAGTACAAGGTAACGATACAACTGTTACTTACGATAAGATGGTAGCTAGAGTCGTTGTTTCAGTAACTAAAGACGGTAAAGTCTTGACAGTAACTTCTCAATTGCCAGAAGATACTGAGTTCAACA
>NZ_JACLQM010000037.1:0-6035 GCF_016648655.1 Streptococcus sp. 17.1
GAAACTGAGGTTGACTCGGATTGTGACGCTGAGGTTGATTCTCTTTCTGATGTAGAAACTGAGTTTGATTCTGATTGTGATGCTGACGTTGATTCACTCTCTGATGTAGAAACTGATTTTGATTCTGATTGTGACGCTGATGTCGATTCACTTTCTGAAGTTGAAACTGAGTTTGACTCGGATTGTGATGTTGATGTCGACTCACTTTCTGAAGTAGAAACTGAGGTTGACTCGGATTGCGATGCTGACGTTGATTCACTCTCTGAAGTCGAAACTGAGGTTGACTCGGATTGTGACGCTGACATTGACTCACTTTCTGAAGTCGAAACTGAGTTCGATTCTGATTGTGATGTTGATGTTGACGCACTTTCTGAAGTCGAAACTGAGTTTGAGACTGACTGCGATTCAGATACTGACGCACTTTCTGAGGCTGAAGTTGAGTTCGACTCAGACCGAGATGTTGAAGTTGATTCACTCTCTGAAGTTGAAACTGAATTTGACTCGGATTGTGACTCACTAATTGATTCGCTGACTGAAGCTGACTCTGAATTAGAAACAGACTGTGATTCTGAAATTGATGCACTTACTGACGCTGAAACTGAATTCGATTCCAGCTGTGATGTGCTTACTGATGCACTTTCTGACGATGACTCGGAAGTTGAAACAGACTGTGACTCTGAAATTGAAGCACTTACTGAGGCTGAAGTTGAGTTTGACACTGATTGCGACTCAGAGATTGATTCGCTTACAGACACGGATTCTGAAACTGAAGCACTTGTTGAAGCTGATTCGGAATTTGATACGGATTGTGACTCGGAAACTGAAGCACTCTCTGAAGCGGACTCGGAAGTCGAGACTGATTGCGATTCAGACACTGATGCACTCGCTGAGGCTGATTCGGAATTTGATACGGATTGCGACTCTGAAACAGACGCACTCTCTGAAGCGGACTCACTTTGTGAGACACTAGTCTTCAAGGACTCACTTAATGAACTTGAAACGCTCTCCGATTTCACGGCACTCAAAGATGTGCTTGTTGAAGCTGACTCACTTTGCGAAACGCTTGTCTTCAAGGACTCACTTAATGAGCTTGAAACACTAGCTGATTTCACGGCACTCAAAGATGTGCTTGTTGAAGCTGACTCACTTTGTGAGACGCTGGTCTTCAAGGATTCACTCAAGGAACTTGAAATGCTCGCCGATTTCACAGCACTCAAAGACGCACTTGTTGATGCGGATTCACTTTGAGATTGGCTGGTCTTCAAGGACTCACTCAAGGAACTTGAAATGCTCGCCGATTTCACGGCACTCAAAGATGCACTCGTTGAAGCTGACTCACTTTGTGAGACGCTGGTCTTCAAGGATTCACTCAAAGAACTTGAAACGCTTTCCGACTTCACTGCACTCAAAGATGTACTGGTTGAGGCTGATTGACTTTGTGAGACGCTTGTCTTCAAGGATTCACTCAAAGAACTTGAAACGCTCTCCGATTTCTCAGCACTCAAAGACGCACTTGTTGATGCGGATTGACTTTGCGAAACGCTTGTCTTCAAGGACTCACTCAAAGAACTTGAAACGCTCTCCGATTTCACGGCACTCAAAGAAGCACTCGCTGAGACTGATTGACTTTGTGATTTTGAAACACTCTGTTGAGCTGATAAACTCAAGGAACTTGAGATACTCTGTGACTTCACGGCACTCAAAGACGCACTCGCTGAGGCTGATTGACTTTGTGATTTTGAAACACTCTGTTGTGCTGATAAACTCAAGGAACTTGAAACACTTTTTGAAGCAACCGTGCTCAATGAAAGGCTGGTCGACGCAGACTGCTTAACGGACTCACTTCGACTTTGAGAAATCGACTCCTGCTTAGACTGACTGGCACTTTGCGACACTGACTGGCTGTGATCACTATCCGACAATTTCACCGTCACAACATTCGTCGTACTGTCTTTATAAGTAATCGTTACCGTTCCATCGCTATTAACCGTATAAGACTTAATACGGTTGGCAACCTCTGGATTCAAGGCCGACACAGCCGCAATAATCTTGCTTTTATCTGCATCTGTTAAGGCAGTCAGGCTGGTCACCTGAATAGTGCTTGTCGGTGCCACACCCGGCGTACGATCTGCTAAGCGTCCCTGAGTAATACGAATCTCACCCAAGCCATTTGGACGGTTCATATTTGATGCATTGTCGATAGCAGCAACATTACGTTGCCATGTGTTTCGGAAGGAATGGTAAAGATCATCTTTCAAATGAATGGTCGCTGTGATGGTTGCAGGATTGTCACTCGTTGCTGTGATATCTCCCGTAATCGGTTCAATATTACCTGTTCCATACTGGCTACTACCAAAGAAATTTCCGTTCAAGGCATTGTCATCCAAGTCGGCTCTTGCAACAACTTTCATTTCTTTAAGCTTGCCACTGTCATCTGTAGCCGTGAAAGTCAAAACAGCATCATCGCCAGCATAGATGGTATAGTTTTTCCCACCACCTTCGAGAGGCGTAGACTTAGGTTCCACACCATCGACAGTCAACTTAGCCGTCACTTCAGGACGCGTCCCATCCGTTACAGCCACGGAATTGCTGGCATCTGAGTATACCGCATAATCATCATACATGATGCGAGCTTTGGCTGTTACACCACCTGTTTGTAACTTAACTGTCGGCGTCACAATCGCTTGACCCGAAGCATCTGCCACTGCTGTTCCTACTTCGTCGTCATTATTGTATAGAACGACTGTAGAACCTGGTTCAGCTCCTGTCACAGTTACAGGTGTCTGCGTGTAAGCCTTGTCCAATAATCTCGTTTCAACCGTTGGTGCTGCAAGTCGCTTCACTGGAGCCGTCACATCATTTGTGGTGTTATCTTTATAAGTAATGGTCACCACACCAGATGCTGAAACCGAATAAGATTTAAAGTCCTTTGAAGTGGCAATATTGGGGTTAGCAGTCTTAAAGGCCTCCCAAACCTTATCTTTTTCGGCTTGAGCGAGATTACTTGTGTCATTAACATAAGCCCCCGTTGTCACCGCCGTAATCGGGTTTCGAATGCCATCATTTTGTGGCAAAACCTGAATACGAAGCGTACGTGTCACTGACTGCCTAGCCGTATTAGTCACTACAAAAGAAACATTATAAATTTTCCCAGGCGTTACGACCCCTGTCTGCCCAACAGTCCCCACAATATTAAAGGCGACTGCACTATTTTTCAATGCAGAAGTCTGAGGTATGTTGATGCCATTCACTCGATCACTACCAGAAGCGTAGCCAATGCTTTTAATACTATTTCGTGTAGGAATGGTTTCAACAACATTATAAGCATGATTGATGTAGTCAGAGTTATAAACAGAAATCAAGGCATTGTTAGCCGGACCTAAATTATACTGGGGTGCACGAAGGTTGCTATTAGCATCAATGCGAGAACCATTACGAGGATCACGCTGACCAGATGTCGCACGAAGCACCGCATTGGCAAGACTATTTCTAGCCTGACGAGCCTGACTAATCGTAGGAGACACATCGCTATCACGATCAGCCAGACTGACACGAATGGCACCCAAGGCTTTATCTCCCTTGAGAATAGCAACATCCGTATTTGGCAAATCAACAGCTTGAGCTTTATAGGTATAAATGTCTAAGGCTAAATCTTTGAGACGCTTTTCTTGTTCTAAACGCTCAGCATCAGCCACAACCGAGGCAGCTAGTAGCCCAGTCGCCGTATCAGATAATTGGCGATTCGTTTGCACTTCAGATGTCAAGGAAGCGTTTAACAAGGTTGACTCTGAGATGACAAGGGACATCCCTACTTTAGTGTCGCTACTACTATCACTCTTGCTAACTGACTGAACAGATGTACTTGTACTATGCTCTGAACTTTCTCTAAGCGTACTCTCTGACAGACTATGTGAAGAGGAATCTGTCTGACTTACTGATTCCGACTTAGAAGTTAATGAAGCTGACAAGGAAGCAGAAAGCGAGGCACTCAATGACAAGGATGTCGATTTTGAAGCTAATTCAGAAGCAGACACTGATTGGCTGCGTGATAGAGACTCACTCAAAGAAGCCTCCGAAGTCTGACTTGACGCAGTTTCTGATGACTCTTGACTATTTACTTGACTCTCTTGAACACTGGACACAGACTCCATATTTCCAAGAACAATGGAATCAGATGTAGCCAAGAGATCAGTCTTAGCTCCTGCTTCACTTTCCAAAATCGGCTGATCAGTCATTTCATCCGCATGAGCTACTTGAGTCACAACAGAACCACCTAACAAGGCCCCCGTTGCAAGCACTCCCTTAAGCAGTGTCTGACCTGAAAAAGCAGGTGCATCCACCTCTACCTGATGGGCAGCAACAGACGGTGTATCCACGCCTCCTCTAAGCACCTTGAAAAGACCAAAATTCGACGTCGCCGCACGAAGCCAGTGCTTCCCTGACTTAACCAATTTAAAGCGTGTCACACGATCGGTTTCACGATATTGACCTTCATTCCTTCTAAAAAACATATATACTCCATTTATTTTTGATTAAAACACTCCCTTAAATTTTATCATAAAATTAAGCAAAAAATCTCATTTCGAGATCGCTTTCTATCGATTAATCACTTCTTTCATCCTCCTAAAAATACGATAATAATGGTAACCCTAAGACTTATTAAAACTATTTGTATTTTTAGAATATCAGACTAAAAAAATCCCCTACCAATTAGGAAATCACTCTAATCGATAGGGGATATTTGATTATCTCGCTAGAAGATAATGATTAAACTTACTAAGACTTAGAAGTCTACACTTTCTTCTTCATCTTTCTTACGTTTAGCAAGAAAGGCGAGGCCTGTTGCAGTTGCCAAAGCACCAAATGCCATTGACAATGATGAGTTTTCCTCACCAGTCTTAGGAAGCGCTTGGCTACCACGTTTGTGCTTAGGATCTTTCACTTCAGAAGTTGATTCTGAGGCACTCAATGAGGCAGACACTGAAGCACTTGTTGAGGCAGAGGTTGAAAGACTTGCTGAAGTACTCAATGATGTTGAAATACTTATTGAAGCACTTGTGCTTTCAGAGGCACTCAAGAATGCTGATGTAGAAGCTGACTCAGATACTGAAGCGGATGCGCTCGATGACGCTGACGCAGATGTGCTTGCTGATTCTGACACAGACACACTTGCACTTTGTACTTCACTCAACGATACAGACTCACTTGCAGAAATTGAAGCACTTACAGAGGCAGATTGTGATTCACTCAATGAGACACTCAATGATGCTGACTCTGATTCTGAAACGCTTGATGATGTACTGATAGAATCTGAGGCAATGACGCTTTCAATATCCAGGCTTTCAAGTGATAGAATGGCTGGCTGACCTTTACTTGAAATTACAGAATTAGAAGCCGAAATAGAGGCGCTTGCTGACTCTGAAGAACTTGCTGACGCTGACGCACTTGCTGAAGCTGAGGCGCTTGCTGACTCAGATGCACTTGCTGACGCTGATGCACTTACAGAGGCTGAGGCGCTTACTGACTCAAACGCACTTGCTGAGGCTGACGCACTTGCTGAGGCTGAAGTACTTGCTGAAGCCGAGGCACTTGCTGACTCTGATGTACTTGCTGAGGCTGATGTACTTGCTGAGGCTGAGGCACTTGTTGATTCTGAAGTACTTGCTGAGGCTGACGCACTTGTTGATTCTGAAGTACTTGCTGATTCTGATGTACTTGCTGAGGCTGACGCACTTGCTGACTCAGATGCACTTGCTGATGCTGAAGCACTTGCTGACTCAGATGCACTTGCTGAAGCTGAGGCGCTTGCTGACTCAGACGCACTTGTTGATTCTGATGTACTTGCTGAGGCTGAGGCACTTGTTGATTCTGAAGTACTTGCTGATGCTGACGCACTTGCTGAGGCTGAGGCACTTGTTGATTCTGAAGTACTTGCTGACTCAGACGCACTTGCTGATGCTGACGCACTTGCTGAAGCCGAGGCACTTACTGACTCAGATGCAGACGCTGATTCTGAAGCACTTACTGACTCAGAC
>NZ_JACLQM010000038.1:0-5031 GCF_016648655.1 Streptococcus sp. 17.1
AGACCTTTGAGAACTGAATAAGAAACCAAGTGCAGGGTTATGATAGAAGAAATTATAACCTGTCAATTTACAAGAATAAATCGTCAGAAGACGGTAATGAGTTAACGCTCGAACAATTATTAAATTTTTAATGAGAGTTTGATCCTGGCTCAGGACGAACGCTGGCGGCGTGCCTAATACATGCAAGTAGAACGCTGAAGAGAGGAGCTTGCTCTTCTTGGATGAGTTGCGAACGGGTGAGTAACGCGTAGGTAACCTGCCTTGTAGCGGGGGATAACTATTGGAAACGATAGCTAATACCGCATAACAATGAATGACACATGTCATTTATTTGAAAGGGGCAATTGCTCCACTACAAGATGGACCTGCGTTGTATTAGCTAGTAGGTGAGGTAACGGCTCACCTAGGCGACGATACATAGCCGACCTGAGAGGGTGATCGGCCACACTGGGACTGAGACACGGCCCAGACTCCTACGGGAGGCAGCAGTAGGGAATCTTCGGCAATGGGGGCAACCCTGACCGAGCAACGCCGCGTGAGTGAAGAAGGTTTTCGGATCGTAAAGCTCTGTTGTAAGTCAAGAACGAGTGTGAGAGTGGAAAGTTCACACTGTGACGGTAGCTTACCAGAAAGGGACGGCTAACTACGTGCCAGCAGCCGCGGTAATACGTAGGTCCCGAGCGTTGTCCGGATTTATTGGGCGTAAAGCGAGCGCAGGCGGTTTGATAAGTCTGAAGTTAAAGGCTGTGGCTCAACCATAGTTCGCTTTGGAAACTGTCAAACTTGAGTGCAGAAGGGGAGAGTGGAATTCCATGTGTAGCGGTGAAATGCGTAGATATATGGAGGAACACCGGTGGCGAAAGCGGCTCTCTGGTCTGTAACTGACGCTGAGGCTCGAAAGCGTGGGGAGCGAACAGGATTAGATACCCTGGTAGTCCACGCCGTAAACGATGAGTGCTAGGTGTTGGATCCTTTCCGGGATTCAGTGCCGCAGCTAACGCATTAAGCACTCCGCCTGGGGAGTACGACCGCAAGGTTGAAACTCAAAGGAATTGACGGGGGCCCGCACAAGCGGTGGAGCATGTGGTTTAATTCGAAGCAACGCGAAGAACCTTACCAGGTCTTGACATCCCGATGCTATTTCTAGAGATAGAAAGTTACTTCGGTACATCGGTGACAGGTGGTGCATGGTTGTCGTCAGCTCGTGTCGTGAGATGTTGGGTTAAGTCCCGCAACGAGCGCAACCCCTATTGTTAGTTGCCATCATTCAGTTGGGCACTCTAGCGAGACTGCCGGTAATAAACCGGAGGAAGGTGGGGATGACGTCAAATCATCATGCCCCTTATGACCTGGGCTACACACGTGCTACAATGGTTGGTACAACGAGTTGCGAGTCGGTGACGGCAAGCTAATCTCTTAAAGCCAATCTCAGTTCGGATTGTAGGCTGCAACTCGCCTACATGAAGTCGGAATCGCTAGTAATCGCGGATCAGCACGCCGCGGTGAATACGTTCCCGGGCCTTGTACACACCGCCCGTCACACCACGAGAGTTTGTAACACCCGAAGTCGGTGAGGTAACCTTTTGGAGCCAGCCGCCTAAGGTGGGATAGATGATTGGGGTGAAGTCGTAACAAGGTAGCCGTATCGGAAGGTGCGGCTGGATCACCTCCTTTCTAAGGAAAAACGGAATGTACTTGAGTTTCTTATTTAGTTTTGAGAGGTCTTGTGGGGCCTTAGCTCAGCTGGGAGAGCGCCTGCTTTGCACGCAGGAGGTCAGCGGTTCGATCCCGCTAGGCTCCATTGAATCGAAAGATTCAAGTATTGTCCATTGAAAATTGAATATCTATATCAAATTCCATATGTAATTAATTACATATAGATAGTAACAAGAAAATAAACCGAAACGCTGTGAATATTTAATGAGTTAGGTCGCAAGACCAAAATAAGGTTAAGTTAATAAGGGCGCACGGTGGATGCCTTGGCACTAGAAGCCGATGAAGGACGTGACTAACGACGAAATGCTTTGGGGAGCTGTAAGTGAGCAATGATCCAGAGATGTCCGAATGGGGGAACCCGGCAGGTAATGCCTGTCACTCATTACTGTTAAGGTAATGTAGAGGAAGACGCAGTGAACTGAAACATCTAAGTAGCTGCAGGAAGAGAAAGCAAAAGCGATTGCCTTAGTAGCGGCGAGCGAAACGGCAAGAGGGCAAACCGAAGAGTTTACTCTTCGGGGTTGTAGGACTGCAACGTGGACTTAAAGATTATAGAAGAACTACCTGGGAAGGTAGGCCAAAGAGAGTAATAGCCTCGTATTCGAAATAGTCTTTATACCTAGCAGTATCCTGAGTACGGCGAGACACGAGAAATCTCGTCGGAATCTGGGAGGACCATCTCCCAACCCTAAATACTCTCTAGTGACCGATAGTGAACCAGTACCGTGAGGGAAAGGTGAAAAGCACCCCGGGAGGGGAGTGAAATAGAACCTGAAACCGTGTGCCTACAACAAGTTCGAGCCCGTTAATGGGTGAGAGCGTGCCTTTTGTAGAATGAACCGGCGAGTTACGATATGATGCGAGGTTAAGTTGAAGAGACGGAGCCGTAGGGAAACCGAGTCTTAATAGGGCGCATTAGTATCATGTCGTAGACCCGAAACCATGTGACCTACCCATGAGCAGGTTGAAGGTGAGGTAAAACTCACTGGAGGACCGAACCAGGGCACGTTGAAAAGTGCTTGGATGACTTGTGGGTAGCGGAGAAATTCCAAACGAACTTGGAGATAGCTGGTTCTCTCCGAAATAGCTTTAGGGCTAGCGTCGATGTTAAGTCTCTTGGAGGTAGAGCACTGTTTGGGTGAGGGGTCCATCCCGGATTACCAATCTCAGATAAACTCCGAATGCCAACGAGATATAATCGGCAGTCAGACTGCGAGTGCTAAGATCCGTAGTCGAAAGGGAAACAGCCCAGACCACCAGCTAAGGTCCCAAAATATATGTTAAGTGGAAAAGGATGTGGGGTTGCACAGACAACTAGGATGTTAGCTTAGAAGCAGCTATTCATTCAAAGAGTGCGTAATAGCTCACTAGTCGAGTGACCCTGCGCCGAAAATGTACCGGGGCTAAAACATATTACCGAAGCTGTGGATACCTTTATAGGTATGGTAGGAGAGCGTTCTATGTGCGAAGAAGGTGTACCGTGAGGAGTGCTGGAGCGCATAGAAGTGAGAATGCCGGTATGAGTAGCGAAAGACAGGTGAGAATCCTGTCCACCGTAAGACTAAGGTTTCCAGGGGAAGGCTCGTCCGCCCTGGGTTAGTCGGGACCTAAGGAGAGACCGAAAGGTGTATCCGATGGACAACAGGTTGATATTCCTGTACTAGAGTATATAGTGATGGAGGGACGCAGTAGGCTAACTAAACCAGACGATTGGAAGTGTCTGGCCAAGCAGTAAGGTGTGATATGAGTCAAATGCTTATATCTATAACATTGAGCTGTGATGGGGAGCGAAGTTTAGTAGCGAAGTTAGTGATGTCACACTGCCAAGAAAAGCTTCTAGCGTTAATTATACTCTACCCGTACCGCAAACCGACACAGGTAGTCGAGGCGAGTAGCCTCAGGTGAGCGAGAGAACTCTCGTTAAGGAACTCGGCAAAATGGCCCCGTAACTTCGGGAGAAGGGGCGCTGACTTATGGTCAGCCGCAGTGAATAGGCCCAAGCAACTGTTTATCAAAAACACAGCTCTCTGCTAAATCGTAAGATGATGTATAGGGGGTGACGCCTGCCCGGTGCTGGAAGGTTAAGAGGAGTGCTTAGCGTAAGCGAAGGTATGAATTGAAGCCCCAGTAAACGGCGGCCGTAACTATAACGGTCCTAAGGTAGCGAAATTCCTTGTCGGGTAAGTTCCGACCCGCACGAAAGGCGTAATGATTTGGGCACTGTCTCAACGAGAGACTCGGTGAAATTTTAGTACCTGTGAAGATGCAGGTTACCCGCGACAGGACGGAAAGACCCCATGGAGCTTTACTGCAGTTTGATATTGAGTATCTGTACCACATGTACAGGATAGGTAGGAGCCTATGACCTCGGGACGCCAGTTTCGAGTGAGGCGTTGTTGGGATACTACCCTTGTGTTATGGCTACTCTAACCCAGATAGGTTATCCCTATCGGAGACAGTGTCTGACGGGCAGTTTGACTGGGGCGGTCGCCTCCTAAAAGGTAACGGAGGCGCCCAAAGGTTCCCTCAGAATGGTTGGAAATCATTCGCAGAGTGTAAAGGTATAAGGGAGCTTGACTGCGAGAGCTACAACTCGAGCAGGGACGAAAGTCGGGCTTAGTGATCCGGTGGTTCCGCATGGAAGGGCCATCGCTCAACGGATAAAAGCTACCCTGGGGATAACAGGCTTATCTCCCCCAAGAGTTCACATCGACGGGGAGGTTTGGCACCTCGATGTCGGCTCGTCGCATCCTGGGGCTGTAGTCGGTCCCAAGGGTTGGGCTGTTCGCCCATTAAAGCGGCACGCGAGCTGGGTTCAGAACGTCGTGAGACAGTTCGGTCCCTATCCGTCGCGGGCGTAGGAAATTTGAGAGGATCTGCTCCTAGTACGAGAGGACCAGAGTGGACTTACCGCTGGTGTACCAGTTGTTCTGCCAAGAGCATCGCTGGGTAGCTATGTAGGGAAGGGATAAACGCTGAAAGCATCTAAGTGTGAAGCCCACCTCAAGATGAGATTTCCCATGATTTTATATCAGTAAGAGCCCTGAGAGATGATCAGGTTGATAGGTTAGAAGTGGAAGTGTGGTGACACATGTAGCGGACTAATACTAATAGCTCGAGGACTTATCCAAAGAAAGTAACTGAGACATATTGACAACGATTTGGTTTCTTGATACAGTATAGATATTCAATTTTGAGTTGAGAATACTCAGAGTTAAGTGACGATAGCCTAGGAGATACACCTGTTCCCATGCCGAACACAGAAGTTAAGCCCTAGTACGCCTGATGTAGTTGGGGGTTGCCCCCTGTTAGATA
>NZ_JACLQM010000039.1:0-4604 GCF_016648655.1 Streptococcus sp. 17.1
TTTAGCTTACAGAACTGCTTGTGAAGCTCTAGAGGATGAGTTCGAGTAAATGTTGCACTTATTCTTGCAATTTATCACTTGAATAAATTCCGATATAAAAGATTTTATGAACAAGTATTTCAATTATCTTTTGATGATTTTCTTACCTACTTAAAGAGTTTTTTAGTGCTATCTATGGAGCATCATGTTTTGATTTCACTTCAAACATTTTTAAGAGACATAAAGCGCTTGATCAAAGAAACAAGCTGGGATATAGATTTCAATGTGGAACATATTAAGATTTACAATCCCTCAATATGTATAGACTTTCTTTCTACACTACCATGTTTAGAGGATAATGAATTAACCCAATTGATTGAACAACTAGATGAACTTTTAACTGTTAGTTATCAACTGAACACTAAAAAACAACGAAAGTTAGCTCAATTTCAATCCTATTTTCTATTTAATGATATTTTAAACGACTATTGGGTTAAACCATTATCAGATGAAGAAAGATTGTTTTACTACCCTCTTTACTTATGGTGGCAAATAACAGCAGTAGTACCACTTAGACCAAGGGAATTTTTACTTACTCAAAGAAATTGTCTTACAGAAAAAGACGGAAAGTATTACTTAACTCTCAGACGAAATAACTTAAAAGGAAAAGACAAGGGAGTATCCCATAAAATTTCAGAGGATTATTATTTAACGACTTACGAAGTACCATTTAAGCTTGCGAGTGAGATTATAAATTATCTAGAACTAACCAAAGATTTATCATCTACACAGTTAGATACCCTTTTTGTGACAGACTCACATTATCGTAAATGGAAACGTGTTACAGGTACTAAAAATCGCTTTTTGACTTATAGTAACTTAAATACCATTTTAAAATATTTCTTTAATGAGGTCGTATCTCAACAGTATGGATATTTTGTCCATCATATCAACTTCCCAAATAAATTGGATGAACATGAGATTAATTTTATTCATATTGGAGATACTAGACACATTGCAATGATCAATCTGATAGCAGAAGGGGCTAGTCCTGTAACAGCAATGCTCTTAGCTGGACATGATAGTGTCACAACATCCTCACATTATTTTTCAAATCTGAGCCAGTTTATTGAATGTAGGAGCTATCAGCTTTATCGTAAATTAACAAACTCTCAAACGTCTTACGCTATAAGTAAGACTCAACATAAATACACCGTTAATAAAAACTATGTTTCTCTTGATAATAAGGGCAGATGTTATTCACCTCGATTTGCAGAAGGTGATTATTCAGACTGCCTTAAAGTCATTAGCTCACATGCAGAGCTTGGTGCTTGCACTAGTTGTCCATTTTACAGAAAAGCTGGAAAAGATTATTTTTCTATGGATAAATCCTTTAAGAAATCAATTGATGAGGAGGCTTTAATTGTAGATGAGGCTATAAAAAGAGTTCGACGAGGAAAGGGAAATATAGAAGATATTGGTGAGGCGTTATTAAAACTTAAAACCGTTAGTCATTCTTATCAAGAATATCTAACTGAAAAACAATTATCTTTGCAGGAGTTCTCAAATGGCGAGAAAGAAGTATATTGATAATCAAGAATTGCTATCGTTATTTGAACATTATTTACTGGAACATTGTTCGAATAATCCTAGACTATTCAAAATTCCACAGTTTGGAAATTACCTCAGAAGCAACGGATTTCCTCAAGTTGCAGACACAACGATTAGAAGAAACAAAGAATTTAGACAAGCCCTTAATGATAAATTGGAACTATTTGAGGACGACACCTATCAAACAGTTATAACGTATAAAACTCTAGATGTAGAACGTTTCTTAATGACCAATAGAACCCCTAAAGCAATCAAATCAGCATTGATGGAACTTAACAATTATTATAAAAGAGTTGTTGATGCAGCAATAGAATATAAGGAAGAAGCAAATAAGCTTAAAACAAGAGTTTCAGAGTTAAAAAATGAGGTAGCACAGCTTAATGAAAACAATACTGAGATTAAAGAGCAGACAGCGTTAAATAAAGAATTATTAGAAGAAAACAAAAAGTTAAGGAATCTTCTTAAAACTAGTTTGTATCCTGATATTGCAAATGAATTATTAAAAGAAGAAGGCTTATTAAAATCTGATCAGCAACTTGTAACTAAGAAGTATCTAAGTGAAAATATTATCACCTCAGACTCGAAAATATCTTTTGAAAAGCATACTCATACTGAAAAGCAAACAATCAAAAGTAAGATTTTTGAAATTAAAGACTTACTGGATAACAAGACTAAGTATTAGGAGGAGAAAATGTCAGACTTAATCACTGATTTTCCAGCTTTATTGAACTATTGGGACTTTGACAAGAATATCAAAATAGATGTAGAAAAAATAACAGTTACCAGCAAAAAACACATTAACTGGAAATGTCCTACCTGTTCTTATGAATGGAAGGCAAGTGTAACAAAATCTTATAAAAATATCCAAAATCATTCAAAAATCTGTCCTGTATGTGAGCTTGGAGAAGTGTTCATAAAAGGGGAAAACTCTATATCTGCAAGGATTCCTAACTTTCTAAGGTACATAAACTTTCATTATGAAAATATAGAAACCATTCAGGAAGAGATTGATAATTTATCTTTTTCTTCAAAGAGGTTATTTCACTTCAAATGTCCTACCTGTCATGTTGGTTGGAAAGATGTAGCAAACACTTCTAAATTAATCAATAAACATAATCAAGAGCTTGTTCATGTCGGATGTAATGAAAGTATACATTTTGTACCTTACACTAAAGCATACCCTAATCTTCGGAAAATTTATCTTCCAGGGGAGCAAAACGATGTAGAGTTTAATGATTTGAAGTTAAATGACAATATTACAATCCCTAGAAATTGGAAATGCGACAAATGTGACAATATCTTTAAGTTGTCTATTGATCGGCTAATTTCAAGAATCAAAAGAGATGGTTTCTATTGTAATAACTGTAAAGCAACATTTGATACCGTAATTAAAGTGAAAGCCACCCCCCTATTGCATACAGATAGAAATCTTTTTAAGCAATTTATTCCAACTCTTGTAAAAAGTAATATGATTGATAGTTTATCCGATATCTTAGTAAGATGGCAGTGTTTTAAATGTCATGGTCAATATGAATGTAGTGTTATCAAAAGGCATTTTGAAGGCTGCCCTTATTGTGATAATAAATTGATGTTAAAAGGGTATAATACTTTACAAGAAACTCATCCATATTTAGAGAAATTTTGGGATAAAAGTAATGATAAATCTATTTCTGAATACTGGCATAAGTCTTCTGAATGTATAAATTGGAAATGTCCTTGTTGCAATGTAAATTTTCATTGCAGTCCTAATGAAATGATTTCAAGAACCGACTTAGAGAATAGTAATTTTCAAACTTGTCCTAATCATTGTGATTGGGATACACTTGTTTTTAACAATGATATACTCTATAATTTCCCAAAATTACAGGAAGAATGGAGCGAAAAAAATGGATTGCCTGTTCATTTAGCATTGAGCCACATTGAAACAAAAAAATATTGGTGGAAGTGTTCTGTTTGTCAAGGTGAATACCTTTGTTCAATTCCAATAAGAAAAGAAGTAATAAATAGCTGTCCATATTGTAATGATGAACAAGTATTAAAAGGTTATAATACAATTGCAGATACTTATCCTGAGTTGTGTGACCTTTGGAGTAGCAAGAATTTAGAAAAACCTGATGAGGTGACGAAATCGGCAGAATCCGAGAATAAAATATTTAATTGGATTTGTGATTGTTGTGATTTAGAATTTAAGGAGAGATTAGGGATTGTTCTAGGTGTGTTTACAAACAATAATTCTAATAGTCTCAACTCTATATGTCCTTACTGTAATAAAAAACTTCCTAAACCAAATGAAACACTAAGCTATGTTAAACCGTACTTAAACAATGAATGGGTAAAAGAACTGAATGGTGATATTGATATCTTCTTTTATGATTCAAATGCTTTAACCAATTGGGTTTGTCGAAAATGTCACAGAAGTTTTAAAGCAAAAATTTCTGAACGCCATGAAAATGACCAATGTTGTCCATATTGTTCTTTTAAGAAGACTGCAAAAGGTTATAATGATCTTGAAACAACACATCCTTGGTTAATTAAAGAATGGTCTTCAGTAAATAAACAAGAAATGTCTTCAGTAAGATTTAATTCAACATATACCGTATGGTGGAAATGTCCTGTATGCACTGGAGAATATCAGCAAGTCATAAAAGAAAAATATTACAGAGAAAATTCGTGCCCATATTGTAGGAATCAAAAAGTTTTAAAAGGATTTAATGACTTAGCAACGACACAACAAAGTCTAATGCCTGAGTGGGATTATTTGAATAACCTCCTAATAGCAAGCCCAACTGAAATTACAGAGTTGAGCAATCTGCCTGTATGGTGGATATGTCAAGAAAATCTTAATCACCGTTACAAAATTCAAGTAAAAGAAAGAATGGCATATAAAAAACGAAAAAAAAGAGCATGTTCCATTTGCAAAGGCCACAGAAGAAAGCAAGAACACTTTGTACAGTTAAAAAAAATATCTGACTGTAAAACACATATCCCAGCCCGCGAGACTATGAAAGATATCG
>NZ_JACLQM010000004.1:0-134732 GCF_016648655.1 Streptococcus sp. 17.1
GTTTAGCTTACAGAACTGCTTGTGAAGCTCTAGAGGATGAGTTCGAGTAAATGTTGCACTTATTCTTGCAATTTATCATTCGAAAAAGATTTAAAAAGCATACCAGAGGTAGACCTTCTATAAAACTATTTTACTCTAATCGGTACACGTCCAAAGTTTTGTTCGCAAAGCTCGGGGTTACCTAATTGATAAACATTATCCGCTTGTTGTGTAAGCATATCCCAAGGTTCCCTTCCAATCCGAGCCACTATATCTACAGACTTTTTCACAGATTTGAGATGAAACTGCCCTTTTTGAGAAAATCCAAGGACATGAACAGCCTGGGGTAAAGGATTATCCACAGCTCCGACTAGGATATAGGTCAAAATACGACGTACCCGTGCTTTTGTATAGCGTTTGGTTGCTACCTTATCCACCAATTCCTCCACAGAAGAGGCCTCACGGATAGCAGCTTTTAAACGACTGGCAATCTCTTCATTCACCTGAAAAACACTGGTCAAATCAGGGTGTGTAAGAATCTGATAAACCAGCAATTGGAAATAATTATCCCAAGAGACCTGTGGAGAAGTCTGAAAAAGCTTGCTATTGGGCATGAACTTATCCACAAAATCACTATCTTGCTTGTGGAGACGTAGGCTGGTCGCTGAGGCGAAAGATACTTCCTTGTCTGAGGAATGATAGCCGGCCCCTTGTCTCTGAATAGGATTCAACTTAATGCCCTTACCAGCACAAGCTTTGGCATAGGCTAAGCCCAGGATATGATTGGGTGTATTGCCAGTAAAGGCTACACCAGCAAACTTTTCCCACATTTTTTGTGTCTTCTGTGGATATGATAGGTCACTCGGTAAATTTTCCACAAAAGCTTCCATTTCCTCAGACTTTTCAGTATAGACATTTGCTATAGCCTGGTAGTCTAAGACTTCTTCCGTGCCAAAAGTAAGGCTATCAACTCCCAGTCGGGACAAGATATCAACGGCCCCAGCAGCAAAATAATCGGCAGACTGGACTGACGTCAAGAAAGGCAACTCAACCACGAGGTCTGCCCCATTTTCCAAAGCCATCTGAGTCCTAATCCACTTATCCACAATAGCTGGCTCACCTCGCTGGACAAAATTCCCGGACATGGCAACGATTTTTACGCCTTCAGCCTGATCCAAGAGATACTTGTGGCCGTTATGAAAAGGATTGAACTCAGCAATAATACCTGTAACTGTCATAGGCTCTTACTTTTGGGCCACAAAGAACCAACGTGCACTAGTTTCTGTCGGTTCCTTATCCTCAAAATCGGCGTAAAGCTTGAAGGATTTGAAGCCAGCCTGCTCCAGCAAGATATCATAAGTCAAGACCTCATAGGTGCGTTCCTCATGCACCTCATCATGACGGCTAAAGCTTCCATCTTCCTCTTGGACAAAGAAAGTTAATTCATGGACAATAGAATGCGGAGCCGCATCCTCATAGGTATCCCAGAGCATAGCAAAGTCTTCTGCATTTTCATGGTAGGAATAGCCAGGGAAAACCTCATCCGTCTGATAGGTTGAGTGCACATCAAAGATAAAGACGCCATCTTCATTCAGTGCATTATAAACCTCTTTGAAGACATCCCCAACCTCTACTTCGTCCTGCATATAGCAGATAGAATCTGAGTAACAAGTCACAAAGTCGTACTTACCAGCTTGCGATAAATTCAACATGTTGCCTTCAATAAAGTCAATTTTCTGTTTGGCGGAAGCCGCACGCTTCTCCGCAATCTTCAACATATCAGCACTCAAATCGAGTCCAGTTACATCAAAACCAGCTTGAGAAAAACGTACAGATTGAATCCCAGTTCCACAAGCCAATTCAAGCAATTTCTTTTTATCCTTAGTCTTTGGCAAATGACGAAGCGAAAAATCCGTCCACAAATCGTAAAGACTATCATCCATAACAGCGTCGTAGACCGCCGCAAAAGTTTCATAAGTAGCCATAATGATGATACCAAGTCCGTCCGTAATCGGAATGAAAATTAGGGGGAGTGAGACAGAACGAGTTTTTTTTAAAATCGTTCGTTGTCTCACCCCCGCAAGGCTGATTAGGTACTCTTCCGAGCTTAAAAAGCGAATGAAGAGTCCAATCAGCTACTGCGCCAAATAATAAATTTTAATATTGATTATTTGACATAGAACTATCTATTTTCCGACGATTACAGGACGGGTTCAAATCCTTTCTAAGATACAAAGAGCGTTAAAAGCAAAGAAAGTTTATCTTTTTCTCACAGCTTTTAGCTCGTGTTCAGTTGACAAACCAACCAAACACAAGGCTCTATCCTTCCTATTAAATCTTTAGTTTAAGCAACAAAACCCAGTTGTCGCCAACTGAGTTCAGATTTTATGCCAAATAAGCTGACACATCCACCATTGGTGCTTCATGCCAGAGTTTTTCGAGGTTATAGTGTGCACGTTCATCTTCTGTAAAGATGTGAACAACAACATCGTTAAGATCCAAAAGAATCCAACCACCCTTATTGTCACCTTCCATGTGACTAGCATCAAGGCCAGCTTCTTTCACTTTCTCACGGATGTTGTCGGCAATAGCTTCCAACTGACGGCTGTTCATTGCACTCAAAATAACAAAATAATCTGTTAGACTTGTAAGGCCGTACAAATCAAGGGCAACAATGTCTTCAGCTCGCTTTTCATCAGCAGCTTTGACAACCAATTCAAGTAATTCTTCTTTCATTTAATCCTCTTTCATTAAAAAATCGTTTTGTAATCTAAGACATCTGCAAAACGTTCATCCCAAATGTTCTCGTAAAATTCATTAATCGTTTCTGCTGGAATGTCGTCTCCATCAAAGGTTGTAACAGTACCTTCGGGAACGACTAACTTGTAGCCATGTTCGAAAGCAACTTTAACGGATGTATCAACACAATACTCCGTCTGCATACCGCATAAGACTAGTTTCTCAATTCCTTGTTGATCCAAGTATTCCTTTAATCCAGTCTCTTTAAACATGCTATTGTATCGCTTCTGAAAAACCTTTTCATCAGACTGTCTCTTTAATAGTGGCGATAATTTCCAATCTTCCGAGGTTAGAGCCTCTTCCGTTTCAATATGCTGAATATAGATAATTTCAATCTGCTGTTTTCTAGCCTGATCTTGTAAATAAGAGATTTTCTCTAACAGCTTTTGTGTTTCAAAACCTGTTTCCACTAAGATATTTTGTACATCAATAATAATAAAAGCTGTTTTCACTTACTAATCCTCTTTTAAGTAATGCACAAAAGCATTATAGGTTTCCAAGGTTTGTGGGAAAATCGGTAGAGCTTGGTGGGCCAAGTGTTCTACCGTATGGACTGTTTCAAAAGCAACTGCCTTATCCAAGGATTGCTCTGCTACTTGTCTAGCTTCCTCTACCAAAGGGAAATTACGATTATGCTCAATATAATCAGCCACATAGACAATCTTATCTAGGGTTGACATTTCATGGCTTCCGACGGTATGGATCTCAATACTGCGTAGAATCTCAGAATCAGTCAAACCCAAATCTTCTTGGATTTTGTAAATCCCAACCATGCCATGCCAGACATTGTTCCCCCATTTTTTCAATTCAGGATCGAGCTCATACTTATCGATTAGCTCTAAGAATTCCTGATCCGGAAGTTCCTTGGCATAATCATGAAGGAGGCCAGCCAAACCAGCTTTTTCAGTGTCGTAACCATACTTTTCAGCAAGAGCAATAGCAGCTCGCTCAACACCCAAAACATGATTGAAGCGTTTAGGACTCATGACCGCTCGAACTTTTTCAAGGAGTTCTTCACGAGAATAGTCTAGATATTTTTCATAGGTCATTTATAGAGCCCCGCTTTCTTGATGTAGGCAAGTACAGACTGGGGCACCATAAAGTTAGGTGTACGGTCCTTCTTAATGTAGGCTCTGACTGCACTCGAACTAATATCCATAAGGGGCACATCCACCCAAATAACTGGGTAAGAGGTTCCAGCCTTATACTTAGGACGCTGAACACCAACAAATTGGACCATCTCGATTAGTTCATCAATACGATGCCATTTTGGTAGGTATTCGACCATATCCGCTCCAATAATAAAGTAATAATCCGTATCAGGATTAGCCTCTGTCAAAAGCTTCATGGTGTCATAAGTATAACTGATTCCCTTGCGTTCCAACTCGATGGTTTCAATATCCAAACCCTCGATACCGTTAATAGCCAACATAAGCATATTAAGGCGATGTTGTTCATCAATAGTCTCTTTTTTATCGACATGAGGTGGCTCAAACTCAGGCATGAGAAGAACTTCGTCAAGACCTAACTGCTGACGCACCTGGTCCGCAACAACCAAGTGAGCATTGTGAACAGGATTGAAATTTCCACCTAAAATTCCCACCTGCTTACGGCCAGTATCTTTGATTTCTTCTTCTAGTTGAACCTTTGTAAATGGGGTTACGAGATCCAGTGCCATGTACGCCTCCTCTTTTTCAAGCATTATACAACTGACTTAAGGCTAGCTGATGCTTCAAAAGTGTTCCTATACCTTAGTTTATCCTTCACCAAGCAAAGTCAGCAACTATTTTTGGATAGCTTTGACCTTTGGTGACAACTTACGATTTTCTTTTTTAGCTGACTCTTTATAGAGAATCAAGATACGTCCAATCTTAAGAACTGTATCACAGCCAATTTCTTCTTCCAAGATTTCAGCAACCTCATGAATATCTTCCATAGTGTTTTGGAGTAGGGTTACTTTGATCAATTCACGGGCATCAAGGGCGTTGCGAACACTAGTTTTGATATGATCGTTAAGACCGTTTTTCCCGATTTGTACAATAGGTTTAAGTGTGTGTGCTTCCGATTTGAGGAAGGCACGTTGTTTTGATGTTAATGACATGTTTATTCCTTTTAACTACTTAACTAAGTTTAAATAATCGCTTTTCGTACGACAACGCCAACACCTTCTGGTGCCCAAGCAGCAACGATGGTTGGTTGGTCAGCTTTTCCTTGGACACGGATCCATCCTAATCCTGAGAAGACAATGTCTGTCTTATCTTTAACAGTAAATTCATGACGAACAAGTTTTGGAAAATCAGCCAATTCCTTTGGCCCAGGAGGCATGAGGAGACTTCCAACATGCTTATCATAGAAGGCATCTGCGCCTTCTAGTTTGGTACGATGAAGCTTTAGATTATTGTCAAAGAAGGCTGTAAATCCTTGTTTATCACCATCAATAAAGTCAAAGCGTCCAAGACCGCCTAGGAATAGGCTTTGTCCTGCATTTAACTGGTAAGTTTTTGGCTTAATTTCCTTCTTAGGACTAACGTACTTGAGATCCTTCGCTGACAGATAGTGTGCCATCTGGTGTCGGTGAATAATTCCTGGTGTATCAAAAATATAGCTACCGTCATCCAATGGGATTTCAATCTTATCAAGGGTCGTTCCTGGAAAACGAGAGGTTGTAATAACATCTTTATCACCAGTAATTTCTTTGATGATGGCATTGATTAAGGTTGATTTACCAACATTCGTAACACCAACAACATAGACATCACGACCCTTACGGAGTTTTTCAATACGTTGAATCAACTCTTTAATGGCGTGGTGATTTTGGGCAGACGTCAACATGACATCCACCGGACGCATCCCTTCTTCGTGGGCACGTTCTGTCAACCATTGGGTTACCTTACCATCTTTAACAGATTTAGGCAGGATATCCTTTTTATTTCCAACCAAGAGCACATCATTACCCGAAACAAAGCGTGATAAGCCTGGTATGATTGATCCATTAAAATCAAAAATATCAACGACATTGACAACGAGGGCATCACTATCACCAACTTCATGAAGCAATTTTAAAAATTCATCATCTGTGATGTGGACGTCCACAATCTCATTGTAATGACGAAGACGGAAACAGCGTTGGCAGTATAACTCACCTGTTTCTTCGGCCTTTTTAATAGAGCTAGCAGGTGTGAAACCTGCTTTTTCTTTATCTTCTGTTTGAATTTGGGCTCCACACCCAATACAAAATAATTCTTCCATTAAATTCCTTTGTTGAAGGTCATTGGACCATATGCTTTTTCAATCTTTTTCCACATGCGACGTTCACGCCAACGGTTAAACTTGGTTACCCAAGCATCTGATTTCACCAAAGGCTTGACCAAAATCGATCGAATTCCAGCTCTGTGGCTAGCTCTGATGTCAGTCATTAGCTGGTCTCCCACCATAACAACCTCGTCTCGATTAAAGTGGTAACGCTCAATTGCTTCATTAATCCCTTTAGTAAAAGGTTTCATGGCACGACTCACGAAATCCACATGGAAATTGGCAACCGCACGTTCAACACGTTCATGTTTGTTGTTAGAGACCACAACCACCGGAATGTCAGCCTCTGTCATTTCATCTAACCAAGCACGTAGCTCAGGAGTCCCATCAGGGTTGTTCCAAGCAATCAAGGTATTATCCAAATCGACCAAGACGGCACGAATACCGTGTTCACGTAGCTGGTCAGGTTTCAAATCATAAACAGCCTCCACCATAAAATGGGGCCTATAATCGTCTATAGTCATTTTCTCTCCAAAATGTTAGTTTACCTCTTATTCTACCATATTTTTAAGGTTTATGTGTGAGACTTAAGTCCTATTTTTTAAGAACATCCTTTACAGAACAATAAAGAAAAGAGCCACAATCACTCAGGCTCCAATCTTATCTTTGAATTTTTTCTTGTTTTTTAAGGGCAACTAAATTCTTAAGCGATATGATGATAACAGCAAGAACAATTAAAAACATTCCAACCACATCAATGGCAAAGAAGCGGTCCCCCATAATTAATACGGTCAAAATGACCGACGCTATAGGTTCTACCGAAGCCAAGAGACTCCCTTTGACAGCTCCAACCATGGTTGTCCCCTTAAGGAAAACGGTGTAAGCAAAGACTGTCCCAATGAAGACCAAGCCAAAGAGTGCTAGAAGATTTCCACTAGTCAAGGGTAGCTCGTACTTCCAGGCTTGGATAACAATCGGAAAGATTAAACCACCAATCAACAGACCTAAACCAATGACAATCAAACTTCCCCATTTTTCAATAGCCTTAGCAGGCAGTAAGATATAAATTGCATAGGTCACCGCCGAAAAGAGACCCCAGAACAAGCCCAGAGGTGTAATCGCCAGCTCCCTTATCTGACCATGCGTTGCGATGGTAAAGGTTCCCACAATAGCCATGATAATCGCCACTAGCTCTGCTGCTGTTGGGAACCTACGATATTTTGCACATACAAAAGCCAGGATGATAACTGGGGTGACATACTGCAAGACCGTCGCTGTCCCAGCATTAGTGTATTGAATAGCACTAAGATAGGCGTACTGATTTAGTACCAGACCAAAGAGCGCAAATAAGGCGATACTTACTAAGGTTTTTCTATCTTTAATAGCTTGTACTAATTTGTCTCGCTGCCTAAAAAAGACCGAAGCCGTTAGTAAAATACCAGACAGAAGCAAACGTAAACTCGTCAAAAGATTGACATTAACACCATGAGCCATTAGGTATTGACCAGAAACTCCTGAAAATCCCCAGGCAATTCCTGCAGTTATGACCATCAGACTACCTTTTAGCGTCTTTGACATAGTCGCCTCCCAAATCTATTTGTTTCTGTTATTGTAACACAAAAAGGTCGAAACAAAACGGTTTCGACCTTTATCTATTCATTCGACCTTTATAAACTTATTCTGGTTGAACCAAGATTTTAATTTGAGATTTATCTTGGGTTAATTCAACAAAACCTTCTTCAACGATATTCTCCAATTTAATTTTCTTAGTAACCAATTTATCAGCAGGGAAGTAGCCTTGTTCCATCAATTCCAAAACTTTAGGGAAGATGTGACGGTAGGCAATAATTCCTTTGAGAGATTTTTCTTGGATGGCGAATTCATTTGGATTGATGCTGGCTTCACGTTCCCAGATAGATACGACCATACATTCCCCAGCTTTATGAACAGCTGCAAGGGCTTGGCCTAAAACAACCGGAACCCCAGTAACTTCGTAAGAAACATCTGCTCCACCTCCTGTCAAACGATGGATAGCCTCTACGACTGTTTCCCCTTCTTCTGGGCGAACAACAATTGCTCCCAATTCTTCTGCTTTCGCTTGACGTTCAGGAGACAATTCAACCGCATAGATTTTTGATGCGCCTGCTGCACGAAGGGCTTCAACAATCAAAAGACCAATTGGACCCAAGCCAAAGATAACAGCTGTATCCCCAGCTTTCAAAGCAGATTGACGGACTGCATACACAGCTACAGCAGCAGGTTCTGTAAGAGCAGCTTGTTCATAGCTCAAGCTATCTGGAATCACATGGACAAGATCACCATCAAGGACACAGTATTTCGCAAAACCACCATCTGCAGCGAGGCCGACGAAGTTCAAGTTTGGATCAAGGTTATAATCACCAATCAAGTTGTGCTCTGCAAGAATTGGTTCGATGGTTACACGATCGCCAACTTTGACACGAGTCACATTACTTCCGACTTCTACAATCTCACCAGAGAATTCATGTCCCAAAGTAACCGGTGCTTTTTGACCAGAATACACATGTTCTTCAGTTGGGATGAAGATCGGTCCATCCAAATATTCATGCAAGTCTGTCCCACAGATCCCTGTGAACTTAACTGCCACTTTTACTTGATGTGGTTGTACTTCAGGTACTTCCACTTCTTCGATACGAACGTCTTTCGCTGCATGCCAGCGAGCTGCTTTCATAGTAGCCATATGATGATCTCCTTGTTTTCACAATTTTTGGTTTTCTTTTCAGGAAACATTATACATCAAATTGTAAACGTTTTCTTTTTACTTGTCAAGGAAAAAGGGATCAAAAGAAATGAGGGAAGTACCCTATGAAGTACCTCCCTAATCTAAACAATAGTTACCTTATTTCTTTTTGATTCGAGACACCTCTAGCCACCAACCCACAATCCAGCCAAGGACTAAAAGATAATTTTCAAGTGCTCCAATAGCATTCACTGAGTGATGATGTTGAAGATAGCTAAGGAAATGATTGGTCCCAATACCCAGTCCACCTAGAATCAAAGCAAGCAGAACGGCTCTCAGATAAAACCAATCGTATTTGAGATTAACGGCAAGGAGGATGACCAGAACCGCCACATTCCAAATACCAATCTCCCTCTGCCAGCCAACTGAAATACCGTACCCCGAATGACTTCCCATATAGGTTGGGAAGAATAGCTGAAAAATAATGGCACCAGTCATAGCGAGAATGACGAGGATAAATAGGACTCTTAAGAATTTGTTCATAGGGTTGCCTCCTAAAATCTTCTATAAAAATATTCCCAACTAGTCTAACACAAATATTGCAAATAAAAAACCAACCTCTCGGCTAGTTCTTTATCTATTATTCTTCTTTCAACTTCGCCAATTCTTGGGCAAGTAGCTTGAGGGCTACTTGTGGGTTGGCTTGGCCTTTGGTTGCTTTCATGAGGAAGCCTGTGAAGGCCTTGTCAGCGTTACGTTTACCTGACTTGAAGTCGGCTACGGCTGCTTCATTATCTGCAAAGACTTGGTGGATGATTGGGATCAAGACTTCAGGGTCTGAAATCTGTACCAATCCAGCTTTTTCGACGTATTCACGCGCACCGCCACCATTTTTCGCCAAATGAACGAAGACTTTCTTGGCAATCTTAGAAGAGATGGTTCCATCTTCAATGATGGCAATCATTTCTACCAAGTTTTCTGGTGTCAACTTGATTTCTTCAAGCGTTTTACCTTCTGCGTTCAAGAATTGAGCGACTTCACCTTGGAGCCAGTTAGACACTTGTTTAGCGTCTCCGCCAAGGGCTACGGCTGCTTCAAAGAAGTCAGATGTGACCTTAGTAGCTGTCAATTGATTGGCATCATAGTCAGACAAGCCAAGCTCTGCCACATAGCGAGCACGGCGGTCTTTTGGAAACTCAGGCAATGATGTACGCATTTCCTCAATCCACTCATCTGAGATTTCAAACAAGGGAAGGTCTGGTTCTGGGAAGTAACGGTAATCCGCTGCTCCTTCTTTGACACGCATAAGAATCGTGCTCTTGTTGGCCTCATCATAACGGCGTGTTTCTTGACGAATGACACCACCCGAACGCAAGATTTTCGCTTGGCGTTGCACTTCATATTCAAGACCTTTACGCACGTTTGAGAAAGAGTTCAAGTTCTTCAACTCCGTCTTGGTACCAAATTCCTCTTGACCATAGGGGCGAAGGGAAATGTTGGCATCGACCCGCATCGATCCTTCTTCCATCTTGACGTCAGAAATGCCAGTGTACTGGATGACTTCTTTAAGGGCTGTCAAATAAGCGTAGGCTTCTTCTGGAGAACGCATATCTGCTTCTGATACAATCTCGATCAATGGAACCCCTTGACGGTTGAGGTCTACATAAGAGAAACCGTCTGTTCCGTGGGTGTTCTTACCGGCATCTTCTTCCAAGTGGGCACGTTCAATCCCGATTTTCTTAGTTGAGCCATCTTCCAATTGCACTTCAATCCACCCATTATAACCGATAGGCTCATCAAATTGCGAAATTTGGTAGGCCTTTGGATTATCAGGATAGAAATAGTTCTTACGGTCAAAGTGCATGTGCTGATGGATATCCATATTCAGGGCCAAAGCAGCCTTGATACCAGCGTCCACAACACCCTTGTTCAAGACAGGAAGCACCCCTGGGAAAGACCAGTCAATCACATTGGTATTAGCATTTTGCTCGTTTCCAAAGTGGGCAGAGGTTGGTGAGAAAATTTTTGAGTTTGTATTCAATTCAACGTGGACTTCAAGTCCGATGACTGTTTCAAAGTTCATTAATTGTCACCTCCGAAAATAAGGGGTTGTTGCTTGTGGTAATCCGTCGTAGCTTCAAAGGCAGCTGCGGCTTGGTAGATGGTTTCTTCAGAATACTTAGGACCAATCAACTGCAAACCAACTGGAAGACCTTGCGCAAAACCTGCAGGAATCGAAATCCCTGGAAGACCTGCCAAGTTGACTGGAATAGTCAAGAGGTCAGCCAAGTACATGGCAACCGGATCATGGTTAAGCGAATCCAAATCAAAGGCCACGCTTGGAGCTGTTGGACCAAGGATGAGGTCGTAATCCGCAAAGACTTTTTCAAAATCTTGGATAATGAGGGTACGGACTTGACCAGCTTTCTTGTAGTAAGCATCGTAGTAACCAGATGACAAACTAAAGGTACCAAGCATGATACGGCGTTTGACTTCATCACCAAAGCCTTGGCTACGAGTGTTCACGTAGATGTCATCCAAGTTCTTGGCATCTTCCGCACGGAAACCATAACGAATCCCATCAAAACGTTGCAAGTTTGATGAAGCTTCAGATGAAGCAATGATGTAGTAAACGGCAACCCCGTATTTAGAATGTGGCAGGCTGACTTCTTCGACAGTTGCTCCCAATTTCTCAAAGTGTTTAGCCGCATTAAGGATAGTTTCTTTGACTTCTGGGTCAATTCCTTCACCGAGGTATTCCTTAGGAAGGGCAATCTTCATACCCTTGATGTCTTGACCAATCTTAGAAGTAAAGTCTGCTACGCATACTGGCGCTGAAGTTGAATCTTTGGCATCTTCACTGGCAATGACATTGAGCAATTGGGCATTTTCCTTAACGGTTGGTGAGAAAGTACCGATTTGGTCAAGTGAGCTACCAAAGGCAATAAGACCGAAACGTGAAACAGTTCCATAAGTTGGTTTGAGACCAACAATCCCGTTGAAGGCAGCTGGTTGGCGGATAGAACCACCAGTATCAGAACCAAGAGACAAACGAACTTGCCCTGAAGCGACAGAAGCTGCTGAACCACTAGAAGATCCACCAGGCACCTTGCTGTGGTCCCAAGCATTTTTAGTCGCCCCATAGTAAGATGTTTCACCAGATCCACCCATAGCAAATTCATCCATGTTGGTCTTCCCGATGACAATCATATCTTTGGCTTTTGCATTGGCAACAGCTGTCGCATCAAAGATAGGCTCGTAGTTGTAGAGCATTTTTGAAGCCGCAGTCGTCAAGATACCATCTGTTGAGATATTGTCTTTGACAGCGAGTAGAATCCCTGACAAGAGGTTATCTTTATCAATTCCTTTTTCGTCAATAGCCTTAGCTTGGGAAAGTGCTGCTTCTTCAGCCACCGTCACAAAGGCATTGACCGCTTCTTCACGCACCTTGATATCGTCAAGTGTCGCTTGGGTCAATTCGGTTGCTGAAATTTCCTTAGAGACAAGGAGGTCGTGCAACTCTTCAATGGTTTTATTGTTGAATGACATTAGGCATCTCCTCCATCTTCTAGGATAGCTGGTACCTTGATGTAGTAGTTATCTTTTTCAGGTACATTTTTAAACAAGCGGTCGCGGTCTGTCCCTTTTTCAGCAACATCCGGACGCAATACGGTCTTACGATCAGCCATAGTCGTTGTTGGGGCAACACCTGTTGTGTCCACTTCTTCCAACAATTCCACCATGTCGACAATTTTAGACAAGGTTGTCGCAAACTCAGCTGTCTCTTCTGGAGAGAATTTCAATTTTGAAAGATTGGCAACGTGGGTTACCTCTTCTTGCGTAATTTTCATCTTGCTTCCTTTCGTGAAATGATGATTTTTCAATACGTTCTATTTTACCATAATTAGGCCTATTTTGCTTGGAGGATAAAAAAACTGTAGTAACTTTTTTGTCACTACAGTTTACAGAGATAGAGCTTTTTCAAAACACTTATCGTATGGCTATCAAGAGCTTTCTCCAGACTTCTAAAATTTCTGGTTTCAAATACTGTTTTGCCAGGTCATATGAGGCTCGGTGCATAGACTCAAGATCACTTTCTAAGGCAAATACAATCTTGTCGGCCATCTGAGAAACGAGTAGGTCCTCATCCAAAGTCTCGCTATAAGGAACCAGAAAACCATTTTTACCATCTTTGATGAAAGTTGGATTGCCATAACGGGCATCAAAGCCAACCAAGGCTAGACCTGCTCCCACCGCTTCCATCAGAGTCAAGCCAAAGGTCTCCCACTGAGAGGTGGTGACATAAAGTTCATACTGTGGGTAAACTTCACGTAAATCCGCATGACCCCGAAGTTGGATGAAGTCACCTGCCCCAAGAGCATCAATCAGATCTTGTAGATTCTCTTGCTCGCCACCTTTGCCATAGATGTCATTAGTCGAGAACTCACACCCTATTCTACAGAGGCACCGTTACTTGCGATAACTTCTTTGTACCAGTTAAATGATTTCTTCTTAGAGCGTTTAAGACTACCATTACCATCGTTATCTCGGTCCACATAGATGAAGCCATAACGTTTCTTCATTTCACCAGTTCCAGCAGAAACAAGGTCGATACAGCCCCAGGTTGTGTAGCCCCAAAGCTCTACACCATCTTCATTAATAGCATCACGCATAGCCTTGATGTGGGCTGCCAAGTAGTCGATACGATAATCGTCTTCAACATAGCCATTTTCATCTGGCGTATCCACAGCACCAAGCCCATTTTCAACGATAAACATCGGTTTTTGGTAACGATCCCAAATAGCATTGAGGGTAATACGAAGGCCTAGTGGGTCAATTTGCCAGCCCCACTCTGAAGCTTCCAAATATGGATTTTTAATAGAGGCAAAGATATTTCCAGCAGTCTCTTCATTAACTTCTGGATCACCTGAAGCCACACGACTTGCATAGTAAGAGAAGGAAATAAAATCAACAGTATGCTCTTTAAGAAGGGCCAAATCTTCTTCCGTCATCTCAAGCTTAATGCCATCACGTTCCCACTGTTTCTTAGCATAATTTGGATACTCTCCACGAGCTTGAACATCAGTAAAGAAATAGCTACTACGGTCTTCTTGAATAGCTGCCCAGTAGTCACGTGGATGGGCTGTATTTGGATAATATTGACCTGCTGCCAACATACAACCGACCTTATTTTCAGGGTCAATCTCATGAGCCAATTTCGTCACCATAGCTGAGGCTACCAACTCATGGTGAGCAGCCTGATATTTAACCTGTTCCTCATTCTCACCCTCTTCAAAGCAGAGTCCTGCTCCCATAAATGGTGCATGGAGAATCATATTGATTTCATTGAAAGTGAGCCAGTACTTAACCAAACCTTTATAACGTGTGAAAAGGGTACGGCAAAGATTTTCATAGAAGCCAAGCATCTTACGGTTACGCCAGCCGCCATACTCGGTAATCAAGTGCATGGGACAATCAAAGTGTGTAATCGTTACCAAAGGTTCAATACCATACTTGTGACATTCCTTGAAGAGGTCCTCATAAAAGGCAAGCCCAGCTTCATTTGGCTCAGCCTCATCCCCCTTAGGAAAAATACGTGACCAAGCAATAGAAAGACGATAGGTCTTAAATCCCATTTCACCAAAAAGAGCAATATCTTCCTTGTAACGATGGTACATGTCGATACTTTCCTTAGCTGGATAGAAATAGCCATCCTCAAAATCAAACATCTTACGACGTCCAGTGATAATAGAAAGGCGATCCTCACCAATTGGCACCACGTCAACATTGGCTAGACCACGCCCATCAGCATCATAGGCCCCCTCACATTGGTTGGCCGCTGTCGCCCCACCCCACAAAAATCCGTCAGGGAAAGTCATTTTTTTAGTCATTCTTCTACCTCTTATGATTCAAGATTATTTCAGTAATAGTATATAGTAATCTGGAATCGTTTTCTTATAGTAAACTACGAAAAACTGATACTATCCTATGATTTTTGACAAAAAACAAGAGTAGGACAGATTCCCACTCTCGATTATAATTCTTATTACTCCACAATTGTTGCTCCAAGAACATTCTTAAAATGCCCGATAGCAAAGTCATGAGCTTCAGGCGTCAAGGAAGCTGTTGCACTCGCTACAACCTCGATATCATAGCCCAAATTATAGGCATCAATGGCTGTATGTAGGACACAAATATCCGTTAAAACTCCTGTCAAAACAACTGTCGTCACACGACGCTCACGCAAACGAATATCTAAATCCGTTCCCGAAAAGGCTGAATAGTGTCGCTTGTCCATCCAAAAGACACGATTATCATCCTTGATGGCATCATATACACCAGCTAACTTTCCATAAAGTTCTCGCCCAGATGTCCCTGCAATATTGTGCGGTGGAAAGAGCTTAGTTTCAGGATGGAAGGTATCTCCTTCATCATGTCGGTCCATAGCAACGAAGATATAATCCCCATTATCATAGGCCTCTTGAGTTACCTGGGCAATGCGGTCTTCAATGGCTTGGGCAGGCTTTCCAGCCGTCAACTTCCCATCATCTGCCACAAAATCATAAGAGTAATCAATTGATATCAATGCCTTTGTCATATTACTTTCTCCTTTTAAAAAAAGTGGGGCAGGTTCCTCCTACCTCACTTTCCTTCAGTATTCTTCTTATTCGTATTCTTTCAATTTATCGTAGATACCTTCGTTAAGGACTTTAAGATAAGTCCCTTTCATACCGAGTGAACGGCTCTCAATAATACCAGCTGATTCCAACTTACGAAGGGCATTAACGATAACTGAACGTGTGATTCCAATACGGTCAGCGATAACAGACGCTGTCAAGCGGCCTTCCAAACCGTCCAACTCATTCAAGATAGCTGAAACTGCCTTGATTTCCGAGTAAGACAAGGTATTAATAGCCATGTTAATAGCTGTCTGTTTACGAATTGTTTCTTCCAAGTTCTCTGTTTGAAGATTCAACAACTGCAACCCAACTACTGTAGAGGCAATCTCAACCAAGATAAGATCTTCATCTACAAAGTCATGATCGTTACGCCAAATGATGAAAGAACCAAGACGCATACCACCACCATAGATAGGGGCAATTGTAGTCAAACCATCTGGGAAGTCGTCTTTTGATTCCACAGGGAAAATGGTCAAGTCACTGTCAATACCAATGTTTTCTTGAGTGTCATAAACACGGCTGATACCACGTGTATACTCTTCTGGAAGCTGTTTGGCTTCAAAAAACTCTTCTACACGATCATTGTTGGTTTTGTACTTCATGGCAAAACCAAGGAGAGCACCACCACCATTAACGATAGCAGCGTTACAATCAATGATATCTGCCAATTGAGCAGCCATATTGTTGTATGGAAGATCTCCTTCCAAGCTGTCTACTGAGCGTTGCAAGATAGATGTAATTTTACGTGTTTTAGCCAGCAAATTTGCCATATTTATTGTCTTCACTTTCTATTGTAATCATAATAATATCAAGCCTTGTACTAATCTTCTGCGTCAAGACCTACTAGCCCTATCATTATAGCACACTTCACCCAGAAATTGCAAACAATTGTCTGAAAATTATTTATTATTTTACTATTCATTATATTATGTATATTATGGCATTTTTAGGAAAAATGTTCGGATTTTGCTCAAATACATCCCCTTTTTAGAGACAATAAAAACTGGACAAGCCTTTTTGTCCAGTTTTTCAAGAAATTAGCGCTTGTAATATGACAAGACTCGTTCGATTTTGTTACCGAGATCAGCCAACTCTTCCACACGAGGAAGGTAGACAATACGGAAGTGATCTGGTTCATTCCAGTTAAAGCCTTTACCTGGAACTAGGAGAACCTTCTCTTTCTTCAAGAGACGAAGACAGAATTCTTCATCATCTTCAATATCATACATGTTACGGTCAATCTTAGGGAAGATGTAAAGCCCTGCATCTGGCTTAACAGCTGATAGTCCTGGAATAGCGTTTACGGTATTCGTGATAAACTCACGTTGTTCATAGATACGACCGCCAGGAATCAAGAGCTCATCCACAGATTGGTAACCACCAAGTGAAGTTTGAATAACGTGCTGAGAGAGCACATTAGCACAAAGACGCATGTTGGCCAACATATTAAGCCCTTCAATATAGCCTTTGACATTCTTTTTAGGTCCAGAGAGAACCATCCAACCTACACGGAAACCACAGATACGGTGAGACTTAGAAAGACCATTCATAGACACACAGAAAACATCTGGTGCAAGACTAGCAATCGCAGTATGCTTTTTACCATCCATAACCAAGCGGTCATAAATCTCATCCGCAAAGATAATCAAGTCATTTTGTCGAGCAATATCCACAATCTGTTCAAGAACATCCTTAGGATAGAGCGAACCTGTAGGATTATTGGGATTGATGACTACAATTGCCTTAGTATTTGACGTAATCTTTGATTTGATATCATCAATATCTGGATACCAGTTAGATTTTTCATCACAGACATAGTGTACGGCATTACCGCCAGCTAGACTGACACAAGCTGTCCAAAGAGGATAGTCTGGCATTGGGACCAAGACCTCATCTCCATCATCAAGCAAGGCCTGCATAGACATGGAAATCATTTCTGAAACACCATTACCAATATAAATATCATCAATATCTACATTTGGGAATCCCTTTAGCTGGCAGTACTGCATAATCGCCTTACGAGCTGAGAAAATCCCCTTACTATCCGAATACCCTTCACTGTTACGAACATTCATAATTAAATCACGAATGACTTCATCCGGTGCTGTAAAGCCAAATTCCGCAGGATTTCCTGTATTAAGACGAAGAATCTTTTCACCATTGGCAATCATACGGTTGGCTTCATCCAAAACTGGTCCACGAATATCATAGGCAACGTGATCCAACTTTGATGATTTATCAAATGTTTTCATAAGTTAATCCTTTCAAAAGATACTAAAAGTAGATACATCTAGCAGAAAATAAGAAAATTCAACACCTGATGGGGATTTCCACTTTTATTGACACCAACTTTAGGCTTGGCCATTTGGTATCATTTCTGAAGACTTGTCTTCCTCTTTTTTAATTATCATGTTTCTTACGAAGCTAATAACAGATTGTATTATACCTCTTTTTCAAGCAATCTTCAATTTTTAGATAATACTGAAATCTTCACATTACTAAGAGCGTCCTAAAGTAAGCAGTCAAAAAAAGATTTCAGAAAATCTATAACAACGCTTTCATTTTTTAGATTAAAGGAGTATAATAAAGCTAAAGATAGGAGGTAGAGCTTATGTCTCAACAATATGAACGTATTATGGTAGCTGTCGACGGTTCTTACGAATCAGAACTGGCCTTTATTAAAGGTGTGCACGTTGCAAAACGTAATAATGCTCAGTTACTATTGGTACACGTTATCGATACACGCGCCCTTCAAAGCGTTGCGACTTTCGACTCTTACATCTATGAAAAACTAGAAGACGAAGCTAAAGCTGTTTTGGCTGACTTTGAACGCCAAGCCAGAGAAGCTGGTTTAACCAAGATTCGCAAAGTTATTGAGTTCGGTAATCCTAAGAGCCTCTTGGCTGTTGATATCCCTGATAAGGAAAATGTTGACCTTATTATGGTTGGTGCCACAGGTCTCAATACTTTTGAACGCTTGCTTATTGGTTCATCTTCTGAATACATTCTCCGTCACGCAAAAGTTGACTTGCTCATTGTTCGTGACTCTGAAAAAACACTTTAGTCACCTCTCACAAGCACCTCTGGTGCTTTTCTCATATGAAAAAGAACCGAGATCTTAATCTCAGTTCTTTTTTCTGTTCTATTTTTCTGACTTTGCTGATTCAGACATTACTTCTGACTCTGAAGTTGACTGGCTTTCTTCGGCCAAGTCTTCACTAGCAGATTGACTTGAGGCACCTGCTTGCTCCAAAGCAAGGCTAGTTGAAAGGCTCTCACGTTCTGCTTCCTGACTAAGGCTAGCTTCAACAATCATGAGTTCCTTTTGACGTTCTGTTTCACGAAGATATTCACGTTCTTCAAGTTCTTCCTGACGACGTCTTTCCTGCTCACGTCTTTGGGCTTTTTGACGCTCACGCTTAGCATGACGTTTTTGCGTTTCATCAATCAAGACCTTAGTGTTGTCTTTAATATGCATCCACTTAATAAGACGAACCAAGAGTCTCCATAGGAAGACAATAATTGACTCTGCAAAGAGAAGAATCTCAACCAGAATAACTCCCAACAAGCTCCAAGCCATGAAGAGTGTAATCAATAACTGTGTGAAAATCTTCTTCAAGTCACCCAAATGATTATTGTGAATATTAAGGGTCTCAAGGAAAAGATCTAAAATCCCCTGCAAGAGGTGTGATTTAACAGATTTGTCTCCCTCTAGGCTCAAGTCCGTTTGGACTTCTGCCGGAGTAACAACTGTCAAGTCCCCATCCTGATAGACATCTATACGGTCTCCTAATTTTATATCAAAATCAAAAAGCGTGCGATCTATTTTCTTAAGTCGCCCGTCAGGATGACTGAGATAAACAAAGTCATCATCAAATTTTAAAATACGAAACATAATTTACCTACTCTTTATTGCTCCCTAAATAATAGCAAAGTTAAAAAGCTCTTGTCAAGAGCTTCTTTTTCAATCCAAGGTTTTAACACCGATACGATTTTTATACTCTTGATACGTTTCAGTGTGCATGAGAGCTTTGGCATTTTTAACCCGATCTGCCGTTGGTGGTTTGACCCCTTCCAAAGGATATGGAATACCGAGCTCACGCCATTTGAACTCACCCATTGTATGATAGGGAAGAATTTCAAATTTATCGACATTTTTCAAGGTTTTTACAAACTCACCAAGCTTAACCAAGTGTTCGTCAAAGTCTGTCAAACCAGGTACCAAAACATGGCGAATCCAGACTGGAACTTGTTTATCAGACAGATATTGAGCAAATTCCAAAATATTTTTATTAGGTTGACGGGTCACAAACTTGTGTTGTTCAGGATCAATCTCTTTGATGTCAAGTAGGACCAAGTCAGTAACAGCCAAAAGTTTGTCAACAACTTCATGATACTCAGGAGTATTGCGGTAAGCAAACCCACAAGTATCAAGCGTACAATGAATCCCTAGCTTCTTAGCCTCTGTAAAGAGGGCAGTGACAAAATCAATCTGAAGCATGGCCTCACCACCTGATACAGTGATACCACCATGCTCACCCCAGAAATGACGGAAACGAAGAGCCTCATCTAAGACATCTTCAACTGTACGTTCAACAGCCTTATTTGACTCCATAGCCCAAGTATCTGGGTTATGACAATATTGGCAACGCATCTTACAGCCTTGCATGAAAACAATAAAACGGATACCAGGACCATCTACGGATCCAAAACTTTCGGTTGAATGAACAAGTCCAGTCACCTGACTGTAATCAATTTCTGCCATGGCAGCCTCCTTGAAAACGCTTTTTACATGTTTTTATTATACCTCTTTTATCAGAAACATGCTCCATATCTGCCTGAATTCAGGCAAAGGTTATACTATAATACATCTGAAATTAAGGAATATCTATACTATACCAGAAGAAAAACAAAAAAACTGGAAAAATCCAGTCTTTTATCATCTATATTACTAGGCACGTTTCTTAAGCCCCAAAAAGGCTGCAGCAGCAAGGAAGAATGTTCCTACCATTGTCAAGATTACTGTTGATGCTTCACCAGTCTTAGGAAGTGTAACTTCCTTACCTTTAGCATCTTTACCAGTCAATGTACCGTCAGCGTTCACTTTGAATCCTACTGTTTCAGGAGCAACAACACTTGTTGTACCATCAGTGTTAGCGATAACAATTTGGCTATTTTGTGTAGACACAATTGTTTGGCCAGCTGCAGTGATAACTGGAGCTGTCGGTGTTACAGTAACAACAGGTTGTCCATTAACATTCACTGCTGGAGTTTCAGGGTTTTGAGGTGCTTCGCTTGTCCCTTTATCAGTTGCTGAAGCTGGGTCTTCCGGCTTATCGGCTGGTTTCTCAGTTGGTTTATCAGCTGGTTTTGTAGATGAATCAGCTGTTGGAGCCGGTGTCGCAGGTGTTTCTGGAGTTGCTGGTGTTGTTGGTTCAGCTGGTACTTCAGGAACTGTAGGTGTTGGTGTTGTTGGCGTTGCCGCACCTGTGTTTGAATCATTGCTACGAGCCAAGTCTCCATCACTTGGGGCTGTTGAAGGACCAGTTACTGCACGATCTGTCGTTGGTTGTGTAAGAACAGCATCATTTGTCGCAATACCATCGTCCGCAAAAGAAGTTACTGGTACAAAAGCTCCTAGGGTAAGGGTGAGTAAAAGCAAGCTACTATATATAGATTTTTTAGAAGCCATCAAGATTCTCCTTTTTTCATTTATCAGTTAATTTATATTCTACCATAAAAAAGTAATAAAAGACTGTTTTAATTAAAATCTTATTTATTTTTATTCTAAATCTATCAATACGCTGAAAAATGTTAGATTATCTTCAAAATTATGGTTGTTTTCCTGACAAAGTCCGGCAGTTTTGATAGGTAAAAAAGGCTTTATGACGTGTTTTATAGACGTTTTCTAATCTTATTATTTTGATAAGCTGATATTCCAAGATAGATAAGAAAAAGCACTTTCACTCATAATGAGAGAAAGTGCCTAATTAGTAAATAGTCGCTTTTAAGTTCCAATATTTTCTAATAAAAACATGTAGAAAACTATTCTTCTGCCTCTTCTGGAGCTGCCGTGATGATTACCTTAAGTTTGGTTACACGACCATCCTTAACCTTATCATTGATAAATTCGAGGTGTTTGTCCTTGTTGATAACTGCATAGTGTTCCTTGACTTCTTGAGTTGGAATGGCTCCCACACCAGTCAAATAATAACCTGCGATAGTATCAACGTCATCACTCTCAAGTTCTGTATCAAAATGTTCATTGAAGTCGTTAAGAGTCATAGCTCCCTCGACAATATAGGTATTCTCACCAATTTCACGAACTTCCACACTAGATTTATCTGTTTCGTCGTCAATCTCACCAACGATTTCTTCCAAAAGGTCCTCGAAGGTAACAAGACCAGCAACGCCACCGTATTCATCAAGCAAGATAGCCATCTGATTATTGGTGTTACGAAAGGCTGCCAAGAGATCATCTACGAAGATAGTCTCAGGAACAAAGAGTGGTTCATTCATGATTCGACGAAGTTTGATATTTTCAAAACCAAGTTCAAAACCTGCTTTTAGAAGGTTTTTAGTATGAATGACACCGATAATCTTATCCTTGTCATCTTCGTAAACAGGAATACGAGAGAAACTTTCCTTGAGAATAGCTTGGATATTTTCTTGAGTGTTGTCTTCAATATCAATCATGAAGGCATCTGTACGAGGAACCATAACCTCACGCGCCATCAATTCATCAAGAGAGAATACCCCTTGGAGCATTTCAATTTCTTCAGCCTCAAGTGTATCCTCACTCTTTGTCAACATGTACTCAATCTCATCACGTGTCATCTGTTCATCTGCATCATCAAAGGTCGCAGGTGTCAAACGAGACAAAAGATTGGTTGACGCCGAAAGAATCCAAACAAAGGGACTAACAATCTTACCTGTAACAATAATGACAGGTGCCGAGTAGATGGCTAGATTTTCCTTGAGATTCATAGCGATACGTTTTGGATAAAGTTCCCCAAAAACGATAGAGATATAGGTCAAGACAACCAAAGAAATCATGCTACCCGCTGTCTTAGCCCAAGCCACATGACCAAACCAAGTCGCTATCACTGCACCTAGTGACGCAGAGAGACTGGCCCCCTGTAAGAGGCTAATAAAGGTAATACCAACTTGGATAGTTGATAGGAAGTTGTTTGGATTTTCAAGAACCTTGAGTAGGCGAATAAATTTCTTATCACCTTCTTCTGCCTTTTGCTCTACACGTGAGCGGTTAAGTGATACGAGAGCCATCTCAGATGCTGAGAAAAAGGCTGTAAGCAAGGTTAAAATTAGTAGTAAAATAGATTGAAATAATAAGGACTGACCACTCGAGTCTTCCATTTTTTCTTCTCCTCTAAAAAAAAATTCTGACTTTCATTATACCATAATTTCCCAATAAAGGTGTCTATTTTATGCTATAATTAGAGTAATTTATCATCAAAGGAGAGACTTATGTCACTTATACGATTAGAAAATGTCAGTTTGGCCCGCCAAGGAAAAACACTTTTGTCTGGCCTTAACTGGACAGTTGAAAAAGGTCAAACTTGGGCTATTCTGGGACTTAACGGTGCTGGAAAATCAACCCTCCTACGTTTGTTGACAGCTGAATTCTTTCCTTCTGAGGGAAAGGCTGAGATACTAGGCTACACCTTTGGGAATGGAGACATCACAGGTCTTCGTCAACATATCGGTATCGTCAGCTCCTTCATCACTGAGCGTCTTCCTCAACATATGACAGCTGAAAAAATCGTCCTTACAGGTAAATACAAGAGCTCAATCCTCTACAAAGCCTATGGAGACAAAGAGCTACAAGAAGCCAAGGATATGCTGACTTCACTTGGTGCTGGTGATTTGATTGGTCGTAAATACCGTGGTCTCTCTCAGGGAGAAAAGCAAATCTGTTTAATTGCTCGTAGTCTGATGGAAGATCCCGACATCATCATCCTTGACGAAGCAACTGTTGGCTTGGATCTGTTTGCCCGCGAAAAGCTCTTACGTCAGATTGACCGTATCACCTCGCTTCCTCACGCACCACTGGTCCTTTACGTCACCCACCATGCTGAAGAAATCACTGAAAAAATGGACCACATCCTCCTACTCCGTCAAGGAAAAATCGTGGCACAAGGACCAAAAAATGATATCATCACACCGGAAGTTTTAGCTGACTTCTACCAAAATCCTGTTCAAATTATTCCAATTGATGACCATCGTTTTTACATTAACCCTCTTCTATAAAAATCACTCAAAGAAACAAGTCCCCCAGATAATGTCTAGGGGACTTGTTCTTTTATCACTACTCCTCTTTTATTTTCGATACGCCATACAAAATTAAGGCTGGAACGACAAGCTGTTCTATAAAAATATATGAACAAGAAGCCAAAATTTTTCTTGGCTTCTTTTTGTGATAACATTCATTGCTTAAGCTCGACCTCGAGCCAGATTAATCATATCATAGGTTAACGTGTTGCTAGTTTCTTTGAGAGAGTAATCCTCCAAAGTATTGACTTCCTTACGAAGCTGCTTGGCATAACGGCTAGAAATAAGTTCAGCCTGCTCGTACTCGTTGATAACCTTACGTTCCAAATAGTAGCCACGCAACATTTCATCAATATTGTCTGGATGAAGATGGGTGATAACCCGCTCAACAAAGGCACCTGATTGAATAATCTCAGCCTCTTGAAGGCGACTGCGTTTCAGATAAGACAAGAGATCTGAATGATAAACACCTTCCAGATTACTCAGGGCTTCCAAAATCTGCTCAGTATTTGTCAAATAGAGCTCAGTCATATGGTCGCGGTTTTCTTCCGTCAACCTAGGACCTCTTCTCGTTTCATCCTGATCAATATGAAACTTGAAAGTAAGAGCTAAGTGTAACAATCTACGAAGGCCACGCACAAAGACAGCTAGGGCGTAAGAAAGGCTAGAGACAAAACCACGGTTGATACGACGTTCCAAGCCCTTGATATAACGTTGGTAGAGATTGTATTCGAGTTCTGAAATCTTACCCTTCTTGTAGGCATATTCCAGACCCTCACTCTCAATTTCCATAATCATTACTCGGATATTGGCCAACTCTTCTTTGACATCATTTGATTCCTGCTCCAAGATTAAATCTTCCAAGCGTTGATTGTAGTTGTCAATAGTAGCATAGACAGCCCCTTGATTGGTAGACTGTTTTAGATCTTTTTCCAACTCATCGACCACATCATTGAGAATGGCAATCTGCATATAATGGTTGGTCGTGTGCGCTGGTCCAGTCGCTAGCTTAGGTAGGACTAAAATCCCTGTTAAGAAGCTCAGCAAGGTCACACCCGCTACCGTAAAAAGCAAAAGACTATGTTCCAGAGCAGTCATATTGGCAACTGGAAGCAAAAGGATGGTTGCAATGGAAACCGTTCCTTTAACACCTGAAAAGGTTAACAGAGTAGCACCCTTCCAGATTTTTTTTAGTGATCGTTTGGCCCTCCAAGCTCTTTGAGCAAATACTGCACTAATCATAACAAAACGAATACCAAACATGGTCGCTGTTAGAAGGATGATAGCAAGAAGCATCCAGAGATTATCGTAAGTACTGCTACGCAGTACTGGGGCTGCTAGGGTTGGAAGTTCTGTTCCCAAGAGGAAAAAGACCATGCCATTAAGCATGAAGGTAATGGTTCCCCAAATCGTATGAGAAACACTATCCAACTTAGCATCAAAAACGGTGATTTTTTTGAAACGACTGGCAAGCGAAATCCCTGCTACGACAACAGCAATAATTCCAGAAGCATGAATTTCCTCGGCTACAAAGTAAGAGGAAATCGGTAGTACCAACTCTAGTAAGAGAGCACCTGTGACATCAGCAGCATCCATATTGTCCAAAATGGTTAAAAAGAGACGATTAAATAAGGCTGTAATCAAGCCAACTAAAAAACCACCAAGCACAGAAATAACCAAATTCCAGCTCGCCCCAAGGAGAGAGAAGGTACCTGTGGTCAATGCAGTCACCGCCACCTGAAAGGCGACCAAGCCAGAGGCGTCGTTCAGAAGACCTTCCCCCTGCAAAATGTAGCTAATCCACTTTGGAAAACTGAAACGTTTAGAAATAGCTGAATAGGCCACCAAATCCGTTGGCCCAAGAGCCGCCCCAATAGCTAGGCAGGCAGACAAAGGCACTGAGGCAGGCAAGACAGCCTTAGCAAGATAACCGATTCCCAGTGTAGACACGAAGATGACTGGAAAAATCAAAAATAGAATGAGCTTCCAGTTACGTAAAATACTGGTAATATCACTTTCTTCACCCTCACGAAACAGCAAGGGAGCAATAATGAAAGCTAGAAAAAGTTCCGTTTCAAGCTCGAAAGCACGTCCCTTAAAAAGAAAACCGATACCCACTCCAAAAATAATTTGAATCAAGGGTAAGGGAAGACGTGGAAAGATACGATTGATAACGTTCGATAAAATCAAGCTAAAAAGAAGAACAAGCAAAGCTAACGATAGATGCATAGCTCCTCCTACCCTTCCTTATGACAACAGTTTGAGAATAGTTCTTTTTGCTTACTAATTTTTTTATCAATGGCAGTGACATCTTCCTTGGCTAAAAGTTTATGGCAACGTTCGACCTCAAGACTAGCTAACTTTTTCTTGATCTTAGCCGTTTTACGATTATCAACCTTTTTCAAAGTACCCTCGGCACTCTGCTTATCAATATATTTGGCCTGCATATCTGCAAGTTTTTCTTTAATATCTGTAATCATTGTAATTTCTCCAACATCACCAAAAATGGTGGGGTATTAATTTGATTAAGGGGTTGGTAAAGCATAGCTGTGAAAACACGCTGGTCCAAACCGATAACGTACTCAAGCACAGCATCCTTCTCCATATCACCACCATCATGACCGTAGTAAATCATAATAGCCAAGCGCCCACCAACCTCTAGACGGTCAAGAATTTTCTCAACGGCCTCAAGAGTCGTATGGGGCTTAGTGATGACACTTTTGTCTGCAGATGGCAGGTAGCCCAGATTGAAAATAGCTGCTCGAATAGGTTCCGTGACATAACGGTCCAGATTTTCGTGACCATCTAAAATGAGTTCCGCATTTTCAATTCCCAGGTCTGACAAGCGTTGACTGGTCTTTTCAAGCGCCTGCTCCTGCACGTCAAAGGCATAGACCTTCTTGGCAAGGCCAGCCAGAAAGGCTGTATCATTGCCGTTTCCCATGGTCGCATCGATAGCTATACTCTCATCATCCAGCACTTCTGCTAGAAAGTCATGAGATAAATGAATGGGTCGTTTAATCATGCTTTTTCCTCCTTCTCGCTAGCTACTTTGCACCCTTGCCATGAGTCACGACGTTCCATCTCTTTGTCGATGGCATTAAGGACTTCCCACTTGTTGAGACTCCACATAGGACCAATCAACATATCTCGCGGCGCATCACCAGTAATACGATGAATGACGATATCCTTAGGGATGATTTCCAACTGGTCACAGATGATTGACACATACTCTTCCTGACTCAGCAATTTAAGACGCCCCTCGTGGTAATCTCTTTGCATACGCGTATTGGTCATCAGGTGGAGGAGGTGGAGTTTGATGCCCTGAATGTCATTGTCCGTCACACAACGGCGAACATTTTCCACCATCATCTCGTGGGTTTCCCCTGGCAATCCATTAATCAGGTGCGATACAATTTCAGCCTTTGGTGCACGCTCACGCACACGCTTCACGGTCTCTACGTAGAGTTCATAGCTGTGTGCTCGGTTAATGAGTTCTGACGTTTCTTCATAAGTCGTCTGCAAACCAAGTTCAACAGTCACATGCATACGTTCTGTGAGTTCTGCCAGATAATCAATCACATCATCTGGCAAACAGTCTGGGCGAGTACCGATATTGATGCCAACAACACCAGGCTCATTGATAGCCTGTTCGTAGCGTTCCTTGATAACCTCAAGCGGAGCGTGGGTATTAGTAAAATTTTGAAAATAAACCAGATATTTCTGAACTTCTGACCACTTGCGGTGCATAAAGTCAATCTCATGGTAAAACTGCTCACGAATCGGCGCCTCAGGAGCTACAATGGCGTCCCCAGACCCCGATACCGTACAAAAGGTACAGCCACCGTGGGCCACTGTGCCATCACGGTTGGGACAATCAAAGCCCGCATCTATAGGAAGTTTGAAAATCTTTTCGCCAAAAATTTCACGATAGTAATCATTGACTGTTCTGTAACGTTTTTTCATAAAGACTATTATAACACTTTGACCTTAAAAAGAGAGTAAGACTAGGACAAAAATCATGGATTTCTGCCTGTCCTACTCTCTCTTCTTACTTAGTCTTTTTCAAATAATCAATGGCTTCTTGAGCTGTTTTAACAGGGACGATTTTCATCTTGGTCCCCAGTTTCTTGGCAGCTTCCTTGGCCTCTTGATAGTTAGTCTTAGCATCCGGATCAGCCTTTTTCATTTCCTTAGTTACTGGATTATTTGGCACGAAGAAAATATCTGCGCCACTATCAGCCGCTGATTTCACCTTGAGGTAGGCCCCGCCGATATCACCGACAGCCCCATCCTTTTCAATAGTGCCTGTTCCAGCAATTTTACGGCCAGCCTTGAGGTCTTGACCAGACACCTGATCGTAAATAGCCAAAGTAAACATAAGCCCCGCACTTGGTCCACCAACACCATCAAGTTTAAACTTCACGTTTTCAGGACTCTTGACCTCAGTATGATCCGTCAAACCAATACCGATACCATTTTTACCATTAGCAATCTTAATGATCTTACCAGTGGCAGTCTTTTCTTTGTCCTCTGTCGTATAAGTGACCTTGACTTTTGAACCCAACTTAAGTCCTTGGACGTATTTAATCAAGTCAGTAGAATTATCAAAGGTCTTGCCATTGACAGCTGTCACCGTATCCGCAATATTAAGGACACCCTTGAAACTAGAATCATCAGCCACCTGAAGCACATAAACACCCATATACTCCAAGCTAGCCTCCTTACCAGCCTGAGTCAAGCCCTGATAAATCGCCTGGTTTTGGGAAGTCTCCATGTAGAATTGATTGATACGCATGAAATCTTCATCAGAGTAATTTCCAGTTGCCTCTTCAGCCGTTTGAAGCTTTGCAAAATCATTAAGCTGAGCATAGAGCATGAGGGCCAAAGTTGCCTTGGTTTGAGCCACCGCCACAAAATTGTAGGATCCTTTTGAATCATCAGCTTTCTTATCTACAGTCAAGACTTCCTTAGTATCAAAAGCACCACCCGGAAGCTCAACATAATAATTATTTAGCGGGAAAAAGAGGGAAAAGAGGAGGAAAAGTACCGTAATAATACTTAATAACCACCACTTAATCCGCCACATTTTCCCTAATAGCGATTTAGATTTTGTCTTGTTTGCCACGCTTGGCCTCCACTTCCTTAACAACTGCTTGAGGAACATAAGAACTAATGTCCCCCTCAAAATAAATCAACTCACGCACTCGACTCGAGGACACTGGTGTCACCTCATGACTAGCAATCAAATAAACCGTTTCAAGCTCAGGCGCCAGCCCCTTATTGAAATAATCCATATTAGCCTCATAGTCAAAATCTGTCGCATTACGAAGGCCTCTAACCAGATAAGTCACCCCAAGATCTCTGGCGACATCTACAGCCAGACTATCGTGAGCCGTTATAACCTTGACATTGGGAAAATCTGCCACAACCTCTTCCAGGATACGCTTGCGAGTCTCCACATCCCAGAAGCCCTGCTTATTTTTATTATAAAAGAGACCGATATAAAGCTCATCAAAGAGCTTGCTGGCTCTGGCAATAATATCCATATGCCCATTAGTAATCGGATCAAAAGACCCCGTAAACATAGCAATCTTTGTCATAGCATTCCTTTCTACAACTTCCCTATAAAAGGCTAACGCACGTAAACGGTCACCTTACTGATACCATAGGTTTTCTGTTTCCAAATCCCAAAGTTTGAAATTTCTTCAGGCAGGTCCACAGCCTTATCAGTTTCACAAACCAACATAACTTCCTCAGCCAAGAGTCCTTGCTCCTCTAACTGAGTAATATTGGCCACAATCTGCTCTTTGGCATAAGGTGGATCTAAAAGCACCAAGTCAAACTTTCCTGTCAATTGTGTCAGCGCACGTACTGCATCCATCTTCAAAAGCTGGAACTGTTTCTCACTCTTTGTCATCTTAATATTTTCCTGGATAACAGCCTGTGCCCGACGATCCTTTTCCACGAGGACAGCAAAAGACATGCCACGACTAATTGCCTCAATGGCCAGACTACCGCTCCCCGAGAACAAATCCAAAACACGTCCTCCATCAAAGAAAGGACCAATCATATTGAAAATGGCACCCTTGACCTTGTCCGTTGTTGGACGAGTCGTTTTGCCTTCTAACGTTTTAAGCGGACGCCCGCCAAATTCACCTGCTACAACACGCAAGTCGGTCACCTCGTTTTTACTGATTTTTAGTAAGACTTTTCTATTATAACAAAAAATCACACTTAGATGTTGGTCCAAAGGGGACTAGACAAGCTAAATCCCCCCAAGAGAACACAAAAAACTCGAGAAGCTCCCGAGTTTTCATTCATTTTACTTATCACCAAGTGCAGTCACGTAGTTATAAGCTTCGATACCAGCTGTGGCACCATCACCTACGGCTGTTGTAATTTGGCGAAGGTCTTTCTGACGGACATCCCCAATGGCAAAGATACCAGGAATACGTGTCGCCATCTTATCATCTGTAATTACCCAACCGTCCTGGTCAGTGATGTCGAGACCTGTCAAGTAATCTGAAACAGGATCAAGTCCCACATAAACGAAGACACCGCCAAATTCGTGGTTAGTCACCTCACCAGTTTTGACATTCTTGATATCAACACTGCGAACCTTGATGTCATCACCCTTGATTTCTTCAACGACTGAGTCCCAGATAAACTTAACCTTTTCATTGGCGAAGGCGCGGTCTTGAAGAACCTTTTGGGCACGCAATTCATCACGACGGTGAACAATGGTCACGCTATTAGCAAAGCGTGTCAAATAAATTCCTTCTTCAACGGCAGAGTCTCCACCACCAACAACCAAGAGGTCTTGATTACGGAAGAAGGCACCATCACAGACCGCACAGTAAGACACCCCACGGCTGTTATACTCTTCTTCGCCAGCAACACCAATGTGGCGGTGTTTGGCACCAGTCGCAATGATAACTGTCTTGGTTTGGTACTCTTCATCACCAGTTTTGACAACTTTATAGTCACCCTTGTCTTCGATACCAGACACGATACCATAAAGATTTTCAACGCCCAATTTTTCCAAAGGTTCGAACATCTTCATTGACAATTCTGGACCAGAAATACTTTCAAAACCAGGGTAATTTTCAATATCAGACGTATTATTCATCTGTCCACCAGGAGCACCTTGCTCCAAAGTTGCCACTTTAAGGTTGGCACGTGCTGCATAGAGTGCTGCAGTCATCCCCGCAGGACCAGCTCCAATAACAATTGTATCGTACATGAGTAACTCCTTATATGATTTTCTTGTAGAGATATCTTACACCTAATGTGCCAACAAAGCTAGAATTATGCATTCAGCACGATAAGAATCGCCATAAAAGCAAATGCCAAAACGGGAATCGAAACCATCGACATCATAATAGCATCATAGAGGGCACCTTGACGCTCCTTCACAGTTTTGTCCGCACGACGTAAAGCACGCCATCCAAGCCAAATGGCACCAATCACCAAGCACACAAAGAAAGCAATCACAAGGCCTAAGAGGTAAAATTTAAAAATATTTAATAACATAAATCATCCTAAAGTGAGAAATAGAAAAGGCTGAGATAACATTCTCCAACCTCTAAATTCGACTAGTAATAACTGCACGATGCAGTCTCTGATTGGACACTTAGTCGCCTTTGAAACATTCAAAAGTTCCTAATCATCCTTGTGGGACTTTGACTATGGACTAAAGTATCGTCCACTCCCACTACCTTTTCTATTGTAACAAAAATCCCATCTTAAAGATATTGTTTTGAATAAGAAGCGAAAAATTCTTTTGTTCGTTCTTCTTTTGGATGGTTAAAGATTTCATCAGGTGTTCCCTGTTCAAGGATACGACCTTTTTCAAGGAAGAGCACCTTGTCAGCCACTTGATAAACAAAGTTCATGTCGTGACTGACCAAAATCATGGTTTGACCTGACTTAGCCGCATCAGCGATTGATTTTTCAACCTCACCAACCAACTCAGGGTCAAGAGCAGATGTTGGTTCGTCAAGCAAGAGCACATCAGGCTTCATTGCAAGGGCACGGGCCAAGGCCACACGTTGTTTTTGACCACCCGACAAGTGACGTGGGTAGTGATTTTCACGATTAGAAAGCCCAACCTTAGCGAGCTCTTCTTTGGCAATCTTGGTAGCTTCTTCGTCAGAAAGTTTCTTAACAATCTTAAGACCTTCCTTAACATTATCCAAGGCTGTACGACGTTCAAAGAGGTTGAACTGTTGGAACACCATGGCCAACTTACGACGAAGAGTAAGGATTTGTTCTTTGGTAATTGTTTCAAAATCTACCTTGAAATCATCAATGATAATGGTACCAGAATCAGGTTGTTCCAAATAGTTTAAGCTGCGAAGAATTGTTGATTTCCCTGCACCAGAGGCACCAACAAGAGCTACAACTTCACCCTTTTCAATGTCGATATCAATACCATCGAGAACCTTTTGACCTGAAAATTCCTTGGTCAAATTTTTGATACTAATCATTAGCGGTCACCTCCAATTCCAGAAATGTCAGTCACTTCAGGCGCCTTAATGGCCATGTGATTTTCAACTGAACGACCAATGTACTCAATCAAGATTGAGATTACCCAGTATACAAGGGCAACTGAGATATAACGTTCAAAGTAACGGTAGTCGGCACCACCCAAGATTTGAGCCTGTGCATACATTTCGACGATACCAGCACTAAAGGCAAGTGATGTTCCCTTAGTCAAACCAATCAAACTGTTAATCAAACTTGGAGTTGCAATAACTGCCGCATTTGGGATAATGACACGACGGTAAACCTGTGCTGATGTCATCCCAAGAGAACGGGCTGCTTCGATTTCCCCCGCATCAACAGCTTGAATTGCTGCACGAATGGTTTCACTCATGTAGGCTGCTTCGTTAAAGGCAAAGGCTGTAATGGCAAAGATAGCTGGTGGAATCTCATTAATGTTCCAATCTAAACCAAACTCACCATTCAAGTAACGAAGGAAGAGTGGAATACCATAGTAAGTCAACATGAGTTGTACAAGGATTGGTGTCCCACGTAAGAAGCTTACAAAAACTGCTTGAATCGGATAAAGGATACGTACTCGATTGATCTTAACGACCGCAAAGACAAGGGCCAAAATCAAACCGAAGAAAGCACCTGCAATGGTCAAGCCCAAAGTTAAAGGCAAGCGTTCCACAATCTTAGGAACAGCATCGAAGACTGCCTTCCATGAGAAGAGTTTACCAGCTGGCATCCAAGATGAAATCCACTTGAAGACAATCGTAACCAGTTGCAAAATATAACCCCAAAGAATTTCTACTAGCCAAGACAAGGGAATGGCTAAAGTAACTGCTACTGCCAAACCAACCAAACCCATGATAACTTGGAGATACCAAGGTGACCGATTAAATGCTTCTATACTCTTTTTCACAATGTCGCCCTTTCTTTCTAAAAAAGTAGGTTAGCCTAGTGCTAACCGTCCAATTATCTTATCATAAATTCTATAGTATTCATTTTAGCACGACTCAGAAAGTCTGTGAAATAGTCTTTTCTTATCATAGTGATAAGAAAATCGTATCACTGATAGCAATACCTTATTAAGACTAAGAAGATTTGAACTAATTCCTTATTTCACGAACAAAGTGAGCATAAACCGAGGCTTTCCGACGTGAGAAAAACACCTGAAACTTTAAAGTTTCAGGTGTTCGGAAGTTTTGAGACCTTAGGCTCAAAACTTAGTCATGGAGCTTCGACGAAGGTCGCTGACGTCCGTCATCACCTCAGGAAAGCCTCAAAAGAAAGCTTTGTGTTCAATTCAAAGCTGAGACAGCAGTCTCAACTTTTAACAGTCTTATTTCAAATCACTGACGTAATCGCCACCGAAGTATTCCTTGCTGAGTTTGGCAAGGGTTCCATCCTTCTTAAGCTCTTTGATACGCTTATTAACAAAGGCCTTGAGTTCCTTACCTTGCTTATCATTTGAGAATAGAAGATATTCAAGACCATCAGTCTTCATACCAATATCGTCTTTAATCTTGTTTACAGCTAGCTTATAGCCTTGATCTTTGACAATGTACTCAGACGAAATGGCATCGTAAAGGATAAAATCAATTTTTCCTTCTTGAATATGTTGAATACGTGTTGAAAGACCCGTTGAGCTAGAAGCATAGTTGATAGTAATTGGTGTCTTGTCCGCATTGGCATGGTTCCAATTTTCAAGCAACTGAGCATAGTTAGAGCCAGGAAGCACCTCTGTCGTCTTACCAGACAAATCATCTAGGCTAGTATACTTGGTACCCTCAGCACTAGTGATGGCATAGTTAGAACGTGAAATCGGATCTGAGAAACCATATTTCTGCGCACGTTCTTCATTGTAGTTGAAGTCGTTAGCCGCAATCTGATAACGTCCAGAATCCACCCCTGTCAAGATGGAATCAAAAGGTGTCGTCACAAACTTGACCTCATACTTGTCCGAATCCTTGAAAATAGCCTTGACCAAATCAATATCATAACCCTTGAAGTCGTCGCCTTTTTTGAAAGTGAAAGGCGCCGTATCAGAGTCTGTCGCAACAGTAATCGTCTGCTTTTCACCAGATGCCTTACTGTCACTCTTGTTCCCACAAGCAGCCAAAGTCAAAACCGACAAGCCAAGAATCCCTAAACCTGCAAGCCATTTTTTCATATCTATAATCCTCGATACTTTCATTAATAGTTAGTGATAACAGTTTACCATCTTCCTCCAAACTCGTCTAATAATAAAAACCTAAGTGGTGATAGAAAATGGTTATAGGGGGAATGGATACAACGAACAATAAGAAAAGAGCTGCCACTGGTGTGACAACTCTTCTCGTCCAAAAAAGCTTTCCGTACATGTTTAACATCAAATGCAATAAAACTCTACTTATCCTTACTTGATGACTTACTGCTTGAATCGCTACTGTCTTCAGGTTGATAATCTGATAAATTCTTATGGATGCGTTCAGCGTAAACAGCTCTGCTTCCTGATTCATCATGGTCAACCAAGGCTTCGGCAAGCTCTTTATAATCTTCTACAGAAATAGTCCAGTTACCCCCATCATCTTTGGTTAGCTTGAAGGTCTTTTCTAGATCATCAGCACCTGTCAAAGGTGTATAGGCCATTTCTTTATCAATATCCTTAAATTGTGTCAAATCGCCGTTAAAGTTTTCACCATAAAGGAATTTCGTTGTGAGATCTTTGGCTTTACCTTTTTCTACATCGTTGTTATCAGCTTGATTCCACTGTTTCAACTTGTCAATGTCGTTATCATAGAGACTCATAAGGAGAGTACGAACAGCAGCTGCAGCACCATAGGCACTAACAGAGCGTGAAGTAAAGGTAACTGTCGCTTCATTTCCTTTAACTTTGACATCTTTCAGCTTATAGTCCTGAATCTTACCAATCATATTACGACGGACCTTGAGGAACTTAGAAAGCACTTGGGTTGGTGTCTTAGCATCATAACCTTCAATGTATTTAAACGTATACTTGTCTTCCGGTGTATACCCCTTTTCTTCGATAGTATCTGCAACTTGTTTTTCAAAGACTTTCGTTTCAGTCCAGGCTTCGTAATTTTCACCGTAGAGTTTTGAAAAACCGTTACTAGATTTTCCAAGCATAGTATCAATTAAAACTGTCGCATCAGCCTTGGCACGTTCTGTCGGAGTTGGTGTCGCTTTTTTCTTCTCAGCTGGCTTATTGGAAGCACAAGCTACGAGAACCAAGCAAGCTGCCAGAATCAGTCCTAAATAGGTAAGAACTTTTTTCATTAAGATTATTCCCTCATTTCTTTTAGTTACTATTTAAGATAGCATAGGTCTGATGATTCTTCAAGGTCACTTTCCAAAAGAAAAAATCAAAACTCTACTATTATAATGACTCTAAATCATCTAGGTCCAATTGCCTGCCTTCTTGATCTTCCAGACCCGTCAGCGTCACACCGAGCAGGCGAACACCGCTGCTATTTTCCTCCAATTGATCAAAAATGGTATGGGCAATTCTTTCGATGGTGTCGAAATCCTGAGTCGATTTGTCCAAGGTCATACGCTTGGTTAAGGTCGAGAAATCCGAATAACGGACCTTGATGACAATAATTCGACCAACTTTTTTATTTTTCTGAGCACTTTCAGCTACCCGCCTAGCATTCTTAGTCAACTCAGCCTTGATGTCATCTTCATTATAAAGAAGCTTGCCGTAGGTTCGCTCACTTCCGATAGATTTACGGACGCGATTGGGCCTGACAGGACTATTGGAAATCCCTCTGGCCTTTCGAAAGAGATCAAATCCAAAACGTCCAAAACGATCAATCAGCGTCATCTCAGGAATCTTCAGAAGATCGGCACCGGTGTATATTTCCATATCATGAAGACGTTCAACTGACTTTTTACCTACCCCATGAAACTTTTCAATAGGGAGCTTTTCCAAAAATTCCTGAGCCTCCTCTGGAAGCACCACCGTCAAACCAGCAGGCTTTTGAAAATCAGAAGCTAGTTTGGCGATAAATTTATTGTAGGAAACGCCTGCTGAACAAGTCAGATGAAGTTCCTGCCAGATATCATACTGGATAAGTTTAGCTACCTTAACCGCCGATTTGATACCAAGTTTATTTATCGTCACATCAAGATAGGCTTCGTCGATAGACATAGGCTCTACCAAGTCGGTATAGCGTTTAAAAATCTCACGAATCTGCATCCCTACCTCTCGGTAATGACTATAATTTCCTGAGATAAAGACAGCATTAGGACAACGTTCATAGGCTTCCTTAGAAGACATGGCTGAATGGACACCATATTTTCTAGCCTCGTAATTACAGGTTGATACCACACCACGTCCCCCTGTTTTTCTAGGGTCGTGACCGATAATAACCGGTTTGTCCTTAAGACTGGGGTCATCCCTCATCTCGACCTGAGCAAAAAAGGCGTCCATGTCAATATGGATGATTTTCCGACTGGTATCATTTATTAGAGGAAACTCTAACATGGCTCCCTGCCTCCTTTCTCAGATTTATCTCATTGTAAAGCTTTTCACATAAAACTTTGGGACTACAAAGCATTCTCCCCTTATGATACCAAAATCTACCAAAAAACAGAAATTTATAATACAGATTTGTCGTTTTCAAAACTGTATTATAAAAGAATGTCTCTAAAAACACAGTTTTAAAGTTGTGTAAGCGGTTACTGTGTGATAGAATACTTCTAGAGAATGTAACAGATAATTTTGTTACTAGAATTATAGGAGATTCAAACTATGGCAACGGTTAAAACCAACACAGATGTTTTTGAAAAAGCGTGGGAAGGCTTTAAAGGAACTGACTGGAAAGAAAAAGCTAGCGTTTCACGTTTCGTTCAAGCAAACTACACACCTTATGATGGTGACGAAAGCTTCCTTGCAGGACCAACTGAACGCTCTCTAAAAATTAAAAAAATCGTAGATGAAACTAAAGCAGGCTATGAAGCTGAAGGACGCTTCCCAATGGATACTCGTCCAACTTCAATCGCTGACATTGACGCAGGATACATTTCAAAAGAAGATGAACTTATCTATGGTATCCAAAATGATGAGCTCTTTAAATTGAACTTCATGCCTAAAGGTGGTATCCGTATGGCGGAAACTGCTTTGAAAGAACACGGTTATGAACCAGACCCAGCTGTACACGAAATTTTCACAAAATACGTGACTACAGTTAACGATGGTATCTTCCGTGCTTACACTTCAAACATCCGTCGTGCACGTCACGCTCACACAGTTACTGGTCTTCCAGATGCTTACTCACGTGGACGTATCATCGGGGTTTACGCTCGTCTTGCCCTCTACGGTGCTGACTACTTGATGCAAGAAAAAGTTAACGACTGGAATGCTATCAAAGAAATCGACGAAGAAACTATCCGTCTTCGTGAAGAAGTTAACCTTCAATACCAAGCACTTCAAGACGTTGTTCGCCTTGGTGACCTTTATGGTGTAGATGTTCGTCGTCCAGCCTTCGATACTAAAGAAGCTATCCAATGGACAAACATTGCTTTCATGGCAGTATGTCGTGTAATCAACGGTGCCGCTACTTCACTTGGTCGTGTGCCAATCGTCCTTGACGTATACGCAGAACGTGACCTTGCTCGTGGTACTTACACTGAATCAGAAATCCAAGAATTCGTTGATGATTTCGTTATGAAACTTCGTACAGTTAAGTTTGCTCGTACAAAAGCTTACGACCAATTGTACTCAGGTGACCCAACATTCATCACAACTTCTATGGCTGGTATGGGTGCTGACGGACGTCACCGTGTTACTAAGATGGACTACCGTTTCTTGAACACTCTTGATAACATCGGTAACTCTCCAGAACCAAACTTGACAGTTCTTTGGACTGACAAATTGCCTTACTCATTCCGTCGCTACTGTATGCACATGAGCCACAAACACTCTTCTATCCAATACGAAGGTGTAACTACTATGGCTAAAGACGGATACGGTGAAATGAGCTGTATCTCATGTTGTGTATCACCACTTGACCCAGAAAACGAAGAACAACGTCACAACATCCAATACTTCGGTGCTCGTGTTAACGTACTTAAAGCCCTTCTTACTGGTTTGAACGGTGGTTACGACGATGTTCATAAAGACTACAAAGTATTTGATATCGATCCAATCCGTGATGAAGTTCTTGACTTTGACACTGTTAAAGCTAACTTCGAAAAATCTCTTGACTGGTTGACTGACACTTACGTAGATGCCCTTAACATCATCCACTACATGACTGATAAGTACAACTATGAAGCTGTTCAAATGGCCTTCTTGCCAACTAAACAACGTGCTAACATGGGATTCGGTATCTGTGGTTTCGCAAATACTGTTGATACATTGTCAGCAATCAAATACGCTACAGTTAAACCAATCCGTGACGAAGATGGCTACATCTACGACTACGAAACAATCGGTGAATACCCACGTTGGGGTGAAGATGACCCACGTTCAAACGAATTGGCAGAATGGTTGATTGAAGCTTACACTACTCGTCTTCGTAGCCACAAACTCTACAAAGATGCAGAAGCTACAGTTTCACTTCTTACAATCACTTCTAACGTTGCTTACTCTAAACAAACTGGTAACTCTCCAGTTCACAAAGGGGTATACCTCAACGAAGATGGTTCAGTGAACTTGTCTAAATTGGAATTCTTCTCACCAGGTGCTAACCCATCTAACAAAGCTAAAGGTGGATGGTTGCAAAACTTGAACTCACTTGCAAGCCTTGACTTCGGTTATGCAGCTGACGGTATCTCACTTACTACTCAAGTATCGCCTCGTGCCCTTGGTAAGACTCACGACGAACAAGTTGACAACCTCGTAACTATCCTTGACGGATACTTCGAAAACGGTGGACAACACGTTAACTTGAACGTTATGGACTTGTCAGACGTTTACGAAAAGATTATGAGCGGTGAAGATGTTATCGTACGTATCTCTGGATACTGTGTAAACACTAAATACCTCACTCCAGAACAAAAAACTGAATTGACACAACGTGTCTTCCACGAAGTTCTTTCAATGGACGACGCTTTGGGATAAAATAACTAAAGAGCTCGCAATAGCGGGTTCTTTTATTTTTGCCAAAAACTAGTTTTCATTATATTTTTCTAAATCTGCTATCATTTACATTTGACTTTTCATCAGATTAGCTATAAAATTAGAGCGTTTCCGTTTGGTATCTCCAAACGCTTCCTTCTCAGAAGCACCTTAGAGAAACGATACTCAATGACTGTTAAACGGATGGTTTCTAATAACACGTAGACTATCATTGTTATAAGATTAAAGAGTATAAGGAGGACAAATGAATAAGAAAAGTTTTAAGATAATTGGATTAGTCTCTCTCGTAGCAAGCACTGTCCTACTCGTAGCCTGCCAGTCTGATACAAAAAACGAATCCTCAAAGTCCAAGGACGTTCAATGGGGTTATACTGGTGCTACTGGTCCAGACCATTGGGATGACCTTTCTAAAGATTATGAACTCAGCAAAAATGGTAAAGAACAATCTCCGATCAATATCACCGGAGCTGAGGACGTTGATCTTCCAGAACTAAACCTTAATAATCAAGAATCAGAAGCTCAAGTTGAAAATAACGGGCATACGATTGAAGTCAGCTTTAAAAATCCAAAGAATACCCTAACGATTGGTGATGATATCTATAAATTACAGCAGTTTCATTTTCACGCACCTAGTGAGAATGAAATTGATGGTCAGACTTATCCTCTAGAGGGGCACTTCGTCTATAAGACAGATAATGGAAAAATCACAGTTATCTCAGTTCTCTATAATTATGGCGATGAAAATCAAGCCTTAAAACAAATCTGGGATAAAATGCCTCAGGCGGCCAATACAGAAACCGAGCTTCCTCAGGCTATATCACTAGACGATTTCTATCCTGAAGACAAGGACTACTACAACTTCGAAGGTTCCTTGACAACACCTCCATGTACTGAGGGTGTTAACTGGATTGTCTTCAAGAATCAAGAAACCGTTAGCAAAGAACAAGTGGAAAAATTCACCCAAACCCTTGGATTTGAAAATAACCGCCCTATCCAAGATACAAACGGTCGAAAAATTAAAGAATAAAACAAGATCAAAAGCTTGATGATACCTCCTCGCATCGAGCTTTTTTTCATTGACAACTAACTATAGACTTTGTTACACTTGCCCTATGATTATCAAACATACAAGAGACACACTCTCAGAAACTTACCTCGATGCCGTAGCCATCCGAAACACTGTTTTTGTAAAGGGTCAAGGCGTTCCTCGCTCCATCGAGATTGGTGCGAATGAAGCCTACTGCATCCACTTTGTTCTATATGATGACAAAGGCAAGGCTGCAGCAACCGTACGCCTACTACCGAATAAAGACTTGACTCAGGTTACCCTTCAACGTATGGCGGTGCTTGTTGACTACCAAGGTCAAGGTCTGGGGAGCATTCTCCTAAAAGAAGTTGAAGATTTTGCACAAGAACAAGGCTTCCAGACTATTTCTCTCCATGCTCAACTCGGTGCACTTAAGTTCTACCTCAATAATGGCTATCAAGAAGTCGGTAACATCTTTGAAGAAGCTGGTATCCAACACATTACTGTTGAAAAATCCTTAATAAGCAAAAAAGCTTAAGCAGTTGACCTACTGCTTAAGCTTCTTCTTTTGTCGCAAATATAGGATAACCATGCTCGACAGCTAGAACTGTCACATTTTTTCTAGCTTTTAATCTCTCTGTGATTTTTTTCCAGCTACGATTTCCCATAATGATAACGATTATCGTTACCATATAAACTAAAAAAGCAGGATATCTAGCAAAGTCGGTAAATGTCAATTTTAAGGACTCCAGAATTTTCCTGAGTATAAAGGCGTAACCAATCACAATATGAGTGAGTCCACAAAAGTACCCTAAACATATAAGCAAATACTCTATTTGAAGCTTCTTGGAACGCCTCTTGTAGAGCAACTTATAGTCTTGACCATACTTTTCAAAGACAGGAAAATGAATGTCAAACCCTCTTCTCATACGAAGGACTCTTAAATCGGGTTGGGCACGATACCCAAGGCAATGAATCAGTTTGTATAGTAGCTCTCTTATCAAAATATAAAAAGAAATAATAAGGTTAGATAACAAGCTAATAAATACCAAAACTACAAAAGAGACTACATCTCTATCCGTCGTCAAAAAAATGATCACCACTGTAAAACACATACCACAGACAAAGAGACTACTCCCGTTAAGCATGCAAAAGAGCAGACTCAGAAACCGAGGGACAAATCTACTTTGTTTAGGTGGCTTAAGCGACCGTTGCATTATGAACTCCTTCTTCATGATTCCAATCAAAACATGGTAATTTTTGATTAACTTGGTGAGCCCTTCGCATAAGCATCACTTTAGTCTTTATTTCTTTAGAAAAATAGGGTAAAAATACTCCTCTGAGATAACTTTTAAGTTAAAATAACGGACAAAGTGACTTTTCAGATGTATGAGCCATCTTACAGAAAAAATCAAAACACCACATAAGAGCAAGAAGATTATATAGCCAACTTTTCCTAAGGTGAAGCTATAACCGATTAGAATAACTAAGATGATTAAGAGATAGAGTCTACCAAGAGTCGCTAGGAAATAAAGAAATTGATGTCTAAGAGAGCGCTTATCATATAGTATTTTGTAGGCATTTGTCGTTTTTTCAAAAAATACTATATATGACATTCTACCTCGGTAATCCTCTTCTCCAAAGGGGCGGGCATGGTAACCACAGAAATGAAAAAGTTTAAATATGATACCATTCCCCATCCTATAAAATGTCACAACCAAAAGTACAACAGCAATAACTTTTGGAATATTCACCTCTTGCCCGACCTGACCAACACCAAATAGATGCTCCAACCATACAAATGTAACATAAGACAAGACTATCAAACATATCTTCAAAAAGATAAACAATTGTGTCGCCCCGACACTAATCTCACCTTCTAGAGGATTAAAAGATGCCCCTCTTCTATTTTTATTTGTCAGAATGTACCAACTCCTCCTTCATGATTTCAATCAAAGCGTCTCTATCCTTAATCCATTGAGCTCTCTCATCCTTGTAGTAAGTACGATTACTGAGGAAAATAGCTGCACGTTGAGCTGGGATATTGATAAGCACAAAGGTACCTGTATAACCAGTATGAAGAATCCAATCGCCTTGGAGGTCCCAAGCGACACTACGTTCCTTATTGGATTGGCTGATATTCTGCGTCAGATTTTTAGCAAAATCATTCCTCAAATAATGGTCAATAAAGATTTCCAAGTCCTTTAGGGTTGAAAAGAGACCTGCTGAACCTGTATGCTCTTTGAGCACTCGAGCCTTGGGATCGTGAACAGTTCCTCCCGGAATTCCCTCAATAGTTGGAACAGCAACCTCAACTGGACCAAACTGTGTTTCAGACATACCAAAAGGTTGAAAAATTTCGCTGTCAAAGAGCCTGTCCAGTCTTTGTCCAGATAATTTCTCAAGCATCAATCCCAGGAGAATAAAGTTAATATCGGTATACAAGAAATGTTTATCAGACTTAACTTTGATGGCATTTATAGCAGCAATCAAGCCAGCTTGGTCTAACTCATCACGGTTTGGAATAAAAGGATCAATGCCGCTACTGTGAGAAAGAAGCTGACGAAGGGTTAGCGTCTTGTCTACCACTTCAGGGTAATAGGTGGACAACTTCTCATCCAAATCCAATTTTCCTGACTGTAAGTAGAAGATACAAAGAGTCCCAACTCCCACCACCTTGGAAACACTAGCTAGATCATAGGTCACTCCTGGAACTACCGGAATATTTCCATCCTGAGTTCCTAGATAATGCTCCTGCCAATCTTGTCCGTCATAAAGTGCAAGGCTGGCACCCGGGAAGATGTCAGCCTTGATGTAGTCTGTAATTGTTGACAATGTTTGTTTAAAATTAGTCATTATTTTGTTAGCCAAACCTCAATATTACTCATATCAGTCAGTGCAAGTAGGCTTTCTTTAGTATCTAGATAACTTGAGAACTGTTCCTTTTCAAGTTTCTCATGCAAGGCAACCAAGTCGTAGTCTTCAGCTACCTTAAATTCTAGAATTTCCAAATCCCAAGTCTGGTCTGGACTCACTTGGAGGTCAGGACCTTCTGCTTTCTCAAAGTGGATAGACAAAGGCAATTCTTCGCCAAAAAGATTGTCGTAAAAGAAAGCTGCTTGAGCTGTATCAACAACGTTCAAGGTCAAAGACTCGACCGTAAAGTCTGACACTCCTTTGAAATCTTCTTTTTCTTCAACATCTGCGTATTCAACTGTCTTAAGAGTAGACAAGTCATCTTCGGCATGCATCAAAATAAGACCATTCTCAGGTGAGATTGTTTCAAAAGCATACCCTTTTTCCCCTTGGAAAATAGCCTTGGCTTGGTGATCATCACGCGCCAAAAGGTACTCAATCTCAAGTGGATCTGAAACCTTGATAACCACTTTATTAATTTTCTTAGGACCTTCAACTGCACGACAACGGTAAGCTGGTGACTCCTCAATCACAAAAAGTGAGTTACGGTCTGTCCAATCTGTGAAGACCGCAAGGGCATTTTCCTCAGTCAAAAGCTTAAATCCTAATGTATTTTGGTAAAAATCAATATTTTCTTGTCTGTTATTCACACGAAAGATTGGTGTGTGAAACTTAAAATTCCCTGATTGCGTCATGACAACCTCCATTCTTTTCTATTTTATCCGAAAAGAGCCTGTGTGACAAGGATTTTCCTAAGAAAAAACAGGATTGTAATTTTTTCACATTCTTTCACATAAATTATGAAAATCATTATATTATATTTACCTTAGGACTAGCTATTTCCTCATTTTAGAGTATAATAGAGACTATGAAAACTCTCGTCAATCATTTGGCGTTTAGACATACCTATCAGGGATTCTTTTTACTGCTGATGATAGCTATCCCAAACCTGGCTTTAGGTATGACAACGTCCTATAACAATCAGACTGGGTTGACCTTCACTAGCCTTGAAAGCTGGGGAATTATCGCTGTCAATCTCATTATTTTTTATATTACCTATCTTTGGGCTAAAAATGAAGGTTTGCTTACTCACTTTAGACTAGACCGAAAGGATACTAAAGCTATTATCTGGGGCTTTGTGCTTATTTTTCTGATGGGGGTTATTGGGAGCAATCTTATGCTACTGACTCACACCAACTACCATGTAGAACTTCAAAGAACTCTTACGACAACGCCTATCCTACCAGTAGCCATTGGCATGATGACCACAGCCTTCTTACAAGAGCTACTCTTTCGCAAGTGGATTTTCTCTTGGCTGGCTCCTTATTCGACAGTTGCTGTTTTAGTGAGTACCGGTCTCTTTTGCCTATTCCATATGCCTACCAACCTTGCCCACCTCCTCCTTTATATTGGAATGGGCTTGGCTCTCTCTATGATTTACCAAAAAAGAGAAAATCTATCAGCGGCTATCTCACTTCATGTCCTATGGAATCTTTTCACCTTAGGTGCTACAATCCTAGTCATAACTACTCCTGTGTAACTGAGAAAACTTTCTCAGTTTTTTTGCTACTTTCAAAATTTTTAGCGTAAAAAAAATCTGAAGCTTGAACCTCAGATTTTTTGTATTGATTAAAGGTAGAGGGCTTTGAACAAGTATACAGCCAAAATTCCTGCAAGGATTGGAGCTACAACTGGAACCCAAGCATACCACCATTTAGAATCACCTTTGTGCTCACCAAGAACTGATGTTGGCAAGATGTGGTGAAGAAGACGTGGCATCAAATCACGGGCTGGGTTAAGGGCTGGTCCTGTAGGTCCACCAAATGATAGAACCAAGGCACAAACCAAGAAACCAACACCGATGTGAGCTACAGCAAGAGATCCATTCGCCATTTGGCCTGTTACAGCTTCTTTATCATACCCATATTGGACTGCTTGTGAGACCAATTTGTGACCAAAGTAGTTGTTAGTCAAGGCAAGGGCACCAAAGAAGAGAAGGAATGAACCCGCAAACTCATTGGCAAAACCGTTAGCCCATGCACGATTACGATTTTCTGGAGTATCATCATGATCGTCAACTGCTGAGATCGTTGAGAAGGTACCAAGAATATTGTTAGGGTTCTCAGTTTGTACATAGTAAGGTTGGTGAACCCAAACCACGATAGCTTGACCTACAAAGGCACCAAGAAGTTGTGCAATAAGGTATCCAGGAACACCTACCCATGAGAACAAGCCAGATGCAGCAAGTCCAAGTGTGAAGGCAGGGTTGATGTGGTTACCAGAAACATCACCAAACATAAGGGCTGGCATCATAACACCAAAACCATAACCAAAGGCGATTACAATCCAACCAGATTTGTTACCTTTTGTTCCCTTAAGCTCAACGTTGGCAACAGCACCATTACCAAGTGCTACAAGAAAAGCAGTCGCGATAAACTCAGTGAGGTATTTCAAAACCCATTCACTGGTGAACGCTTCTTTTAGAAAATCATTCATTTGTCTCTTTATTTCCTTTCGATTTTACAATAATTTAGACATCTATCATTTTATCAAGTATAATGTCTGATGTAAAGATATTTCTGAAATGTTTACGTATTATTTTTGAGGTTTTTGAATATGAAATTTAATCAGTTTAGTTACATCCCAGTTAGTCCTGAAATAGCTTGTCAGGAACTTCGTTCTTTAGGATTTGAAGTCTCTCTAGATGCTAGTGCCAAAGCCAATTTTGAGGCCTTTGTTCGCAAGTCCTTCCTCTTCTTTGAAGACACCGACTTAGCTTTGAAAAATTGGATTGCCGATACAGAGACTGACCTCCTGACCTTTTTCCAATCAGACCGTCCTTTGACTGCTGAAGTCTTTGGTTTGGTAGCCCTTCAACTGCTAGGATTTGTCCCTAATGTGGACTTTACAGACAGTGCTGCTTTCCTAGAGAAAATGGCCTTTCCAATCACTTTTGATGGCAGTCTTAACAACCTTCATCGATTGTTGGCGACACGCACACAGTCTGGCAATACCTTAATTGATCAGTTAGTAGCTCAGGATTTAATCCCTGTAAGTAATGACTACGTCTTCTTTAATGGTAAGAGCTTAGCGACATTTGACACTAATCAGCTTCACCGTGAAGTGGTTTATGTCGAAACACCTGTAGATACTGATAAAGACGGGCAGTTAGACTTGGTCAAGGTGACTATCTTACGTCCTAATGTGGACTTCCCAGTTCCAGCCATGATGACCGCAAGTCCTTATCAACAAGGGACTAATGAGCCTGCTTCAGATAAGCTCACCCACAAGATGGAGGGAGACTTGCTCGTCAAACCAGCAGGTGAAATCTCTCTTAGACAACCTGAAATCAAGGTACCAGAGGCAGACCTTACGCCTATCAATCCTGTCACAAAGGCTCAGGAGCGTTTTGCTCACACAGATACCTACACACTTAACGATTACATGTTAGCTCGTGGTGTGGCCTCTATCTATGTATCCGGTGTTGGTACCTTCAACTCAGAAGGTTTCATGACCTCTGGAGACTATCAACAGGTTCTGGCCTATAAAGCTGTCATCGACTGGCTCAATGGTCGTGCACGCGCCTTTACTAGCCGTAGCAGACAGCATACAATCACTGCTGATTGGGCTTCTGGTAAGGTGACTACTACTGGACTATCATACTTGGGTACCATGTCCAACGCCCTAGCCACAACTGGCGTCGACGGTTTGGAGATGGTAATCGCTGAAGCAGGTATTTCTTCTTGGTACGACTACTATCGTGAAAATGGACTCCTCGTTAGTCCTGGAGGCTACCCTGGTGAAGATCTCGATACCTTGACTGAATTTACCTATTCTCGTGCCCTATTAGCTGGAGAATACCTACGCCACCAAAAGGACTATGAGACCTACCTCAAAGAGCTAAGCAAAGCCATTGATCGTACGCACGGAGACTATAGCCAGTTCTGGCATGACCGCAACTATGTGCAATTCGCAGACCGTGTCAAAGCTACTGTAGTCTTTACACACGGTAGCCAGGATTGGAATGTCAAACCGATTAACGTCTATCAAATGTTCAATGCTCTTCCAGACTCTCTTGAAAAACACCTCTTCTTCCACAATGGTGCACACGTTTACATGAATGCTTGGCAGTCTATTGACTTCCGAGAAAGCATGAACGCCTTGATTTGTCAGAAACTCCTTGGTTTGGAGAATGGCTACACACTACCTACTGTTATCTGGCAAAACAACCAGTCTGAACAGACCTGGGAAGTTCTCGATAACTTTGGACACGACAATGGTAAAAACATTCAGCTTGGTGAGACTGAAGCTAGTATCGCTAACCATTATGAAGAGGAAACCTTTGCCAAATACGGTAAAGCTTACCAAAGCTTCAAGGATGACCTCTTTGCAGACAAAGCCAACGCCATTACCTTGGACTTTGAACTGGACCAAGACATCCAGATTAATGGCCGTGTCCACCTAGAGCTCAAGGTTAAGTCTAGCACAAACCGTAGTCTTATCTCGGCCCAGGTTCTGGAAATGGGAGATAAAAAATACCTAGCTCCAATACCTGAATTAAAACGCATGAGTTTAGATAACGGACGTCTCTTCAAGGAAGAAGCCTTACGTGAACTGCCATTCAAGCAGGCCAAATACCGTGTCATTACCAAAGGACACCTTAACCTGCAAAATCGTAAAGACCTTCTTACCATTGAAGATGTTACGCCAAATGAATGGATGACTATCGGTTTGGACTTACAACCAACCATCTACAAACTCAACAAGGGCGACAAACTCCGACTCGTTCTCTATACCACAGACTTTGAACACACCATTCGTGACAATAGTGACTACGAATTAACTGTGGACCTAAGCCAAAGTCAGATGACATTGCCTTATTAGTCTTTATCACAAAATTCCCATAGGATGATGACTCCTATGGGAACTTTTTTTGTGTGTAAATAAGCAAGATTTAGGCTTCAATTGTTACGATTTATTTTAATATCATTTAAACAAATGATATAGCCAAGACAGTGGAATAACACAAATTCTCAATGGACAACTCAACCTTAAAACCGAGAAATCCTCCCTAATGACATCAATAGCCATAACGAATCGCTAGCAATTTTCGCAACTCTGCCATTCGCTCCTCGATAAAGGGAGACAAGGTTAGCTGGTCTTTTCTGACCACTTCGGATATTTCCAGTGACATCCTGCTTAAGATATAGGGAGTGGCTGAACGAGAGTCTGCAAGTTCCGTTCGGTAGGAGTGCAGGACCTGCTTCAAATCAGCATAATCTGGCTTATCTCCAATAGTTTCAATTACTTCATCGATGATAGCTACTGCTTGTTCTCGTCTCTCTTTGCCTCCTGCAAACCATTTAAGTCCTGTCATTAAGAAAACCTCCTTATTTCTTTCAACTAATTTTTCAATCACATCTTTAGTATAGCATTCAAGTCTTTCTATCAGAGCTAGCGTCCCAAAAAGTGGCTATATGTCCTAAATGGTAGCCAAATCCAGATTGGATGCTGAATAGATAGAGCATTTAAATCTATATTCCCAATGACTACTCCTAGGATTGCTGATACGACACGTAACGAACGTAACACAGCAGAACTAATTTTTTGTAATATCACCATGGTAATTCCTTTTCTACTTGAGTCATTTACATAAACTACTAGGGCGTTATCTAAAGAATGATTGGCTATTATTCTGAATCTAGCATGGCTAAAGACACGAATCTGTCACTTTCCATGCTGCTTAAAACAAATACATCACTTCTCATTTCTAAAAATCAGCTGACTAAGATCATCAGAGAACGATAAAGAAACATAAAGTGACAAGGTATAAAATAAAAATGTTCTTTCTTGATGCCAGAAAAATGTTATCACACATTGAATACAGACAGCCAAGATAACTTGTAGGATAAATATTATGTATTTTCTAGAAAAAACAGATTGTTCCAATAGTAATCCTCCTTTCATGACATATTTTGAAGACCCAGACCTTGCAAGTTTTGTCTATACGATAGAAGAATATCCGTCAAGCCATAGAAATCCTACTCTAATTTTCACATTTTTCATTAATCACTTTCTTATTATAGCGTTTTTATGCACTTTATGCAACGTAAATTGAATAATGTCACAAATGGTTACTATATTTTCTATCTTTTAAAATATTTTTTGACTTGCAAGTAAGCTAGAAAATCACAGAGAATTAACAAAAGCATTAATACGACTAGTACTATGCGGTCTGTGGTATCACTGAATGTTAGTAATGTGTAAAACTCTACACAAAGCACTAGAAATGAGATGACCAGAAAGACAATGAAGGACTGCCATATTGTTAACGGATTTACTGAATCGGGACGCTTCTTAAGCAAACGGTAGAGCAGTCCATTTACAAAAATGACTACTAAAGCTAGTGCTCCGACTGATAACCAAATCTCTGGCGAAGTCTTACTTTTGTAGAGAGAAATACTGGTACTTATAAGAAAGACTGCCAATACAGCAGTGATGGTCCTAAAAATCGCAATACTCTCGAACTAATACTCTTTAACTTCATGATAAAACACTTAAGCTATGAATAACCTCAGTCAGTCTTGTAAACCGAATAAGCTATTACATTTAACTCTATTCCTTTCTGTATTTTTTTATACTGCTGTAAGATCTCAAGTAATCCCTTAGCGATTAAATTCTACTGGAGATGTAATACAATAGCGTCATTAGCACTGATATTTTAAATAAGCGAATATACATATCTTTATTTTTTCTATTACAAAAATATGCAATCAAATATAATACAATCTCCGCTATCATTAGCAAGAATAATTTTACTTCGGGAACATCAAAAATAAGCATTTGCAAGCACCTCACGTTCAAAGGGGCAAAAGGTTACTTTTTAAACTGTGACCATTTTTTAAAAAGGAGACTATAAAGAAGCAAGGTTAGCCCCAACAAGTTAATGGTATGGTGGACTGCATCCAAACTTCTAAATAGATTAGCGAGGCCCATTCCGATGAGAATGGTAGCCAGTAAATACGGTTTTGAGTTTTTAAACATACTTTTCTCCTTAAAGTGTTTTTAGCGTTCTGTGCAAAGCTATTCACAGACTAGCAATTGACAAGGTATCTCAATTAGGATTTCTTTTTAGCGGAATTGGTAGCTTTGTGTTTTTCAAGCAATGACATAATAGGCTTATCCAAAAAACTCATCACAGCCATGAAAACCATCCCTAAAATATAACTTTTCAAATCAAACATAATCCATCACCACCTTCAACGTTTGCAAGTGCCTCAAGGTCAAGGAGTTCAAAATTGTTATTTGTTTGCCTTGTCATAGCAACAACCTCCTAAACTATTTTTTAGCTTTTTTCTCTCAAGCTATGAATTTTATTATAGGTTGTAGGCCGACAAAAAAGTAGTGACATAAATGTCACTACTCGTTTTTGATTTTTAGGAACTCTACATTTCGAATACTTCTATTTTTTGAGTCGCTCCCATTTGCTAAAAATCAGACTATAAGTGATTAATGCCAACCCTACCAAATTAATGATATGATGAACAAAATCTAAATTTCTGAAAAGGTTAGCAATGCCAAATCCTAAAAGGAAAATGGCTAGTAAATACATTTTTTTATCTTTAAGCATAGAATCACCTAAATATTAGCAGAATGTGGCATAACCAACTAAAGCTCCTCCCCAGTAACCTACTGGGCCTCCTGCTGATCCTACTAGAGCAGATCCGATTGTGCCGGCATAACACTTAACCCATCCACCACCTTCAACGTTTGCAAGTGCCTCGAGATCGAGTGTTTCAAAATTGTTCATTGTTTGTGTTGTCATTCTAACAACCTCCTAAAATATTATTTTTTAGCTTTTTCTCTCAAGCTATGGTTTTATTATAGGTTGCAAGCCAACAAAAAAGTAGTGACATGTATGTCACCACTCGATTTTGATTTTTAAGAAATCTTTTCGAATATAGAATCTATGGTCTAGATTAGCTTACGCTCCTTCCATAGCGCCTGCTTGTAGGCTGTACATCTTATGATAGGTGCCACCGAGGGCTAGGAGTTCCTCGTGGCTACCGTGTTCGATGATGCGGCCCTTGTCTAAGACATAGATGCAGTTGGCATCTTGGATAGTCGATAGGCGGTGGGCAATGGCAATGGTTGTACGTCCTTGACGCATTTTTGCTAGAGAGTTTTGAACAATAGCCTCTGTCTCCGAATCGATATTGGCTGTCGCTTCATCCAAAATCAAGATTTTAGGCTGGCTAGCAACGGTCCTAGCAAAGGCTAGAAGCTGACGTTGACCGGTTGAAAAACTTGAACCTCGTTCGGAAACTGGAGCATCATAACCTTCTGGAAGTTTGTCGATAAAGTGGTTGGCATCCACAAACTCAGCAGCGGCTTTGATCTCTTCATCAGTTAAATCCTGATACATTGCAATATTGGATTTGATTGTACCATGATAGAGAAAGGGTTCCTGAAGGACAAGACCAATGTTCTTACGCAGCTCTGCCTGACTATAATCGCGAATATCTACACCGTCAAGAAGAACTCGTCCTGATTGGAACTCATAAAAACGCATGAATACATTGATAATAGAGGATTTTCCGGAACCTGTAGAACCGACAAAGGCGATGGTCTCACCTTTATTGACAGAGAAGGATATGTTATCTAAAATCTGGTGTTTACCATCATAGGAGAAAGAGACATTTTCAAAGCGAATATTCCCCTCAGTAACCTTGGCATCTGTGTCTCTCTGCTCAGGCTCATAGGTGCGCTCGTCAATCAAAGCGAAGACCCGACCTGCTGAGACCATCGAGGTTTGCAAGGTTGAGAAGTTTTGTGTCACTTCAATCAAAGGATCAAAGAGGCGGTTAATGTACTGGATAAAGGCATACATGGTACCTGCTGTGATACCCAGATAGATGCCACGATAGCCAAAATAAGCCATGAGAACAGCATAGCCCAGGAGCTTCAGTAAGCTCATGGCTGGGCGTAGAAAGAGAGAATCCAGTGACATGGAACGGCTGGCGTAAATCAGGTGTTCCTCATTAATGGCATCAAACTCTTTTTTGAGACGTTTCTCTTGGTTAAAGGCCTGAATGATGCGAATCCCTTCGATACTCTCTGACAGTTTGGCATTTATATCTGAAAGCAAGGCTCTGGTCTTTTCAATGATGACCACTGATTTTTTGCGGTAGAGATTAACCAAAAGAACAATCAGAGGAAGAAAGAGCACAATAAGCCCGGTCAGACGAATGTCCAAGATCATCATGGTGTAAAGGGTGGTAACAAAGATAAAGATAGCCGAAATAAAGCTAGACAGAATCCCTGAGAACATCTCGCTAATAGTCTCTGTATCATTGGTCAAGCGGGAAACGATAGAGCCTGCTGGAGTTTTGTCAAAGTAAGACATACCTAGTTTCTCCATATTGGCAAAGGCATCTCGGCGAATATCCCTGACAATACTGTAGGACACACGCGCAAAAAAGAGATTTCCCAAATACTGGACTAGCGTCTGTAAGAGATAAAGACCATAGTAACCAATCAGAATCAAGCTTGCCGCCTGATTCATATCATGCAGATAGTGGTCGATAAAATAAGAGGCCACAAGGGGAATGATACTCTTGATAACCGTAGTGGACAAGAGGAAGGCCAAAGCTAGAAAGGTCAAGAATTTGTAAGGCTTGAGATAAGTCAAGAGACGCTTAAACACAGACCATTGGTTTTGATTAGGCATCAACTTCTCCTCCTTCCATTTCTAACTGTTGAGACTCATAGGTCTTGGCATACCAACCACCCTGAGCTAGTAAGTCCTCATGACGGCCCCGTTCAATGATACGACCATTTTGCATGACTAAGATGAGGTCAGCGTGCACTACCGCACTAAGACGATGGGCGGTAATGATCGTCGTCTTGTCCTTGCGGGTATGCTTGAGATTATCAAAAATGGCATGTTCTGTCTTGGCATCAACCGCAGATAAGGAGTCGTCCAAAATCAAAATATCTGGATCCAAAATCATGGCACGACTCATGGCCAGACGTTGTTTTTGACCACCTGATAGGCTGACACCCTTTTCACCAATGATTGTTTCAAAGCCTTCAGGCATAGCCTTGATATCCTCATAAACTTGAGCCAACTTAGTCGCTTCTTCCACCTTTTCAAAGGCGAGTTCAGGATTACCAAAGCGGACATTGTCTAAAATTGAACTGGCAAAGAGAAACTGGTCTTGAGGAACATAGCCCATCAAGCTACGCAAGTCTGATAGGCGATAGTCTCGGATATCATGTCCATTTAAATAGATGGCTCCTTGATTGACATCGTGCTCCCGCAAGAGCAACTTGACAAGAGCCGTCTTTCCTGAACCAGTCTGCCCAACCAAACCAAGGGTTTGGCCCTTGTCCAAGGTGAAATGAATATCTCTCAAAGTATCCTCATCCTCAAAAGCAAAGCGGTCAATCGCATATTCTAAACGACCATTTTCAATGCTTGGGAGAGGATGAGCAGGATCTTGAACATCTGATTCCTGCTCCAGAAGATTTTCAATACGTTGGTAGGATACATTTCCCCTCTGTGTGATATTAAAGAGAAAGCCAATGGCCATCAAAGGCCAAACCAACATATCCAAATAGGTAATGAAGGTTACTAAATTTCCGACCGTTATCTGATTAGTCTGAATCATAAAGGCCCCGACAAGAAGGGTTAAAACATAAGATGAGCCAACAAAGAGCAAGACCAAAGGATCAAAAAGGCTGTCATACTTCATGGTATGCATATTCTTTTTAAAAGTCATCTTATTGGTCTCTTGGAAGGACTGAAGCTCAGCCTCCTGATAGCCAAAAGACTTGGTTACCTTGATCCCTGATACCGACTCCTGAACCTTATTATTAAGTTCTGAAAAGGCTGCCTGGGATTCACCAAAAGCTTTATGGGTCTTGCGTCCCAAACGACTAGTCGCAAAAGCCATGAAGGGTAGGGGTAAGACAGCCAACAGGGTCATCTGCCAGGAAATGCTGAAGAACATGGTGATTAAGGTTACCAAGGCTGTGATAGACGCATCTACGGCTGACATGACACCCCCACCAGCCAAGCGGGTTAAGGAGTTGATATCATTAGTTGCATGAGCCATGAGGTCCCCTGTTCGGTACTTTTGATAAAAAGAAGGCGACATCTTGGTAAAATGCTCAAAAAGGCGTGACCTCATAATCTGACCCAAGCGATAAGAGGTCGCTAAGATATACATGCGCCAAACATAGCGCAAATAGTACATCCCCAAAGCTGCCAAAAGCAAATAAACGAGATTCAAAAGCAAGATCTGATTGGTCAATTTTCCCGATGTGATAGCATCAATGACCCGCCCCATAACCATAGGAGGAATCAGATTGAGAACCGAAACCAGACTCAGTGCCAAAATCCCAACAATATACCGGCGTTTTTCTAACTTGAAAAACCACCAAAGTTTTGCAATGATTGATTCTTTAAAAGACAAGTTACTCCTCCTATCCTTACAAATGGTTAATAATAGACCTCGTATAAGTCTCGTATGATAAGGTTACTTCCAATAGCGATAGATTGTGCCATCTTCTAACTGAAAGTGACCAATATAAGATAACTTCCCAAAATCAGTAGACTCTGGCAATTGATAAGCAAAGGAATCAAAATTATAGACCTTGTGCCCATCATCCATAGAGTAGCTATCCTTATCATGGATAACGGATTCATCTTTCTTAGGGTTCCAAATGCGTCTGATTTCATCAGATGTCTTATACTCTCTGACAAAATTGTACAATTCAAAGTTAGTTGCCTCACTGAGATAGCGACCATCGGTATTGTAGTTAGCAAGTTGAGGCTCTTTCTTAGCTTCAGAGTAATTCCAAACCTGGCCTCTTTCTCGCATGATATCGGCATCACGGCCACTTTGATAAGCATCTGCCTTAACCATCGTCATTGTTACTCCTAACGTTAATACGGTGACTACTGTCATCATTAAGTGTTTCATTGTTTCTCCAAACGTGTTTATTCATTTTTCCCTCTTTTGAATGTGTTGTATTTGTATTATAGAAAATAAGTGAAACCTGAGACGCGTAAGCTCCCAGGTTTTTTACTCTTTAGAATGCGTTTGAATCAGTTTTACAAGAAGGCGGTAGACAACTAGTGCCACCAAACCTCCCAAAGTGTTGGTCCATAAATCATCTAACTCAAAGACACGATTAGCATCAATGAGAAGATCTAGAATGACTTGTCCAACCTCAATCGTCAAAGACATGACAAAGGTCGCTAAAAGGACCTTTTTCCAAGACCTGAATCTGGGGTACAAGGCTAAAAGCCCTAAAATCAGCGGACTCAGCAAGAAAATGTTGGTCACATTTTGCCCAAGCACAAAGACAATCTCTTTAAGACTATCCAGCTGATAAAAGTTGGTCAAACTATTGAATGGGGTTAATAGGACCACTACACGACCAAAATGTTGAATACCAGGGGTTTCAACACCTTCAACTAGCCCGTACTGGGGTGTCCAACATAGGAGCACTAAACAAAGGAGATAAGCACAGACCAAAACTAGGCTTAGCTTTCTTCCTTTTGGTGTTAGTTCTCCATCCTTATCTACCCAAGTCTTAAGCCGAAACATCTTACTTACCTTCTGATTTACCAGAAGCTTCTGCCACTGCTTTTTGACGGTCGCGTTTCATAGTGTTTGAACGCAATTGTCCACAAGCAGCATCGATATCTGTACCGTGCTCTTGACGAACCACACAGTTAACCCCATTTTTCTTAAGCACATCGTAGAAGGCCGCCACACGTTCCTTGGTTGAACGACTATATTGGTCGTGCTCTGATACTGGGTTATATGGAATCAAGTTTATGTATGACAACTTACGGATTTTCTTAGTCAAATCAGCCAACTCTTGAGCGTTTTCAGGGTGGTCATTGACCTCATTAAGCATGATGTACTCAAAAGTTACACGACGGTTGGTTGTCTGGATGTAATACTCGATCGCTTCAAAGAGTTTTTCAAGTGGGAATGAGCGGTTAATACGCATGATGCTTGAACGAAGGTCATTGTTAGGCGCGTGAAGTGATACGGCAAGGTTAACTTGAACACCTTCGTTAGCAAATTCCTTAATTTTTGGTGCCAAACCAGATGTTGACACTGTAATGTGACGAGCTCCAATAGCAAGACCATTGTCATTGTTAATAGTACGCAAGAAACGAAGCACATTGTCATAGTTATCAAATGGCTCACCGATACCCATAACAACCACGTGGCTGACACGTTCACCATCGCCACGGTCATCAAAATATTTTTGTACCAACATGATTTGTGCCACAATCTCACCAGCAGTCAAGTCACGTTGTTTCTTAATCAAACCACTGGCACAGAAAGTACAACCGATGTTACATCCAACCTGAGTTGTCACACAGACAGACAAACCGTAGTGTTGACGCATCAAAACAGTCTCAATCAACATACCGTCAGGCAATTCAAAAAGATACTTAACTGTACCATCTTTAGATTCTTGAACGATACGTTGTTTCAATGGATTTACGCAGAAATTCTCATTCAACTTGGCAATGAAATCTTTAGAAATGTTGGTCATTTCTTCGAAAGACTGCACACGCTTCTTGTAGAGCCAATCCCAAATTTGAGTCGCACGGAATTTCTTTTCACCGTGTTCCATAGCCCAGTCGATCAACTCATCACGAGTAAGACCATAAATAGAAGGTTTGTAGCCTTCCATATCCTCTAACTTCTGACGTTTACGGCGTTCTGGTTTTGCTTGTGTTGTTACTTCTGACATAGTTTAATTTCCTTTTTTTCTGATTGTAAAATGCTGACCATCTGACTTGGTCTGGCTTTGTTTCTTCGATGGGGTGTTTTGACCTTTAGATTTTGGAGCTTGCTTCTGACTCTTCTTGAAGTTAGACTTACGCTCACGGCCACCGTCCTCGGATCTAGATTTAAACTTAGGACGACGCTTGATTTTCTCAAAGTTTGGGCCCTCTTGATCCCTATCTCTTCGTTTGGACTTGTCTGGCTTTTGCTTAGCAGAAGCTTTTTGCCCCTTATTCTTTTGAGAAGCATTGTGCTCTCTATCTCTAGATTCCTGAGAAGAATGACGACGATTATTAGAACGACGGCGCTTGCGACGAGGCTCAGTCTCCTCTTCAAAGACGATTAACTGTGGCTCTTCATTTTTCAAAATAAAGTAGGCACAACCAAAGGCACAGTATTCACGTAAATACTCTGACAATCGGCTAATGCGGTCTGTCTTACGCGTATTAGGGCGCTCGTCCTCGTAAAATCCCTTAAGGCGAAGCTGGTCATTAGACCAGTCCCCAACAATATAATCATACTTGAGCATGATTTCAGAAAAACGTTGCCCAAAGCGGGTAGCGTCTAAAGCATCCTTGTGATTTTCAAGAACCGTAAACTGACAGGCATCTGATTTCAGAAGGTCAGCCACATACACAAAGTCTGGCCCTGGATATTTATTATAATTAAACATTTCTGGCAAGATTTCTTTACGCATGTGCCATCCTTTCTGCTCTCTCTTATTTTCTACCCTGATGCTGTAATAATGTCTCTATATCTTATCCCAATTGGCACCATTTTTTCCTAAATACTTGGCCACAAGTTCCCTTAACAAATCCGGAAAAAGAAGAGTGACCTCCTTTTCCTTGATTGTAGGGAAGTAAGAAGCAAAGTAGTACTGATCCACAAGGACCAAACTAAACTTCTCATTGGAATCTACAACCCTTCCATTATACAACAAATTACCGTTTTTGTAAGCAAAATTCCCCGTGATTACTTCACCAAATACCTTGCCTCTAAAGCCCATACCTTTAATAGCTTGGTTTTTAAGGAGTTCAGCCTTGGTAAAAACTTCCTGACAGATTTCTTTGAGTTCTTGTCCTGTCACGACTAGACGTGCCATCCGCATCTGATGAGGAAGGGCTTCTTGAAGGTCTGCCATGGTCACTTGTTGACCCAGCGTTTTCATGATAAGACCTGTATTTAAAAGCGTTAACTGGCTATCTGTCTCCTGACAAACAGCTTGTAAAACCAATTGACAGGTCTCATCAAAATCTAGTTCTCGACCTAGATTAGCTACTTTTTTCTGAGCTAAACGACGATGGCCTTCCTCACGCATGGCCTTGATAAAGGTTTCGTCCTCCTTGTCTAAATCCAAGATATAGGACTTGGTGGGGATAGCCTCAATCTGACACTCTATCAATTGTCCATTTTTCACAGTAAGATCAATACAGCCAAGATAATAACCATATCTGTCAGCAGCTGCCAAATAAGTCTCATTAATCAACTTGCCCTCTTCAAACAGGTGGTGGGTATGGCTCCCGATGACAAGGTTTACTTGCGGATAAGTCTCTGCAATCTGCTCATCATAACGTACACCCAGATGGCTAAGAACGACGACTATGTCTGCATCCTTTACCTCAGGGTGAGCCAAATCCTCTTCCAACTGCGTGAGTGGATTCAAAACCTCCCAACCGTTGGGTGCATAGGTGATGTAATATGGGAAGGTATAGGCCAAGAAAGCAATGTTTGTACCTGCTTTAGTTTTATGGATAAGATAGGGCTTGGCCCATTCAGGCTGTCTTCCCTTATCCTTGAGATTTCCTATGATAGGTTGAAAATCAGCTTGCTCATAAAGACAGTCTAGCTCATCCTTAGCCAGACCAATTCCCTCGTTATTTCCAATAGTCGCATAGTCTATCCCCAGCTCATTCATCAGGGCTACATTAAAACGCCCAGCGGTCGCATCAGATAGAGGATGGGACTTATCCACATTATCCCCAAGATCTACCTTAATCAACTCTCTGTCCGTCTGACTCAAATCATCCACAGCTCGCTTGAGTTGTGGATACTGTTCAAAATGAGAGTGTAAATCATTAATATGAAGAATTCGAATCGTGTCTTTCATGACTCCTATTGTAGCACTTTTGCTATAAAAAAACTTGACAATCATTTTGCCAAGTTTATATACGTGAGACGATGCTTCTTGCTATCTAATTTTTTATAACTGAAAGGCTTATGATTAATGATGAATTTTAGTATAGAGAAGGACCACGAAACCTGCAACTCCTAAAACATCTATCATTGTAATTAACCAATGATGAGGGACACACAACTGATAGCAACCTGCTAGAATGAAACACACACAAATGAGAATGCTCGGATCATTTTGTTTCTTCAAATTTCTAACTAAACTCCGCAAAATGTAGCCATTCCAAGGCCGGCTCCTGACCATGCCCCAAATGCTCCACCTGAAACAGTCCCAACAATTGGAAATGCAACAGTTCCAACTGATGTTCCAGTCAAAAATCCAAGTCCAGCAGATCCAGCGGTCCCAGCTACACAACCAATCACATCCCCACCTGCAATAATAGAAAGATCTTCGGAATTAAGTGAGTTAAAATTGTTAATGATTTTTGTTGTCATGAAAACAACCTCCTCAAAATAATCAAATCATAGCTCTTTATTTCAAGCTTTGATTTGATTATAAGTCAGAAGCCAATAAAAAAGTAGTGACATTAATGTCACCACTTGATTTTGAGAGTTGATTCAACTAGTAACCTCAAACTTACAAATTATTTTACTTTAAACGGAAAGCTTCTTAAAAATGGCTGTGATAAAACTATTTAAAATCTGTCATTGTTTCAGTTCTTAAGACATACTTAATTATTTTTTTCAGCATATACTGAGACTTTCCAAAAAGTTTGATAATAATCAAAAAAGCCGAAACACTTTGGTTTCAACCTCTTGAATTTTTTAAATTAAAATTTGCTTTCACTTAGAAGCCAATGTTTAGAAACTTTGCTTCTTAGCTTTACGTTCAGCACGTCCCTTCGCACGGTTAGCTGCACGACGCTCACGTTTGCGTTTCTCGTCAACCTTCCACTGAATTTTCTTCTTATAGCCAGGCTTGATTTTTTTCTTTTTCTTCTTAACCAAACCAATCATTTCCGTATCAAGTTTTTGATAGGCTTTTTCACGATTGGCACGACGGTCGCGGTCATAGGTATCTTGGAACTCACCATCTTTAAAGACCTTAGGCTCAAAGGTAATCCCCATCTTTTCAAGCTCACGAATATCAGAATCGTCACTTGGTTGATAGAGGGTGATGGCTGTTCCTGACAAACCATTACGTCCTGTACGTCCTACACGGTGAACAAAGAAGGACAAGTCTTGAGGGATGGCATCATTGATAACATGGCTAACACCTTCGATGTCAATCCCACGCGCTGCAAGGTCAGTCGCTACTATATACTCAAACTCAAGCTTCTTAACTTGATTCATGATACGCTTACGCTCACGTGGTGGAATACCTCCATGAATTTTGGCAACCTTAAGACCATTTGACACTAGGTAACTGTGCAAATCATCAGCACGTTCCTTGGTATTAACGAAAATCATTGCTAGATACGGCTGCATCCCCTTAAGCATCTCAAGAATCTGCTCATTCTTGTTGCGACCCTTGGTGGATACCAACCAGTTATCAATGGTATCCGCAATAACTGTTGAAGTTTTGATTTGTTCCATGACTGGATTGGTCAAATACTTCTTCAAGAATGGTTGTAATTTTTGAGGAATGGTTGCTGAGAAGACCAAAATTTGAACTTCCTTAGGCAGACTTGCTGCAATCTTGTCTACAGTATCCAAGAATCCCATATCCATGGTCATATCAGCTTCGTCAACAACAAAGGTATGGGCCTTGTGGATAGCCAAGTCTCCAGATTTAACTAGGTCATAAATACGCCCTGGTGTCCCGATAACAATATGAGGTTGGGCTACCTTGAGTTTCTCAATCTGACGTTGCTTGTCTGTACCACCCACATAATTGACTACACGAATTTCAGTCTCAGAGTGTTTGGCAATTTGTTTTGTCGCTTGGTAAATTTGTGTCGCCAATTCACGTGATGGTGCTGTAATAACAACCTGAACATCACCACTCTTTGGATTTAGTTTCTCAAAAATTGGCAAGAGGAAGGTATGTGTCTTCCCTGAACCCGTCTTTGATTCACCAACCAAATCACGACCTGAACGGACTACAGGAATCAATTTCTGTTGAACAGGTGTTGGCTCTTTAAACTTAATCTCGTCAAGAGCCTCCTGAATAAATGTTTTAAAATTAAAATCTTTAAATGACATGCTTAGTTACTTCTTTTCTATCTAGTCTATCCCTATCATTATAACAGAAAAAGAGCATTTCTGCTCTTTTCATTTATTTCATAACGTTTCCAAGAACCATCCAAAGGGTAATGGCACTTGCAAGTGCTCCAACTGTCCAAAGGAAAGCATCAACCTTCCACTCTGACCATTTGTCACCCTTACCTGAAAGACCACCCAACTCGAGGTGATGGTGGAATGGTGTCATACGGAAAATACGACGACCTTCACCATACTTACGCTTAGTGTATTTGAAATAGCTGACCTGTAGCATGACAGAAGCTGTCTCAAAGACATAAACCACACCAATCAAGAGTAGGGTCCACTCTACACGTAGGGCAATAGAGATAACCGCAAGCATAGCTCCAAGTGACAAGGAACCGACATCTCCCATAAAGACCTTGGCTGGCTTGTGGTTAAAGACGAAGAAGCCAAGAAGTGCCCCAATCATAGTGATAATGATAGTCAAGATAGCGAACTCACCCTTGACAAAAGCGATAATTCCATAGGCAATCAAGCTGATAACCACAGAGATAGAAGCTAAACCATCAATACCGTCTGTCAAGTTCACAGCATTTGAGAAACCGACAATCCAGAATAGGACAAAGAGAACATAAAAGACACCGAGATGAATGGTTAATCCACCAATAGCTAGGCTATCTGTCCCACTAGGGAGTACGTGGATAAAGTAGAAAAGCAAACCCGCAATAATCTGCAAGGCCATCTTTTGCCAAGGTTTAAGTCCCTCATTGATTTGACGGAAAATCTTAAGGAAATCATCAAGGAAGCCGATGATTCCATAAATCAAAATTACAAAGAGAATCCCTACTGTAGCACCATAGGCTTGGTGGCCCTCGCTAAAGACGTGGAAGTTAAAAATCAAGCTAACCAAGATGGCAACCACTAGGAAGACTGTCCCTCCCATAGTTGGTGTTCCAGCCTTAGCCAAATGCTGCTTCACATCTTCATGCATTTGTTGGCCACCGATTTTCTTGATTTTGTAGTAAGTAATAAAGTGAGGCATGGCGAGCACCGTCAACACAAAGGCGGCCACACCTGCTATCAGACTCATAGTCATCTTAGTCTCCTAAAGTAATGGTAATCTTCTTGGTTTTAGACAGGGCTTTTCCTGCCGCAACACTTTGTTTGGTAACAGTCCCTGACTTGCCACCCTTATAAGTAACTTTAATGCCTTTCCATTTGGCAAAGGTTTCAACGTTCTTCTTGGTCCAACCATACATGTCTGGAAGTTCTGTGAAATCATTGGTCATGATAAGAATCTGTTCATTAGCCTTGATATTGGCTTTGGCATCTACAGAAACCTTCTCAATCTTATCACCAACACCCAGAACAATCGGATGAATCAAGTTTTGACGAAGGGTGTTAGCTGTCTCGCCCGGACTCTTACCGATAATATCGCCGGTTTGATAGCTCGTTTCATCGGTCTTTCCACCACCTTCAGAAACAGAGGTATCAAGCGTATCACCCATGGACATAGCTTCTTCTAGGACAGGGTTAACCACCGTCGCATAAAAATTATTATCCCAGGTCTTAGGTTCCTGAACTGTTACATACATAACATATTGTGGATCATCAGAAGGAACCATAGCTACAACTGAGTTGAGCGTTTCGTTGGTCCCAACTTTATAGGTTCCTGTTTTTTCATCGGCCACTTGGGCTGTTCCTGACTTAACCGCAACATCATAGTTACCAACCTTAATGATTGGCGAACCTTCAGACTTGTTGTACAGGGTACCAAACTCTGGGTCTGTACCAACAGAAATCATATAATTACGGGTCTCAGAAGCAGCCTGCTTGGAAACTGGCTTACCAATAACTTCTTTCTTAGCCGTACGAACAGTGCCTTGGTTAACATCTGCAACTTGTTTGATAAATTGAGGTTCCAACATAACACCATTGTTAGAGATAGCTGAAAAAGCACGAAGCATCTGAACCTGAGTCACTGAAATCCCTTGTCCAAAGGATGATTGCGCAATATTCACAGAGTTTCTTGAGACAACCCCTGAAGATTCACCTACCATCCCAAAACGGGTTGGAAGTCCAAACTTATAGAGTGATAGGTAGTTTGACCAAACCTTGTCTCCCATCTCTTGTTCCAACATGGTCATCAAAACGTTACTTGAATAAGAGAAGCCTTGAGCAAATGACATGGTTCGGCCTGACGAGATACCTTCATTAATAGACCAGTCATTGATTTCAACATCATCAACCTTGATACCGTTGGCATTGCTATAGGTCGCATTAGGATTGAAACTTCCGTTATTGATAGCCGATGACAAGAGCATGACCTTCATGGTTGACCCTGGTTCATATTGGGCCTCATAAAGTCGGTTAACCCAGTCATAACTTTTCTTGGCTTGTCCTTCGAGGGTATCAGAGTTATAGGTAGGACGTTGTGTCGTCGCAAGAATTTCACCTGTTTTTGCATTGACAACTGTCGCTGAAGCATTGACACCTTGCGTCTGCTCCATAAAGGTATCCATCTGCGTTTCTAAGAAGGTTTGGAGAGGCGCTGACAAGGTTGTATAGATGTTCTTACCATCGATAGCTTCCTTGGTAATGGTTTCCGTACCTAGAAGCGTATTACCGTTTTTATCCTTTTCATAGATGGCCTCTCCATCTGTTCCAGTCAAGAGGCTATTGAGCGAGCGCTCCAAACCAGTTTGACCAATTAAAGAATATGAGCCGTCTTTTTTATTTTCAACAGCTTCGGCACGACCAAGAAACTCTGACGCGAAGGTTCCATTAGGGTACATTCGTGACGTTGTTGCTTCAAAGGCCATCCCCTTAATTCCCGCATCTTTAAAGGCTTTTTCTAGTTCTTCTTTAACAGAGTAGGTAATTCCCTTCCCCTTTAGCCCAAAGGAAACCTGGTAGGCACCCTTAGTACGCAATTGGGCCAAGGAATCACTCTTTTCAATTCCTAGCTTATCCTTTAAAATATCAGCAACCTTGTCAAACTGACTATCTTGGACATAGAGTTTTTCTTGAGTCGCTGATACATAACTGGTCGACACGATAGCGTAAATGGCATAACTGGTTGAATCCTCAGCCAAAACATTTCCATTTCGGTCGTAAATCGTCCCACGCTTGGCAGCCACCGTGGTCTTAGTGTTATAAGATTTAGCAGCCTGGGTCGACAAATCGACACCAAACTTACTATCTGTCCCGATAATCACCACAAAGTTGATAATAAAGACGAAAAAGATAAAGATGCTGAGAACCATAAGGTTCTGACCAACGTGCTGTCGATTCTGGGCTGGCTTTCGCCTATCCCTAACGACATAGTTTAGAAATAAATGTTTAAGTTTTCTTAATCTGTTCATTGGTTACTTCACACTCTTAATACTATCGTTATTAATAGACAGGCCTGCCTTATTAGCAATCTCTTTAATACGGTCAGAGTTAGTCAACTCATTAACTGCCTGCTTAGCATTGTTAAGCTCTGTTTTTTCATCACTAATCTTGCTATTAAGGTCTGTGATTTGTTGCTTGATAGCCTGATTACGCCCTTGTAAAAATACAACTGCGATACTCATCACAATAGCTGTCAAAACAATTGCCGAATAGAAAGCCTTTTCCATACGCGTCATAAAACGAATATGGTTTCTAATGGCTCTATTGACAATCTGATGTTCCTTATTTTCCATAATTATTTCCTGATTTTTTTAGCCACACGCAATTTAGCAGAATGCGAGCGGTTATTAGCTTCTAATTCTTCCTGACTAGGTAGGATTGGCTTACGATTAACTAAGGCTACCTTAGGTTGGAGGTCTTCAGGAATAAAGGGTAGACCTTTAGGCACATCTACCGTACTAGCTTCCTTGAAAAGCTGTTTAGTCAATCGATCCTCCAAAGAGTGGAAGGTAATGACCGAAATACGACCATCCACAGCAAGTAAATCCAAGGCCTCTTGAATAGACTCATCCGCAGCACCAAGCTCATCGTTCACTTCGATGCGAATAGCTTGGAAAATTTGCTTGGCCGGATGGCCCTTCTTCTTCAATTCCTTAGCAGGCTTAGCTGATTTAATGATTTCCGCCAGTTCCGTCGTGGTCTCAATTGGTTTAACCTGACGGGCCTGTTCAATCTTACGTGCAATTTGTTTAGAGAACTTGTCCTCACCATACTTGAAGAAAATGCGCACCAAATCGCTGTAAGGATAGGTATTGACCACATCATAAGCGGTCAGACTCGCCTCCTCATTCATACGCATATCTAGCTTGGCATCCTGTTTATAGGAGAAACCACGCTCACGCTCATCCAACTGTGGGCTAGAGACACCCAAGTCATAGAGAATGCCATCAATTTCAGACACCCCCATGGCTTCAAGGTTGGACTTGAGATTACGGAAATTATCCTTGATGAAAGTCACCATACCCTTATCAATATAGTCCTTGAGACGCACTTGAGCATTATCAATAGCCTTTTGGTCCTGATCAAAGCAGTACAAATGACCCTTTTCAGATAATTGCGACAAAAGATAAGACGAATGTCCTGCGCCACCCAAGGTCGCATCAACATAGATGCCATCGGGCTTGATATCAAGCATATCAACAGTTTCGTGTAAAAGAACGGTTACATGGTGAAATTCATTAGTCATAACTTTTATTATAGCACAAGAATAGAGAAATTGTCTCGTTCTGTAAGTTGACAGGATAGTAAAAGAGCCAGACCCGAGGCCTAACTCTTTAGTTACTATATCATCTGATAAGATTAATCCACTCTGTAAAAATAGCTTTCCTCAGATGGCACTCCATTCGTCGCTAGAATACGGTCCTTACTGTTATCCCCCGCATCACTTGCATCACTAACTCCCTTAGGACAAAGCTGAATTGGAGTATTCCCAACTGGACTAGAATCAACATAAGTTAAGCTATAGATACCTGACACATACTGATTCGGTGAGACTTTGTCGATAGGATAAGTATAGCCCCAGAAATCCAACTGTCCATCCAAAGTAATGATGATGGTCTTTCCATTTGAAGATTTCCATGTTCCTACAGCTGATTTGTAATTGCCATTTTTGAGCTCATCAGGCTTAAGAGCTGATGAACTTGTTGGCGTTTGTGACGCTGTGCTAGAGCTACTAGTAGAGGCGCTGCTCAGGTCCTTCCAACCCCAATTAGAGAGATCAACCTTGTCTGCACCCGAATCACTGTCATCTTTTACAAGAGACTGGCCATCACTACTAAAGTGGTAGCCAGAACCTCCACCAGCCATAGCACCAGCACTACCATAGTAGCTAAAGGTGTTATCCATGAGGTAGGCCAATGTCATACGCTCACCCAACATGCCCAGTTGTGGACCTTCTGTCAGACGAATCACCTTGACCACTATCCTTAGAGATAGTGTAAATATCCGTAATCACATGTTCTTTAAAGAGTTTACCTGGCTTAAAAGCAAGAATCAACTCATCAACACCATTACCATCCAAATCACGATAAGTATAGACCGTTGAGGCAGGACTTGTTTGAGAATTAGCATAGGTCACAATGAGAGAATTAAGTGAGGCATCCGTTTGGTTGTTGGCCACGGCCGTTTGGTACTTACTAATGATGCTATCATAGGCAGAGGTATCTACCTTTTTCTCCTGACTAGAGCTTGAGCTAGTACTCGTGCTAGAGCTTTCACTACTACTTGATTGTGACTGCTCTACTGATGAAGATGAAGTCGTCGAAATCATGTCATTTTGCTGGTTTGAACAAGCTGCTAATAGGACTAAACTAGATAATCCTGTCACTAATGCTAAAACTTTATTTTTCATTTTTAGTCTAACTTTCCTTCTCTTTGACTCTTATTCTGCTGTCCCAGAGCTGACATCTGCACTGTAGGCAGGAGCTGTGTAACTTGGAGCATCACTATGTGACTCTGTATAAGCTGTTGGTGGCACATAGTTATACTGGGGCGCTTGATAAACCTCTTGTGCTGAAGAAGGCGTTGGTGCCGATGCTACCGCAGGAGTTGAGCTTGCTTCTGTCTGACTAGCTGCTTCTACCGTTGAGCTTGATGATGAAGATTCGCTTGAAGACTCACTTGAAGTTGAAGAAGATGACGACGAACTTGAGCTCGATGACTTGGATGAAGCCTTGGGTTTGCTTGATGATGACTGCTTAGTCCCCACCTTAACTTGGACCTTTGCATGATTGTGTGCAGGTTGCAAAAAGACAATTGCTAAAGCCAAAAGAATAGCCGGTAGGGTAAATGCCAAAATAAGGTAACGTTTTTCTTTTAATTGACGAAGTAGTTTCATAGAGTATTCACATTTCTTAAATATATTTTAGTATTGATTAGTCTCAGATAAGATTATATCAGAAATATTAAAATGTGCAACATTAACATAATACTTTTTGACATCAGAAAAACCAACTAAAAGAGTTGGTTGATTGTCATTATTGCTTTGGGTTATCGACGTTGTTAAATGGCACTTCTACTTTTGTTGGTTGACATAGTAGAAAAATAAGGATAAAAATACCGACAAATGGGATTAAAGGAATAAAAATATATGCCCAATGATAGCCAGCATCACGCAAACGACGAACAGCTATCGCAATACAAGGTAAAACCGCAGCAATACAAAAAACAATTATGATAAGAAATAAAATAACTGAAATAGCAAATAAACCGCTTGATATTTCATCTACCATACTTTCAAACACTGCTTCGAGCCAATTCCCAGCAAAGACAATCAATAGATGTGCCAAATATGCAGACCATAAATCTGAGGGTGTTGAACGTCCCGTAAAATCAACATAGCCCTTCCAAAATTTTTTGTAGGCTTCAATCATAATAAAATCCCCCTTTTTTATGTTACTCTCAGTATAACAAGAGAAGAGGAGCTTGACAAATCAACTAAAAAACAGCCTAGCAAGGCTGTTAAGTCATTATTATTGTTGTGGGTTATTGAAGTTGTTGAATGGATACTCAACCTTAGTTGGTTTACACAACAACACAATTAAGATAATACCACCTACAAATGGGATAAATGCAACAAAAATATACGGCCAATTGTAGCCAGCATCACGCAAACGACGAACAGTTACAGCAATACCGGGTAAACACAGAGCAACACTATAGGCAAAAAAGATAAGTGATAAAATAACTGAAATAACAGTTAAAAAGTCTGAACCAGTTGAACCTGCAATTACTCCAAATACAAATAGCAACACATAAAAAGCAGCGAAAGTTAACATATTTGCCAAATATGCAAACCAGTAATCTGAACGTGTTGAACGTCCCTCAAAATCTACGTAGCCCTTCCAAAACTTCTTATAAGCTTCGATCATAATAAAATCTCCTCATTTTTTGATAATACTACTATACCAAAAGACCTGTCATCTGGCAAATTGACTAAGGAGCAGCCTATAAGGCTTTTTTAACTTTTTGTTATTTAAAATAAATTTGACAGATAATATAAAATAGATTAGAATAATTGCATAACTATAATAATTGATATACCATTAGTTTTCATAATTGTTCTTGGTAAATCTCAACGTAAAAAAAATTTTAATTAGGAGATATAATGAAGGTTTTAGGATACATCATGCTTTCTTTTATAATGCTATTCTTAGTAATTTCAGCATTTCCGTATATTTTAATTGGGGCTTTAATTTATAGTCTTTATCGATTGATTAGATATATTAGGAAAGTTCGATATTTTAAGAGTCCGAATTTTTTAGCCCATAAACTGGCACTTGCTGATACAATCTCTGAATATAATGAAATATCTAATTATGTAAACTCATTTGATCAAATCAGTCTTAGAGCAAGTCAAGCAGATCGATATAAATATTCTAACCTAGCTACTTATCAAAATACTAGCGTGCATAATATGAATCGTAATCGACATCAGAAAACGCTGTCTAGTAATGTTCACCACGCTTCGCTAGCAGTAGTTCGAAAAGCGTCTGAAGAGCCTTTAAAGTATTTGTGTAAATATTTTGATTTCAAACCTAATGAAGAGAATCTCCAACGCATTCAGGATATCGGTGAAGTAGTATCACGTTTTACAAATGCGAAAAGTAACTTAGACATGCGTCTAGCTCAAATTGAAGCAGATTTCAATCCTCCTAAATTTATAAAAAAATACTATCGTGATGAATTACTTAAACATTTAGAAGTAAATATTCCAAAAATTCATTTTTATTTTCCACAATATATTTTTGAATATGTTAGTGCGGGGGGAAACAGCTCACAACGAACAACTATCACACTTGACGACATTACTATCGAAGCACTTATAGAATATATTGATGATAATATTAAGCGTAGCAAGACTGCAAAAGCGCAGCGTTCTTTAATGACAAAAAAATTACGTGAATTTATTAAACGTCGCGATAATTATACCTGCCAGAATTGTTATGCCTCTGTCGCTCAGCAAAACCTTTTACTTTTAGAAGTTGACCATATCATCCCTATTTCAAAAGGTGGCTTATCTACTAAAGACAACTTACAAACATTGTGTTGGAAATGCAATCGAACAAAATCTAACAAAATCATATAAAATAGGTATTTGATGTATTATTACGTTAGTTATTATTGCTTTGTTGATTCCTTTATATATATTGTCTATAGATAAGTATTAGCTGATGTCTCATCTCCCACAATTCACAATTTTTATATGACAAAAATATTTAAATAAATGATTTAGTTCTGTATTGTACAGGACTAAGTCATTTTCTACCATTTGTCAAGTTTATCAAGGTATTTGATGAAAAATAGTTTGAGTGCCATAGTCACACTAAGGAAATTATCTTTTTTGAACTAAAGATTAGTGTAAAAAATGTACACTAATCAACACCTTATCTGGTGATTTTTTTGATAAGGCGTTACAATAATATGGTATAAACAATTTTACCGATTTTGGGTAGAAGTATAATCGTAAAGTTTGTTGTGCATTATGAGGTAATAATAAGACGATGTATAGAGGCAATCGTGTGTGGTTTGGTTTAAGTCACTTGCGATTGTCTTTTCCGTTTCTCACAGAAGTCTGCGATATGACAAGGATTGGTGTAGCTATCTGAAGTTATGTTAAGAATGCACTTAAAGAGAATTTTTCTGGCAGAGGGATTCCCACATTTGATGAAATGTTCCTTGGCTAGAAAGTTTTAGTTTTACCTTAATGCACTTATTATCATAATAATCAATGTATTCTACAATAACTTGTTTCAATTGCTCAAGTGACTTAGACACCTTCTCATGACAATAAAACATTTTCGATTTCAAAATTCCAAAAAAGGACTCCACCATACCATTGTCTAGGCTATTCCACTTGCGTGACATGGATGGTTGAATCCTTTATCCTCTATAAATTGATAATGATACTGGTGAGAATATTGCCATCCCTACTCACTATGGAGAATAGCAATCTCCTGGTCTCTCTATAAAGGCCTGTTCTAAACATAACTTTCATCTATACCAAGTTCAGTGTTAAAACCATCTAAAACAGGAAACTATAAAAACTTTTTATTGCTGTGGGTTATTGAAATTATTAAACGCTACTTCTACCTTTGTTGGTTGTAAGGTTAAGATAAAAATAATAAAACCACCAAGATATGGAATTAGCGATAGGAATATCAAGGCCCAGTGGTAACCTGCATCTCGTAAACGACGTACTATGATTGCAATGGATGGTACAAGTGAGGCCAACGCATAGACTCCTATTCCTAACACTACAATATAGACCAAAATCATTTGGAAACTATATGGATCAGATATATACGTAGAGGAGTCTCCTCCTAAAATCATGATTAGTATGAGTAAGAAACTAAACAATAAATAAACCAAGCATTGCGCAAGAACATTAAGCCAATAATCTGAACGCGTTGAACGTCCCTTAAAATCTACATAGCCCTTCCAAAATTTTTTGTAGGCTTCAATCATAATAAAATCCCCCTTTTTTATGATACTCCCAGTATAGCAAGAGAAGGGAAGATTGACAAATCAACTAAAAAACAGCCTACAAGGCTGTTAAGTCATTATTATTGTTGTGAATTATTGAACTGTTTGAAAGGAAATTCTACTTTTGTGGGTTGACAAGACAAAACCAACAGAACGATATCACCTATAACAAAGGCAAAACGTAAAAAAATCAAGGCCCAGTGATAGCCTGCATCGCGCAAGCGACGTACCTGAAGGGAAATGGATGGGATAAAGCTAGCAGGAAAATAGGTCATTACAAGCAGATACGGTAAGTTGAGAATAACATGGTAAGGACTATCGGGACTATCAAAAACAATTACAACTATAACTATGCTAAATAAAATAATACTTACAATAGTATTCGCTAAAACTGCCAACCAATAGTCTGAGCGAGTTGAACGTCCCGTGAAATCGACATAGCCCATCCAATACTTTTTATAAGCTCTAAACATCACAAAAGCTCCTCATGGGGCTTTTTGTTTATTCTCTAATTTGACCTTGGCCATTAATATAGAACTTGGTTGAGGTTAGGGCCTCAAGTCCCATTGGGCCACGGGCGTGCATTTTTTGGGTTGAGATTCCGATTTCAGCACCCAATCCAAAGACGAAGCCGTCTGTGAAGCGGGTTGAGGCATTAACATAGACAGCTGCAGCGTCTACGTCGTCTTGGAATTGCTCCGCACGACTGATATCCTGAGTTACGATAGCCTCTGAATGCGATGTTGTGTAGGTATTAATCCAATCAATGGCCTCATCAAGGCTGTCTACCACTTTAACAGACATAATATAGTCAAGAAACTCTGTCGCAAAATCTTCTGGTGAAGCGGGTACAGATTTTTCCATAAGTTTCAAAGCCTTTTCATCCGCACGGAATTCAACAGCCTGAACTTTTGAAATAGCTTTTTCCAAATTAGGTAAGAAGTCTTCCGCAATATCAGCATGAACAACGAGAGATTCTGCAGCATTACAAACACTTGGTCGTTGGGTTTTGGCATTGATGACAATCTGTGTCGCCATATCTAAGTTAGCATATTTATCCACATAAATATGACAGTTACCAACACCCGTTTCGATGACAGGAACCTTGGCTTTTTCTTTAACTGTTTGGATGAGACGTGCTCCACCACGAGGGATGAGCAAGTCTACATACTTAGTCGCCGCCATGAGTTCCTCTGCTACCTCATGAGAGGTATCTTCAACCAGCTGAACAGCATCTGCTGTGATACCTGCATTTTCCAAAGCCTTACGAGCTACTGTAACCAAGGCCTTGTTGGAATTGATGGCATCACGTCCTCCACGAAGAATAATGGCATTATTGGTTTTAAAGGCAAGGCTAAAGGCATCGATTGAGACATTGGGACGGCTCTCAAAAATCATAGCGATAACACCCATAGGAACACGCTTTTGAACAATTTTGAGACCATCCAGATTCGTATAGCCACGAACTACTTGACCGATTGGGTCCTGAAGATCTGCCACCTGACGGACACCCTCAGCAATCCCTGCGATACGGTCTTCCGTCAAGAGCAAGCGGTCTTGCATAATCTCTGAAATACCATTTTCCTTGGCATTGGCCATATCCTTAGCATTTTCAGCGATAATATAGGCACTCTCAGCTACTAGAGCTTTAGCTACCTGATTTAGAAGGTCATTTTTAGCTGCTGTTGATAATTTAGCAATCTGACGACCCGCCACTTTGGCCTGCTGGCCCAATGTATCAATATATGTCATATTAGTCCTCCTGTTTAAAGAGTGTACCGATTTTGGCTCCTTCTAGGACACGAAGAATGTCACGCGGATTTTCACCATTCATTAAAACCATTTGGCTTTGATTTTCAAAAACCATCTGGGCTGACTTAATCTTACTCATCATACCACCCGTACCAAATTTACTACCAGCACCACCAGCTGAGGCTAGAATTTCCTCTGTAATCTCTGGTACATAGCTACGAAGGGTTGCATCTTCATAGACATTTGGGTTCTTATCGAAGAGCCCATCAATATCTGACAACATAATGAGTAGGTCAGCACCAACAATCTTAGCTACGATAGCTGACAAGCGGTCGTTGTCCCCAAACTTAGTCGCATGGTCCATTTCATCTACGCTGACAGCATCATTTTCATTAACAACTGGAACAACTCCAAGCTCAAAGAGGCTTTCAAAGGCATTGATGGCATTGGCCAAACTCTCAGGATACTCGACCACATCACGGGTCAAAAGAAGCTGAGATACCTTGGTTTGGTAATGTGAAAAGACCTGAGAATAAAGGCTCATCATGGCCACCTGCCCTACACTTGAGACAGCCTGTTGCTTACCAACCTCTGCTGGGCGCTTCTCAAGATCTAGGACATTAAGACCAAATCCCATAGCCCCAGAGGATACGAGGACAACCTCAATTCCTTTATTATGTAAGCTAGAAATCACAAAAGCTAGCTGATCGATTTTTTCAAGATTAATTTTCCCTGAAGGCAAAACCAGGGAGCTAGTCCCGATTTTGATAACTAGGCGTTTTACTGAGTCAAAATTTCGTTTCATATTTATGATTATACACTAAATTCAGGTATTTTAACATATATAATGCATAAGTTTACATATTAAAGATTTTCAGCAAAAAAGAATCCCTCCAATCGGAGAGACTCTTTAAACAATTTGGCCTAGGCAAAAAACATGGCTCTAATACGCTTCCAACGTCTGCGATCAACAAAGAGATAAACGATTAGGGCAATTAAAGCTATAAGCCCAGATACTATAGCATTGACTACTAGGGCAATCCAGAACTTACTTGCAAAGAAGACAATACCTCCTAGCAAGGCAGCGATGAAAATTGTAAGAATAAAGATACCCATATAGAGCCACTGTCCGCCACCCCGATTGAAGAGCTGAGTGACTTCTTGCCAATTCACTTCCAATAATTTAAGGTCACGTTCAAAGAAATAGCCACCTACAAGATAGGTTGTTACCAGAAAACCAAGAGCGAAACTTGCCACCAAAATAGGATGGAGATGTGCAAGGAATATTAGACCAAGTCCTCCTAATAAGAGGGATACACCGACTTGCAAGCCATAGAAAATCCAAAACTTTTGACGAAGATAGTCACCCGTATTGATTGGCAGGCTACGGATAAAGTCAAAGTTTGTTCCCTCTAAGGAAGTTGCCACCCCAAGAAAACTTGTTGGTTGCGCTGAAAAGAAACCAAAGGCAATTCCGACTAAAAGCATGAGCCCGAAATAGTCTGGACCTAAATCTTTCAAAAAGAACGCACCTCCACCCAGCATGATCATATATAATACTGGTACCACATAGGTATTGATAATGAGGGTTGAGTTTCCCAAAGTAGATAAATGATGGCGAACCAAGACCTGTCTTTGACTTCGAGTAACAACTTTTACCTGAGTCTTTCTAGCCTTTTTGTTATAAATGGCTTCGTGGAAATAACGAGGCATTCTGACTTTATAAAACCAAAGACCCAAGATAAGCACTGAGATAAGAGGAAGATAAAAATTTAGTAGAGCCTCCGGAGATAGAGGAGCAGCTACCACATCATAGTAACCTCTTAGATAAGGCAACAAAGGAAAATCGATATGTCCAGCACCCTTAACATAACCATTAAGAAAACCAACCATCATGATAGGGAACATAATCAATAGGGTTGACAGGGTCATCAAAATAGTCGAATAGAGCTTTTGACGAGAACTGCGAACAATCAGCGTTCCAACACTATTAGACAGAATCACTGAAAAAACGAGATTAATAAAGAGAGAAACGATAAAGGATAGAAGCCCCACGACTATCCCCAGTGGGCCAATAAATTGCCAGTAAGCTAGAATGAGAAGACTAAGGATAGGTACCATGAAGGTCATCCCAACCATAGAACCTGACAAGGTCTTGGCCAAAAAGACTTCTGATGGCTTTAAGGGAAGAGGCAGATAAGCCTTGCTATCCTTACTATCGTAAAAGGTACTATAGAGAGCCGTAAAAGTCTGGAGAAGCCCCATGATTGAAAATGTCAAAAGATATAGGGTTAAGATTCCAGGATTGGCCTTATAATCGACACCTACAAAAAGATAGCTATATACAACCGTAAAAATAATTAAAATCAAGAGTTGTTGTCTAAGCATGGCATTAACGATGGAGAAATTAGCCTTTTTCTTTTTCTCCTGACGTTTCTGTAGGTTAGTTACTGCTTGAGGATTCGCATAGAGGAGATTAATTTTAAAAAGCTCCCAAACATGGTTCCAGTTCATGACTACACCTCCTCGATCTTACGTCCAGCCATTTCCAGATAAATGGTTTCCAAATCCTTGTCAGGGTACTGAGACTTAAGTTCAGCTAGAGACCCTTGGAAGATGAGTTTTCCTTTCTTCAAAATAGCAATACGATCACAGAGCTGCTCAGCTACACTTAGAACGTGGGTTGAAAAGAGCACACTATTACCCTCCTTAGCATGGTTACGCATGGCTTCTTTCAAATCATAAGATGCCTGTGGATCCAGACCAGTCAAAGGCTCATCCAAAACCCAAATCTGCGGATTAACCAGAAGAGCACCGATAACGACAACCTTCTGACGCATACCGTGAGAGAAGGAAGAAATGAGGTTATAGCGACTTTCCGTCAAGTCAAAGGTAGCCATGAGATTAATCAAACGTTCCTCAACCTGACTAGCTTCCAAATCATAGATACGTGTCAAAAAGTACCAATAGTCATTAGCAGTTAAATTTAAGAATAAGTCTGGTGAATCTGGCACATAAGCGATTTTTTTCTTGATAGCATCACGATGTTGGCTGAGGGCCATATCATCGACGTAAACTTCACCGTAGCTAGCTTCAATGATAGACGTCAAAATGGAAATAGTCGTGGTCTTACCAGCCCCATTGTGACCAATCAGACCAAAAATCTCCCCATCTCGAATCTCGAGGTTAAGATCTGAGAGAGCATCCTTATCTTCATAACGTTTCGTTACGTGTTCAAAACGAATCATCTTTTATCCTTTCTTGAGAATCTATTTAACGATAGTCTCATTTTACACTTTATATTAGATTGTAAATTAGAGTTATTACCTTGTTTTTTATGGACAATACTCTAATAATATCGGCAATAGTTTTAGATAAGGCTATTTCCTTACCTTCTCATTTATTGTATCATTTCAAAGGTACAATTTCAATAAAACGTTTGTAAAAACGAGACAATTTTGCATTCGCTCTTTGATAATGCTAAACTTATAGTATTTAGACTAAATAGGAGGAAAATCACTGATGCCAACTGGAATTATCATCAACTCGCTATCTATTATCTTAGGAGGAATCGCTGGAGGGCTCTTCGGGGACTATCTCAGAGACGATTTCAAGGAAAATCTTAACCTTATCTTTGGCCTAGCCTCTATGGTAATGGGGATTAGCGCTATTATGAATATGGTTAATATGCCTGCGGTTATCTTTGCGGTAGTTATCGGTACCATCGTTGGGCTGGCCCTAAAGTTTGGAAACCTCATCAACAAGGGAGCTGGGCTTATGGAAAAAGGCTTGTCCAAGATTACACCAAGCAAGCAAACAGGGTTAGCTCACGATGAATTTTATGCGCAGCTCTTGACAGTTATCGTCCTTTTTTGTGCGAGTGGTACAGGAATTTACGGGAGTCTTGAGTCTGGGATGACAGGCGATGCTTCTATCTTAATTTCTAAATCTATCCTAGATTTCTTTACGGCTATGATTTTCTCTTGTAGTCTAGGCTACATCGTCTCCATGATTGCCATTCCACAATTTATCGTTTTCTTCCTCCTCTTTGTGAGTGCTGGTTTCATTCTCCCTCTAACAACAAAAGCCATGATTGGAGACTTTAAGGCTTGCGGGGGCTTCCTCATGATTGCGACCGGTTTTCGTATTATGAAACTGCGTCAATTCCCAACAGCAGATATGATTCCAGCCATGATTCTGGTTATGCCTATTTCCTGGGCCTGGGTCAATTGGGTGGTTCCTTTGATTAGTTGATATTAGGATTAAAATAAACTAAAACCGTCAGTCTCATGCTGACGGTTTTTGTCTCTATTTATTGCTATTATGGATTCTAACTATTAAAAACTAGTAATGTTTGTGGCGATTAATTCTAATTTTTCTAACCTTGTTTAGACTAAGATGAGTTTGTTATAATAGCCCTTGTAGGCCTAAGCAACCTACAAGATACTTTTTTTCATAACTATTTCCATCCTCTAATATTTTAAGGAACTTACAATACTGATGGAAATCTATCGAAAAGACTGGTGTGTGCACACCGGTCTTTTTTGGTGGGATTAAGACACAAAAAACCACTCTTTCACTATGAAAGAATGGTTAGGCTAGAGCTTATACTTCTACGACTTCCAAGTCTTTTCCACCTAGGAGAATAAGGTATTTATCAATCTTATCTATTTGATAGGCTTGGCTGAGTGCTTTAGCATAGAGGCTCATTTGCCCTTTGTAACGTTCCTCAAGTTCACTAGGATGAGTGAAGCGGTCCGTCTTATAGTCAAAGAGGACAATACGGTCTTCAAGAAGAAGGTAGCCATCGATGATACCACGGACGACAAACTCTTCTTTACTAGCGAGATCTTCTGCCAACATAGCAAATGGTGCTTCACGACGCAACTTACCACGGTTAGCTAGAATGAGCTTCCCAAGTTCGGTGTCAAAGAAGCCTAGTAGCTTTTCTAACTGCACACGCGCCTTAACTTGATCATCTGCCGATACCCGACTCAAGGCCTGTGTCAAATCTTGGAGGGTCACCTTGTCAGAAAGAATTAAGCGTTGCATGAGTTCATGGGTGGCTGAACCAACTGCAGCTCCAGTGACCTTAGTTTTTTGCCCAAAGTCTGGAAGCTCAAAGGTAGTAGTAGTCTCAAGAGGTTGCACTTCCTCTTTCTTGTCCATAATATCCACCCCTTCAGTATCCATGACAGGTTCGTAGAAGGCTTTGAGCTGGCTCGGCGTACGAACAGATGGAAGGTCAATCGCTGGTGCATAAAGCTGGTTGAGTTTTTCAACACTTTCTAAGACAGTTAGGGCACGCTTAATGTCTTCCGTCTGGCGATTGTTAGATAAATCATCAGCATTTACTGCTGCTTGAACTTCAACCTGACCAATAGCCTCTGGCGTCAACTCCTCAGCCTCAACAAAGCGAACAGTAAATTTGAGATCCTTTCTCATAAAGGCGGTATCCAAAGCCATAACCCAATCCTGATAAGTAGCGATTTGGTCACGGAGAGCTACTGGTAGGCGATTATTTTCGACATCCGTGCCAAATTGCTGGGTTAATTTTTCCTTACTACCCTTACCAACCAGGTAGAGTTTTTTCTCTGCACGTGTCATTGCAACATAGAGCAGACGCATCTCTTCTGAGATACTTGCCCTGCGCTCTTCCCTACGATTTTCCTGGAAGGTTAAGGTCTCTAGAACAACATTTAACTTGGGCAAATTGGTGTTTATCTGGTCTTTAAGGTCAGCTAGGTACTTAATGCCAAGTCCTTTTTCACGATTGATAATATACTTACCACTTAGTCCATCCCTACTGTGACCAATGAACTTGCGATTCATCTGCAGGACAAAAACATACTTGAATTCTAGCCCCTTGGACTTGTGAATGGTCATGAGGCTAACGGCATTTTTAGGAACCAAGTCTGTCACTTCCTCTAGGTCGTTACCGCTAGAAATGATCTTATCAATCATACCGATAAAACGAGAAAGTCCCTTAAAGCCGGTCTTTTCATAGGCATTAGCACGCAAGGCAAGGGCGTAGAGATTTGCCTGACGTTGTTCAGCTCGAGGGAGACTTCCAACATAATCATAATAGAAACGATCATCGTAAATCTTCCAAATGAGGTCGTAGAGCGAGTGCCACTTACTGTAATCACGCCAATCTACCAGAGTCTCAGTGAAAAGAGTCAACTTGGCATCAAGTCCTTGTGTGACAACTTCCGGATGAAGCCCTGTTTTAGTGCATGCTACAAGAAGCTTGTCATAGAATTGTCCTTCGTCAGCCTGGACAGCAATACGAGCCAAATCATCCTCGTTGAAATTAAACATAGGCGAACGAAGGAGGGCAACGAGGGCATAGTCATTAAGAGGATTATTGATGGCACGAAGGGTATCCAACATAATCATAACTTCTAGCGACTCTAGGTAACTTGACTTGTACTCGTCAGGAACCAAAGGAATTCCGTGCTCCTCGAAGCTTGCCATCAAGTCCAGATAGGTGTTGCGGGTTGGTGCTAGGAGGGTAATGTCCTCAAAACGTACACCCTGCTTATGAAGGTTGATAATTTCTTTGATAACCAAGGAAATCTCACCACTACTGATAGGTTGATCAGAACCTTCCTCGTCAGGAGTCACACTTGCTTCATCACTATTGTAAATCAGAACCTCAGTCTCATTTTCAGGATGGGACTCTTTTTGCTTCTCGCTACCTGCTACCAACATGTGTGTCTTGTCATAGAGAATGTCCCCGATTTCCTGGTCCATGAGGTGGCTGAAAACACCATTGGTCGCATCAAGAACCTCAGATTGGCTACGGAAGTTCTCTTTAAGGAGAATCAGCTTACCTGCATCTGGATTTTCAAGGAAGAGCTGGAACTTGCCATTAAAAATCTGAGGATCTGCCTGACGGAAACGATAGATGGATTGCTTGATATCTCCCACCATGAATCGGTTGTGACCGTTAGAGAGGAGCTCCAACATGCGTTCTTGGGTATGGCTATTGTCCTGATACTCGTCTACCATTACTTCATGGTAACGGTCACGGTAGCTGGCTGCCACCTCTGGATTTTCCTCCAAAATACGGATGGCAAAGTGGGCGATATCTGAGAATTCAAAGGCATTTTCCTGAATCTTAGCTTGTAAATACTGATCTGAGAAATCAAGCACAAAGGACTGGAGCAACTCCAATAGAGGTAGGATGTCATCATTATGCTTGGTCAAAACCTCGAGGACCGTTAGTTGGGTATCAATCTCACGCAACTGGGCCACAAACTCATTTTTGGTCTTGTTGTAAGCTTCCTTGTAGGCCTTGAGTTCCTCGTCTTTAGGACGGGTCATATTTGTCAAGCCAGTCCCTCCTGACAGAGTCAAGAGTTGTTTGAGCAAGTCCTCCATATCGGTTTGGTCATTGGCCAAGGCTCCCTCCAGAAGGCTAATGGCATCTGACACATTATTCAGATACTTGGCCTTGGCAAATTCACGCTGAGCTAGACCTAGATGATCTCTTAAGAAAGCTAGGAAATCAGCCAACAAGCCATCTTTGAGACCCTCTAAAAGCTCAACCTTAGCCTTGTCTGGCTTGGCATCCGTCTGCCCTTTTAAGAGATTCTGACGTAGCCATTTTTCAGGACCTGCAGTGGCCTGAGAAAAGTTATAGACATCGTAAACTAGATCACGGAAGGCCTTACTAGTCTTACCATTTCCAGCGAAGTTGCGGACCAATTTTTGGAAAAGCTGGGCATCCTTGGCTTGCATGTAATCATTGAAAAGATCCGTATAAACCTCATTTTTCATAAGTGTCTGCTCAGCAGGGTCTGTCATGATGCGGAAAATAGGTGACACACCCAGGAGATAGCCATACTGATTGACCAATTTCTGGGTGAAGGCATCCATGGTTCCAATATCAGCCGTCCCAATCTTGGCAATCTGGTCTGAAAGAAAGACACGCTCTTCATCCGTCTCAACCTGTCCCAGATGCTCTGTCAGACGCTTTTCCAGACGCTCTTTTAACTCACCTGCAGCCTTTACCGTAAAGGTTGAGATAAAGAGTTGGTCAATACCAACGCCACGTCCAATCATATCAAGGATACGCTCAACCATGACAAAGGTTTTTCCTGATCCGGCCGAAGCTGACACAAGAATATTGCTACCATTACTGTAAATGGCCTCAATCTGCTCAGGTGTTAACTTGCGTTCCTTGTCAGAAGCTGCTTCTTGGGCAATGCGTTCCTTAATCTCTGTTGGACTTAAAAAAGCTTTAGTCAACATGGTTGTCCTCCTGGTCTTTTTTGTCTGCTTTTACAGCTTGATCAGTGACTGGAAAGGGGATGATATTTTCAGCAACTTGCATCTCATTATCGTCCTCATCTTTTGCCATCAGCTCCAAATAGGCTTCCTTCTTGCCCTTACTTGGTAAACGCAAGAGTTTTCGAGCCTGTCCCATGTGGCGGTCGGCTTCAAAATGAGTAATAGCCTTGATTTGATCTCCTTGGACAGACTTGCCATCCTCAGTATAAGGATTAACCGCAAAATTCCCGCTTCGAATAACTTCAGCAGCACTTGTAAACAGCTTAATATTGTAATCAAGCAAGGTTTCTAGGTCCTCCTTATCATAGGTGACAGTCTTTTGTAAATCATAGTTTCCACCAGCCAGATGCTCCGTTTCTGAAGCCACAAAAAGTCCCTTATAGGTCAATTCCTTATGAGCCTGAGCTGCTAACTTATCCAGACCAAACTGAGCTAGGTTAAGCTGTGGGTCCTGCATGTGAAGATACATGGCACCAAAAAGCTGATCAGCATCAACCTTATAGGTCTGGCGAAGAGCTTCTAGATAGGTTACCAATTGCGGACTGAGACCATTGTAGAATTTCTGAATGTCAAAGACATTTTTACCTGATTTGTAGTCAACGACACCCAGAGCCCCATCCGTTAAACGGTCCACACGGTCAATAATCCCTGTAATCTTGATGCTATTTGCTAAAAGCAAGTCAAACTTGGCTTCCTCACGCTCAACCTTAACAGCCGCATTATCACGCAAAACACTGGCAGTTGATCGGGCGATATCTTCTAAAATCTGACGAGATAAGCGACTCTCTTGGTCCTCTGTATAGAGAAGTTCAAAGGGTTGTTCCTGATTGGTCTGAGCAATAGCCTTTTCCAATTTATCATCGAAGTTTTCTGACGAAGAATCACCCATGACACGCTCAAAGACACGGTGCAAGTAAGTCCCATGGTGTCGAGCATCTGGATGGATGGACTCCAACTCTTCAAGCCCCAAAACATAACGCAAGAAATAAAGATATTGGTTGTTATAGAAGGTCGTCAGAGCCGAGGCTGATAATTTCAGTGGTTCTTCCCCCGGAAAGACCAGCTGCATGACCTGATCATCAACCTTGGTCGTCGTCACATCGTCAATCACATTTGGAATCAAGACTTGGTCCTTATCAAGTCGCTTACGGAGATAACGCACCGCAACTGACCAGAAAGTCTGCGTTTCCTTGTCCAAATCAGCATCTAGATGGCTACTGTTAAGGGCGATGACAGTTGATAGAAGGTCCTTGTAGTTCCCAATCTGGTCACCCTTAGCCTCGAAACGATTACGTCCCTTTTCAACCAAAGGAAGACCAAGGTCAAGCAGCTCCTTCAAATAAACCGACATGTCATCTTGAGTCTCATTGAGAATTTGTGGCTGACTAAGCACCAATTGTTCACTAGCTGCATTAAAAAGTGACATAGCCACAAAATGCCCCCGCTGACTATTGCTCTGCGTAACAATATCCAAACTCCGGTGTTCATCCGTAGCTTCATTGATACGACTACGTTCCTCGTCAGACAGGAGACTCTTATTTTGCCCTACCTTTGGAAAATGTGACTGGGTCATGCCCAAGGCAAAAACATAAGGAGCAGAGTGTGGTTGAATCAAATCGTATTTCTTCACATTGACCACATCAACAGTAGCTGGGACCGTACGGTAATCACAGGCCAACATGCCCGAACGCAAGATAGACAAAAAGTCATCCACTGAAAGTGTTTCTTCCCCAAAGATTGTCTCAACCTGCTCCAAGAGTTGCGTGAAGGCCTTCCAGACCTGTTCATTCTGCTCTTTTTCAGCTTCACTGGCCTTGGCAGTCAAACTAGCCATCTGACTTGGCACTTGCACAGCCTCTAAAAAGACCACAAGTTTCTTGAGCAGACTAGACCCCTTCTGTTTGCGACTGTTAAGCAACTTGTCCAAGGGCTCTACCAGTTGTGATCTCAAGGTATTGAGCTGATCCAAATCATACTTATCACGACTATTAGCCGTGAAATCAGAAAGGAACTTGTGACGCCCCTTGATATCTGCAAAATTGACATAATATTCAAAAAGGTCTAAATCCTCTTGAGCAAAACCACCATAGAGACCGGATTTTACGAGATTAAGCAAATCCTCGGCACGGTAATTATAGCGCTTGATACGTTCCAGCGAATCCACAAACTGCACCAAAGGGTGGCTAGACATGGTTTCTTCCTTCCCGAAATAATAGGGAATATCAAATTTTCGGAAAATCTGCCCCACCTGAAGCTTATAACTCTCCTCATCACCTAGCAAGACCAAAATATCCTTGTAGCGCTTGCCATCCGCCAGCAACTGACGAATACTCTTGGCAACCTGAGCCACCTCTTCCTTTTGGTTGACCACTTCCCAGACCTGCAAGGCTTGCTTGTCCTGAGCAGTCAGCTGCTCATCTACCGTACTAAAATCATGACGGCTTTCCAAAAGACGGCTAATACGTGCAAAAGAAGGATTGCCCTCTTTGTCTGTCGTCACGTAGTCAGGTGTCACCTTATAAGTCTGAGCCAGAGTTCTCAGAAAATCCACTGAAGCTTGATAAACATTGCCATAGACAAAATTAGCCCTATAAGCCTTTTGACTGGCATAAGTTCCAATGACAATCTGGTGGCACTTATCATTTAAGAGGGTAACCAAAGCCTCCTCTTCAGCTGAGAAACGCGTAAAGCCATCAATGACCAGAACCGTATTACTTAGAGCCTTATCCAGATGTCCTGAGGTAATCTCTTTGAAGAAGGCACTGAGTTTTGATTGATTGTCAAAATCTCCTGCCAACAAGAGGTCTTGAGCCGCACTGAAAATCCTTACCAAATTCTCTTGTTTCTCTGCCTGATCCAAATGCTGCAAATCCAGAACCGTCATATTAGCCTGCTGCAACTCTTTGTAAAGGTCTACCAATTGATTAATAAAGTTACTATCCTTGCGCAAACGGCCATAAACCTTGAGCTCATCATCGCCCATATGCGACAACACCTTATAAAAAATCATGGCCAGACCAGTATCATCCAGCTGCGTTTTGGGGTTGCTCGTATTGAGAATAAAGTATCTCGCCATCTGAGTAAAACGAGTCACCGTAATCTCAAAGGATGCTGACTGAGGCAGGTATTCCAAGACCTTACGCTCCTTCTCAAATGACAGGGCATTAGGGGCAATATAAAAGACCCTCTTTCCCTTTTGAGCATAGCTGGTTGCCTGCTCCGTCAGAATTTCTGTTAAATCCTGAGACATATCCGTATAAAGTAATTTCATAAGACGTCCCTTTCTTGTCTCTACACCAGTCGTTAGGCTAAGCAAGAATTGCCATTCACTTAGTGCTAACAACCACTAATCCTTGCTATTATAACACAGAATGAAGCAACAATCAGACTCCTCCCTCGCCCCTTTTACTTCCGATGTCCCAAGCTTCAGACATCAGCCTAACAACCATTGCAAAGAGCCATCTTTTATGGTCCTGTAACCAAAAAAAGAGCCAAATCCTTTGATTTAGCTCTACAACTTTATTTAAAAATTAATTCCTGTTTAAAGAGATAATCACCACTACTTGTAATCAAGTTGGCATCACCGTATTTCTTAAGAATGTCCTTGGCTGAGTGAAGGTTAAGAACAGACGTTTTCTTCTGATTTTCTTCCTGCATAATGGCATCAAGGTCCACTCTTTCTTCTTGTGTTCTATTTTCCATAATAAAGTGGAAGGTGCCATCTTGATCATGACGGTGAAAACTAAAACTAATCTGACTAACAGTCACCTGCTTACTCTCATCAATCGCATTACTAAAGAAAATAGACACCAGCAAGGTCAAGTCAACCACATTCATGGTAAACCCTGAAATCTCCTCAGGAATATCACAAGTCACTGGAATATTACTACGTTTAGCCTCCATCATACGAGCCGAAAGAAGACTACGTAAGGGTAAGGACTGAATATTTTCCAGCTTAGGATTATCAATGACACGGAAACGTTCAAACTCCTTGGCACTCTCTCTAAGCACATTCTGATACACCTGCTCGGCAAGAGCCTCTTCCTGGTCACGCACTTCCTCTGAAAATTGTTCCACAACCGTCTGATAAGACTGTCTATATTGTAACAACTCATTGTAGAGAAGATCAATCTTTTGGTTGGCCTTGGTCAAACTATTCAAATGCCTCTTTTCCTCCATGGCCAAACTCTCTTCCAAATACTGCCTAGACAGTTGATTAAGATGGGCAACTAGGAAAATGAAAGCCACTGCGGACAAGAGAACCCAAAGCATCCGAAATCTCAACTCCACCTCTGAAGAATAGCCAGGGAACCAACTGTCTAAGTTCACACTGAGATAGATTCCCAATAAATAAATGGCCATTGCTATAGCAACTCTTCTAGAAATCTGGAGGTTCTGGAAAGAGTCATCACTATAGACCTTCCAACGCTTCAAATCCAAGCCCAAGAAACGGTCAAATACAAAATAAAGTGGCAAAATCAAGCCGTAAGATAAGAGATAGAAAAGAGCATTGGACCCTACCTCAGCGACAGGGAGATTTAAGAGAAGGGGAATAAAGAAGAGTCCCAATAAGCGATAAAGTAAATCTGACGTCACCACTGGAAACAAAGTATGAAAAGCATACTGGGTCACTGACCAGGTCTTCCCTTTAGCAAGAAAGGCCAAAATCATCAGGATAAAGACATCAAAAACCATAATCATGTTAGTAATATTATACTGAATGACTACATCTAACAGGGCTAAGGTCAAGAAGACCGTCCAGGAGATACGAATGTCTGTCATTCGTTTGAAAATGGCACAATTTATCGTCAGAGTTAAAATAAGCTGAATGGCTAGAAAGGCATCTGTATCATAGAGATTTAAAAAATTTATTCCCAAAAACGATTCAAACATCGAATCTCCTTTCTATATTTTTTTTACAAGTCTTTAGTATTCAAATTGCTGTCTATAGATGAACTTATCATTCTTAAAGCTAAGTTTAGACTGAGGGTAACGCTCCATAATATCTTCGAGCTGCTCATTGATTGATAAGTGACTCTCATACGCCTCGTGGGGCGCCTCGGCACTATCTTGCGAAAGGGTTGTCTCTACAGAGAGGACCTGGACCTCACCTCTTTGGTAATAAGACATACGAACTAAACTATTTTCTTGACCATGAGCTCTCAACAAGGCATTGTCCAAGAAGGTGGTTAGAACAGCTGATAAATCCACTACATCGATATGAACTGGGGATATAGGGTCTGGAACCTCCATGATAAAATCAACGCCAACAGCATGAAACTCCATATACTTACTCTCAATGACGGAACGTAACAATTGAGAAAGCAGGTTAGAAATATCTGGCATAACCTTGCTGAAGGGAACCTCTTCATCAGATAGGTTCTGAGTGTCTCCCTCTTGACTAGTAGCCAGAACGGTCTTAGCCTTCTTAGGTACGACTACCTTAGGCACTCCATCACGGTATAGCTCCTGATAAAGATGGAGGATATGTCTACTAGATTCCTGTAAGCTCTGGAAATGACGCTCCTGCTCCTCTTTCAACTCCAGAAAAAGTTCATCCTTAATCCACTGGTTGGCATAGGAAACAACGATGAAGAAGGCTCCTGTTGCTAATAGAACGATCAACTTGGCATAATTGTTAACCACTTCTACAGGCCAGATGCTAGCAAAGTAAGGCATGAAATCATTTAGAAGCCCGTATGAAAGAAAGGCAAAACTAACCCCAATAACAATAGGGGTGAAGTGTATGCGTAAGCGCTCCTTTTCCTCGACCTGCAAATATTCATAACCAATAAAACGGTGAACCAAGAGGTAAAGAGGATAGGTAACTACCACACATATAAACTCCGTTAAAGATTCTGGAATGCGGCTCATCAAGTCGGCTCCCAAAAGTAAAGGAAAGACGATTAATGACAAGCCCCGTATAATGATATTAGTTGTTCCCCAGGCATAAAAGCTATTAAATACCGGCTCTATCCATGGCAAGTCTGGACGTTTGTAATAACTAAAACAAAATAATATGAGAGGATTAAGTAAAAATTTGAATCCCATAGGAAGAAGGGGAGTCAAAACAACTGACAAAAGACCACCTAATAAAAGTAGCCTCCAAGAAATCTTGACCCTACCAGCTGCATGAAACATCAGATAATTGACAAAGAAAATCAAGAGTGTGTCTATAGATACTAGCCAATGAAAATCTTTAAAAACAGCAAATAGCGATTCAATAATAAAAGTCATTCTTTTCCCCCTCTCCCTTTAATCTGATTTAAGAAACTTCCTCAAAAATCCCCTAGGAAGCCCTTTTTACAACACTACTCATTATATAGCTTTTTGTAAGTTTTCACAATAATTAAATTTCTAATAAAGTATATAATACCTCTAAGAATCCATTTATTTATATAAGATGGACTTACTATTAAATTAAAGTTACAAATGTAACATAAAAAGTTGAGATAATTTTATCTCAACTTTTAGGTTATAACATTACTTTTTTTAAGACTTTCACCCTTGTCAGGTCTAGTCAGCCTTATAGTAGAATTGCTTGGCGTCAGATTGTGGCGATGCTGACTGAGTGACCAAAATACGGTCTTTAGTATTATCTGAACCATCCACAAATCCCTGAACTGTCGGAAGTGTAACTCCCTTTGGAATAAAGAGAATTGCTGCTCCAGAAATACCCATTCTTAAACTTGATGTGAGATAGCCATTCTCAAGTTTTCCATTTGTATTTTCAACAACATAATTCTCAGGAGCTGTTAAATTGTCCTTAGAAAAATTCAAACTACTACCATTCCCATTCTTCCAAGTCCCTTCAAGGCTTTGGAAGTTATTATCCTTGATAGCATTAACATCCATGCCTGTTTGTTCGGTCTTAGTTTCTGTTTTTGATTCTGTTTTGGCCTCTGATGAGCTTGATGATGACTCTGATGATTGTGAAGAACTTGAAGATTCTGAGCTATCAGACGTGCTAGCACTAGAGTAATGCTTGAGCAGCTCTTGGTAAGCCTCTTGCATGTCATCTGGTGCTACCTTATAGGTCTGAACAGCCTTCTTATCGTAATTGCCCTTCCAGTAGTTAGTTACATAATAAACAGTACCATTAGATCCGAGAACAATTTGGTAAGAATCCTTATCTTGGTCAACCAAATCCTTATAAAGCTTGTTGTAGCCATTATAATTGCCACCAGTTTTATCATCAGCTGAGAAGTCCTTAAAGAGGGCTTTTTGTTCAGCGGCATCGTCTTCATACATAGCATGTTTCTTATCCTTCAAGGTATAAAGACGGAAGGATGATGTTGGGCTATAGTCGGCGGTCTTACCACTATTTTCATTAATTCCTAGAGCAAAGGAATCAACCGTGTTTTTATAGTCCTTGAAATCATAGTTTGAGACTTCCTTACCATTGATGATACCACTTGGAACACCAGTAATATGTTCATAGCCATCCGCATTGATGAGATTAGCAAGGATGGTAATCGTTTGGCTGCTATCTTTTTCCTTAGGTGCCTTAAATGAAAGGAAGGTTGGACTACCATCATTGACCTTAGTGATACTATCAAAACTGCTTTGAACTAAAACAGCATCCTTGGCATAGTCAGACTGATAGAGCCATTTCCCAAAGGCTTCTGTGATGGACTTAATGTCTTCAGTCGAATAGTCTGCAATATAAGTGGTTTCCTTATCACCATTGACATCGGTCTTAGTCTTGATATCTGCATTTGGCTTATTTGGATCGTTAGAAGACGACTCTGAGCTTGCATCGCTACCAGAGGATGAACTACTTGATTCCAAAATATCCTTAATAATGCTTTTAACTTGGCTACTTGAAGAACTAGACGAGGTCTCGCTAGACTCAACGACTTCAGAACCTCCCTCAACCTGAGTATAGGTGTTTGAGTCAGTCATTTCAACCTTTGCATCTCCTCCAGGCACCATACTTGGTGTGATACGGATAGTACCGTCTGAGTTGCCGTTAGTTCCAGCCAACTTAAAGCTCAAAGAACGGTCTTCGCCGGATTGGGCATTAGCCTGATAAGTATCACCTGTCTCAGTATTTTTGACTTCGTATTTGTCTCCCTTGATTTTACGAACTTCAAAACGCACCTTGTTCCCAGTATTCTTATCGACAACGGTTGTGGCATAAACTCTTGAAGACGATGTGAAAGCCGTGCTCTGAGTATATTTTCCAAGTACCATGAAGACCAAAAAGACAATCAAGGCCAAACCGATAAACTTTTTATGTTTAAACTGTTTCATGAGGTCCTCCTAGATAAATAGATAGCCTACAACATAGCCAAAGAGAGCAATACAAATCAAGAGCAAAATTTCCAAAACTAAAAACCAGCTAAACTTGAGATCGCCCAAACCAACCTTAGACAAAACTTGTCTGAATTTAGAATTTTTCTGTCTGCTCAAACCACTAGAAAGAGCAAAACCAGTCTTAGCAGCTTCAGCAACTTCCTTATCGCTCGGCTTGCGGCCATGCTGAACTTGGAAGTCAATCAGCCATTCATCATATTGTTGCATTTATTTCTCCTTCTTCTGAAGTGTGACGAAAAAGAGTAGGGCATAAACTAGGCAATGAAGTACCAAGGCCCACCATTGTCCCCAGAATTCGCCTGTAGACCCTTGAAAAGCCTCCAACTGGCTCTTAGGGACAGGAACATGGTACTTAGCCAAGCTAGATGGCAAGTCTGACAAGTCACTAGAAATCCCAAAAAGCTTGTGGCCATAACCTAGATAGACAAATTTTTGTACCCAATCAATGGCTTTTGGCAAAGATAGGATAGTTCCCGACAATGAAAATTGCATGATACCCACAACGACTGCTAGGATAACAGAGGTAATCTCAGATTTGCCAACCAAGGCTGAGATAAAGAGGGCAATAAAATGCGACGCCAAGAAAACCAGAAGCACTGTAATCCCAACTTCCCAACGGTAGGAACCAAAAATATGACCAGCGTCTGGAAATTCTTTGTCAAAGAACTTACTAAAAACAGAGTAAGATAGGATAAAGACAATGGTTTCCAAAACAGCAAAGAAGGCGTGAATCCCCATACTAGCCAAGGCAAAGGCCGAACGACTCAAACCTGAGAAAAAGTCACGGTTGAGGACCGAGCGTTCCTTAGAAATATAAATACTGTTTTGAACCACAATCAAGAGACTGGTTGAAAAAAGCAAGAGAAAGAGGGTCATTCGAGTTGTTTCGAAATCTTTCAAAAATCCCTTGTCCTGAATATAGAGGATTAAGCCTTCGAAAGCGACAATGCCCAGAAGAACCTTAACAAAATCCATGTAGTGATGTTTAAATTTATACCAACTTAATCGTAATGCTGCGTTCATAAGTCTCCCTAAATCTTGTAAATACGTGTTGAAGCATTGAGCTCTTGGTAGACATCTGCGATATTCATATCCATATATTTACGAATCATATAAGGATCGCTAGTCTTGTATTCCAAAAGCAACTCTTCATAGGTCCCTGCAAATGTCGGACGTCCCTTAGACAAGAAGATAATCTTGTCAAAAATAGCCAAGTTTTCTGTGTTGTGGGTAATAACCACAATAGACTTGTTAGCTGATTTAGCCAAGATTTTCAAGGTACGTAAGAGATTACGGTCACTAAGAGCATCCAAGCCTGAAGACGGCTCATCAAGGATAAAGTAGGGACTAGGGCTAAGAAGCTCGATACCAATGGAGACACGGCGTTTTTGCCCACCAGAAAGCTCTGAAATCTTCTTGTTTGCAAATTCCGTCAGCCCTAAATCATCCATAATCCCTGCAATGCGATGCTTTTTAGTCAGCTTACCACTTCCTTTCAGATGATGGTCCGCATAAAAATCAAAGGTCTCAGATACCTTGAGGTACTCACGAAGAAGATTTTGTTGGGGCACATAGGACCAAGAGCGTGAACCAGCAGTCACAGGTTTGCCATTTTCTAAAATACGAAATTGTTGGCAGGTTGGTTTAAGCTGGCCAAGGAGAATCTCAGTTAAGGTTGTTTTCCCTGAACCAGAGGCACCCAAGATACCGACAACTCGGCCAGTCTCCATAGTAACATCCAAATCTGTAAAGAGCTGGTTATCATTTCCCTTATATTTGAAACAGATATGTTCAAATGTTAATTGATTGGTTTCCATTAATATCTCCTAAGACATAAGTAACATCAAAGCCACAATTAGAATGGCTCCGATAATAAGAACGATGACATTGATATTGAAGAAGAGAATCAAGCTTAGTAGAATCACAAAGGCGAAGGCCGCAAAGAGGTAATTTTTAAGAGACGACTCTTTAGTCTGAGTCACCGCAACAGGTTCAAAAGGGATTTCCTTTTTACCTGATACATTGCTAGTATCAGCAGCCGTCCCCTTCTCAACTTCCCAAGCCTTTCTCTGAGCCTGTCTGAGTTTTCGGTCGTATTGTAACTTCTCATGGTCTGAGAAAAAGATTGAGCGAATCGTGTAGAGCTCACTACGCAAACGCTCTCCCTCTTTATCCAAGGTACCATTTGTCCAGAGTTCCTCCAGCTCTTCACGTAAAAAGGAAAGTGCCACGAAACAATCTTGAGCCGACATCTCTGGAGAGATACGGTTACTGACCTCTCTTAAATAAGATACTTCCTGTCCTGTCTCTGTATCAATTGCTTTGTAGTAGTCTATCATGAGATGAATTTAGCAAAAATAGCTTGAAGTTCTGACAAGTCTTCCTTAACCACTTCTTGGGTTTGGTTGACTTGTGCGTTGACTGAAAAACGTGCCACAACAGTATTGCTTCGAGGATCAGACACTGTTACGGTAACAATTTGTTCCGAATCGAAGGCATAGGTGACTTGTGCCAAGAGCTCGCCTTTCTGGCGAGGTTGTGGCACTTGTCCTTCCACTTGTCCCAAAATCTTCACAGCAAATGGATTTTCATAATTTCCTTCTGTGATACGAAGCTTGAACTTACTCTGTCCATCCACGACCGCAAAGAGATCCTTGGTCACTGCCAAAGGCAAGACCGAGTTACGTGGAACCACGACACTATTATAGTAGTCACCCACAAAGCTGTAGTTCTTGTTTGGATTTTTCTTGAAGAGCAGACCTATTCCCTGAGAGGTCACATCCTTGACAACTACTCTGTCTGTCTCAGTTGTCTTACCATCCTGGTGCTCAGAGAAGCTAACCTCGTTATTGACGATAAGGTCGGCCAAAATAGATGCCCCCTGTGCCACGATAGTGTCTGGATTAAGGTCAAACTTAGGTTCCAAACCACTCATCAGGCGAATCATTTGACGAATCATTGGCATACGTGTTGAACCACCCACAAGCAGGATATGGTCAATCTCTTCCCATTTCAAGCCAGACGCTTGAAGGGTAGATTGTACCTTGATTTCAGTATCTTTGAGGAGGTCCAAGGTAATTTCATTGAAAATTGCTTGAGTAATCAAGACACCGTAACCTTGACCATTGACATAGTGCTCATAGAGAGCTTGGTCATTCACTGATAGACTAGTCTTAATCTGCTCAGCCTTGTATTGAAGTTGAATTTTTTCCTTCTCGGAAAGGTTAGTCATATTGACCCCTTGTTTTTCCAACTCCTGCATGATGTAGCCCACAAGACGCTTATCAAAGTCAATCCCACCAAGACGTGAATTCCCATCAGTTGCCAAAATATCATAGGCATGATCAGCCACGCGCATGATAGTAACGTCAAAAGTTCCTCCACCTAGGTCGAAGACCAAGACATTTCCTTGGGCATTTTTAGTGTGGGCATAGGCAATGGCCGCAGCTGTAGGCTCATTGATAATACGCAAGACGTTAAATCCTGCGATACGACCAGCATTCTTAGTTGCCGCACGTTGATCTGACGTAAAGTAGGCAGGCACTGTGATGACAGCATCCTTGATACCGTCTGCCTGGCCCATCTCCTGACCAACGACATAGGCACGTTTACGAAATTCGTTCAAAACCAAGGCCGAAAGAATAATAGAATTGACACGTGTGTGGTCTGGTGTATCACTAGCAATCGGACGCCCGATGTCACGTTTGAAGTCAAATTTAAAGTTTTCTGTACTTCCGATTTCTGTCCCACGCTCGATGGCTTCTTTACCAAAAGATACATGGTTTTGGCCACTAATATTTGAGAAGTAAACCGCTGAACGTAAGACCTGATCGTCATTCGTCCCCATCGGAATAATCTCTGGCACATCTTCACGAACAACAGCCATAACGGAATTCGTTGTCCCTAAATCAATACCAATCGCTTTTTTTCTCATAACAATTTCCCTTCTAGCCTCATTCCTCATTTTGAGTTTTCTTGACTATAGCTCCAAGCAGGCATCCGCTTAGATTGTCTCTATTCATCGCTGTCACATAAAACTCCAAAAGAGTAAAGTTATTCCAGTCTAGTTTTTTTCACTATACTATATTATCACAAAAAAAGAGACTATAAAATAGGAAAAAAGGGAGTAGGACCGAACAACTTTTTAAAAATTGTTCCTTGTCCCACTCCCTTGAGTATTAGTTGATTTGAAAGACTTGATGAACTTAGAAATCCCAGAGCTATTGCCCTCCTAAATTGTCATGTTTATAGCAACTTCTCTCCTAACTTAATCAATTGAACTCTCACCAACATAGATAATTTCTAAATTACCCAAGGAAACATCTCCTTTGATGTAGAAGTCCTTGCTGGTCAAATTGCTAGGATTTTCCTCATGCTGTACAGCTGAGAGAGAATTATCCACATTCACATGTACTCGCCAATCACTGGGCACATAGAGGCTAAGACTTCCAAGAGAAACGTCCACATCAAACTGGGCAGATGGCCCCTCAATACGGCAATTATCAAAATAGACGGAAGCCTGTCCTAAACTAACATCTGCACTCCCATGCGTAAATTGCTGGTCATTGAGATACTTGGTCACCGCTGAAAAAGTGACATCAATATCATTTCCTCCATTATTAGCGTCTGAACCAGTTGCACCCAATCCAAAACGATTCTTTGTTTTACTAGAAGAATTGAAGAGAATGTTCAAGCCAATAACTGCAAGAATGGAAGAAAAGATAAGGACCGAATTAGATACTGGAAGAAAATGGAACTGTCCATTGAGTGAAAAAAGAGCCACAATACCATAGGCGAAACCAAGACCAAAATGTCGCTTCAAAAGACTAGAAAGGGATAAAATAGCTAATAAGACCACCCAGGCCAACATCCAAATACTAATTTCCCATTTTATAAAGTAGTCCTGTACAATTACTAAAGCTGCCAAAAGGATCAAGAGGATCCCAATTAATTTCTTTCTCATTATCTTACCTCATTTCGTTTAGTCGTTCTTTTAAAACTTGATAGTAGCGTCTTGATACATGGACCTGCTTGTGGGTCTGATAGAAATTCACCGTACTGGTCCCTGAAAAAGACTTCTCCAAAGAATAAATCTGCTTAGCATTAACAATCGTCGATTTGGAAATCCGACAAAAGGCAATCGGAAGCAATTCTTCCAATTCGTAGAGTTTTTGCTTTACCTCATAGGCCTCATCCTTAGTATGACCATAAATTTTCTCCCCGTCTGTTTCAAAAAAGAGAATATCTGCCAAATCCAGAAAATATTCACTGCGATTCTTGTAAAAGGCTAACGGAACTAACTTTTGCTTTAGAATAGACTCTTGGAGCTGGGCTAATTCCTGTGTTAACCGAGGAGCTCGAATCAAGATTTCAGGCTCATCCATGGATGGGTCTAATTCGATTCTAACTTTCATAAGACTCCTTTCCTGTCCTTTTGATGTTTCCATTATAACAACTGCTTTACACAAAACAAGGCCTTTTAGGTAAGTGGCACAGTTTAGCCCCTAAGAGGTTAAAACAGACAAACAAAAGAACCTGGCTGTTGCCAAGTTCTCATTTTTAGTGTGGAGGACTCCCCTCCCATTTGTAATCTGTTCAATGCTAACTAACTGAGCAAGTAACTACTACTTCACAGTATCTTCACGACTCACTTTTTGTGATTCACCAGCCTTACCATTGATACGGTAGTCGCTGTAGTTAGAACCACTACTGCTAGAGTCACTATCGTCACCAACATATTCCACATTACATGACCAAGAGATTTTATCTTTGATATCTCCTGATGACTTAAATTTCGAATCATAACCATAATAGAAATCATAAACTGCTGTGAAGGTCACCTTGAAGGTCTTCTCACCAGTCTGAACGACTTCTGTGACGTCAACGTCTGAGAAAGAAATACTATCAGCAGCACGGTTTTTAGCACCCGTAGTATTTCTATCAATATCAGCCGTTACATCCTTGTACATGGTATCATCAGTACCATTTAGGAAAATGTCAGATACACCATCTGGTGTCGTGTTGTGATTAGAAGCGTAGCTGCCAAATTTACCGTAGGCAGCAGTCAAGAGACGATCTGCCGTATCACGATCAAGAACACCATCAGCATCTAGAGTAACCGTTTGACCTTCAGAAATTTTCTTAATAGACAATGTCTCTGTCTTGATAGAGCTACCATCTTCGAAATTCTTCTTAACATAAACGGCTGACGAACCAGCTACTGCTACCTTGTTAACATCTAGTTTCCCTGAGTTAAGAGTTCCAATCTTAGTACCACCAACGTAGAGGTCTCCATCCTTAAGATTAGACTTAACAGTAAAGCTGAGATACTCTACAGAAAGGTTGACTTCTGTTTTAGAGGTCACATTTTCCTCAGATGAGACAGTGATATCTTGATCATTTACCTTACCAGAAGCCACAAAATTGTAAGTTCCTGGATAGAGATGATTCAATTTAGCCGTGTAGTTATTACCATCTGTAGTAGCGTAAGAAACCCCGTTAATGGTCACATTCAAATCAGCTGTATTAACAGTCAAATCAACCGTTCCAGGATCAACCACGACTCGCCACTTAGGAAAAATAAGGAACTGACGTCCAACCTTTTGCATACGTTCGCCAGACATGAGTTGGCTCTTGCTATAGGCTTGTGTACTTTTAGTGTCTGTGTACTTGACTTCAGATGTTTTAATTTCCTTTTTAGTATCAGACCATACTTGGTATTCCAAGCTATCTTTAAAGCTCTTCTTAGCTGCTGCTTCATAACGCTCTGCTACTTGACCACGTGAGTAGTAATAAGAACCAAAGCCATAACCAGCAAGCGCTAAGACTGCTGCAACAACACCAGCAATAATCAGGATTTTCTTCCCTTTAGCCATAGCTGGCTTGGCTGGTTTCGCAGCCTTACCATCTGAGATAAACTGATGGATGGTTGACACATCATAACCTGAAGACTTACCAAGTAGGAATTCCTCAGGGAGAGGCTGACGTCCAACATAGGTTTTAAAAGCCTTCATCCAGATAGCTTGTGCTTCTTTAGAAGCAGCCTCTGAATTTTCTTCAGCTTGACCTTGATCTGCTTGAGATACTGGTGCAAGCTCCTCAGTTTCTAAAGGAATCGTTGCCTCTTCGTCACCAAGCGGTACATCTTCAAACACTTCTTCGGCAACGTCATACTCATCAACTTCTTCTGTTGGTTCAGAAGGAGTGGCATCTTGGTCCAAGCCCATCGCCGCAATGCCTTTAATAGCCTTTAAGTCAAAGTCTGCTTTCTGGCCTTCTTCAATCTCCAAAGCATGGGGCGGACGACCAACTGCCTTTTCAAATAAATCAATCCACTTTTCTTTTGTTGCCATAAAGACTCCTATAAACTTACTTTTTCAAAAAATGCTAGAGGTTTACTTAGATTAGAATAGAAGCCCCACCATAAATGATGACATAATAGTAAATACGATTGCAAACAAGATTGACAAAATTACACCATTCAAAAGTGCTGCCAAGATCATTTGATAGAACTTATCAGCCTTCCACGCTGTTGTTACAGGAACAATTGTAAAGAGGTTTGCAAGTGCAAATAAGAAGTAAACAACATAGAACAAGAAAAGCGGGAAGCCAACAAGTCCAATAGCTCCCAACAAGATTGTTACGAGCAAGATTGGCAAGGCCAATGATGTCAAGCGACCAAAACGGTCAAAGCTATTCAAGAAAGTAGTCTCAGGATCACGGAAAATTGCCTTACGTGTTACAAATCCTGCCAAGATAAAGGCAAAGATAAAAAGGAAGGCAGCTAGGATACTAGCAAAGAAAGCTCCAAAACCAATGCTTGATGTCTGGCTTGAAACTGAAGATGAGTAAGCATCTGTTCCATAAGAACCAAAAAGGTTACTCAATGCGTTTGTTGTTGATACAATTGAACTAACCACTTTACGTGCCACAGCGCTCAAGATTGCAAAGAAGGCAAGTCCAGTAAAGAGTGACAAGAAGATATAGTTAAGCCAACCATTGTGTTTACCATAATCTGTCATGTCAGCTGGACGACGCCATGCATTAAGCAACCATGTCCAGTAGTTTTTGAAAGTTGTCGCAAATGCTGATGGTTGGGCTGGAACAACTACAGCTTGACCGTTGATAAATTGAACGTTTTGACCTGGTTGAAGAGGTTGACCGTTAGCAAAAGCTGCTTGTTGACCAGCTTGAGCATTGGCAAAACCAGCTTGTGGTTGTGCTGCCTGATTTGGCACTCCTTGTACTGGAGCAGCTTGAGCACCTGCAAAGGTTGGTTGAGGTTGTGCTGCCTGAGCATTTGTAAAAGAAGCTTGCGCTTGTGCGTCTTGTGCACTCGCAAAAGTCGGCTGTGGTTGCGCTTCTTGGGCACCAGCGAAAGTTGGCTGTGGTTGCGCCTCTTGGGCTGGTGTTTCTTGAACATTAGCGAAAGCTGGTTGCGCTGGCGCTTCTTGTGTTGGGGCAGTTTCTACTGCTGGTGCGTCATCTTGGAACTCACCAGCTGCAAGTGCTGCTGCAATTTCTTCTTCAGTCGCTGAACGACCATTGATGGCTTCAAAAAAGTCTAACCAATCTGCTTTAGTCATAATAATCTCCTTAAAAATACATAGAATGTCTTTATTTTATCACAAATAAATACATTAATAAATGTCATTTTTATTAGAAAAAGGCTTGGAGCAAACTGTCCAAACCTTTATATTTTCTATTTACTTCTTTGTAGAGATTTTTGAATCTGACGATCCAGCTCTCGTTTAATGTGTGGTTCTGGTGCAAATCGCTCTTCCCAGTCACTTGGTTTAAGAATTTTGTGGGTCACGGGATCAAAGTGAGCCTTTCCATCGGGGAAAATTTTCCCCATATTAGCCTCATGAACCGTATCAAAGAAAGGCTTAGGATCGACCCCCATAAGGACAAATGAACCATAGGTCAAGTAAAGCAAGTCAGTCAAAGCATCCACCTGACCAACCATCGTTGACTCTGAGTGCTCTTTAGAACTAACTTTGAGGGCCGCCTTATCAAGAGCAGCATGCAAATCCAGAACAGCCTGACCAAAGACACGCTTGTCCCCACCTGATGAAGCATAAAGAAATTCGACGATTTCTTCCAACTTGAAGTCCGCACGGTGACCAGCTTCCTCGATACCGTAAACACGAGGCATGTCGTTAGTTGAGCCATCCATCAAATGGTGGAAATCCTTAACCTTGTTGAAGTTGCCATCATCACTGGTAAATGAATTTTCTGTCTCAAAATGAATCAAACCGTAGTGTGACAAGGCTTTGGCAATCCCATTCTGGTTATTAGTATCAGTGACATGGGTAGCCTGGTCTTTCAGCTCGTCTTCACCATTACCCATGGCAACACCAATGCCGACGCCAGACAGCATTTCTAGGTCATTTTCCGAATCCCCGAAGGCCATAACCTCACTGAGTTCGAAACCAAAAACCTCACCTAGATGAGCGATACCTTTCAACTTAGATTGGTCCTCTGAAATAATATCGGCTGAATAAGGGCTTGAACGGGTAATCTTCACATGAGGAAACTTTTCTTCAATATCTTCTGTTTCCCCCACCGTCGCTACCATAACCACCTGATAAATAGGCTCACGCATGATAGTCTTAAGAGTCTCAATACTTTGTGGCTTGAAACGACGAATCAAAGACTTGAAACTACGTTCCACCATCTTAGCCCAGGACTTAGGGACAATACGGCTGACGATTTGTCCAAACTTACTCGTTCCCATACTAATAATATTGGAACCAACAAGACCTGTGCTAGTCCCTAGAGAAATCTCTCTACGGTGCTTGGTGGCATAGCGAATCAAGTTGTAGACTGTTGATTTAGGGAGCTGATTTTGATACAGGACCTTGTCATGAGTCAAAATATATTGACCATTATAAGTGACTGCAAAATCCAGACCCAGATTGTCCATGAAAGGCTGAACAAATCCTGGACCACGACCTGTTGCCAAACCAACCAAGATACCATCTTCCTTCATTTGACTGATAGCTTTTTTGGTTGAACTTGACACACGTTTTCGGTCATTTAGAAAAGTCCCATCAATATCAAAAAAGACTGCTTTAATGGCCACAGAGCTCCCCTCCTTCTAACATATTATGCTAAAATAAATTATAACATATAATATAATGGTGAGTAATATAAATGACAAAAAAAATCCTAGTCCTTCACACTGGAGGAACAATTTCCATGTCAGCGGATAATGATGGCAAGGTCAGTCAAAACGCTGATAATCCCATGAACCATGTGGGGCTTGATTTAGACAATTTAGAACTAACCGTTCTCGATTTTCTTAATATCCCTAGCCCACATATCACACCCTACCACATGCTGGATATTTACAAAAAAATCAAGGAAACAGCTGGGCAATATGATGGTGTGGTCATCACCCACGGAACAGATACTCTGGAAGAGACAGCCTACTTCCTAGACACCATGGCCGTCCCTGAGATTCCAATCGTCCTAACTGGTGCCATGCGTTCGTCGAACGAACTAGGAAGCGACGGAGTCTATAACTATCTCTCAGCCCTACGTGTTGCTAGCGACGACAAGGCCGCTGACAAAGGAATCCTGGTCGTTATGAATGATGAAATCCATGCAGCCAAGTATGTGACTAAGACCCATACCACAAACGTGGCAACCTTCCACACACCAACCCACGGTCCACTAGGAATCATCATGAAGCATGACATCCTCTGGTTCAAAACTGCAGAGCCTCGGGTTCGTTTTGACTTGGAACAAATCACAGGAACAGTACCAATCATCAAGGCCTATGCTGGGATGGGTATCGGAGATGGAATCATCAGTCTCCTAGACCCTGAAAAGATTGATGGCGTGGTTATCGAGGCACTAGGTGCTGGAAACCTCCCACCATTGGCTGCAAGAGAAATCACAAATCTTATGGAAAAAGGAGTCCCTGTTGTGCTCGTTTCCCGCTGCTTCAACGGTATCGCCGAACCTGTCTACGCCTATGAAGGCGGGGGAGTCAAACTCCAAGAAGCTGGCGTTATGTTTGTTAAAGAACTCAACGCACCAAAGGCTCGCCTCAAACTCCTCATCGCACTCAGTGCGGGACTCAAAGACCAAGAATTGAAAGACTATATCGAGGGATAAGACATGAAACTTAGTATTGAAGCAACCGATAAATTGGAAAATAAAGATTTCCACTATGAGCTGACAGTCTCAAAAACACATATCGCCATGGTCTGTGGCACCGTGCTAGCCAGTCTAGCCTTGGTCGCATGGTTGAAGAAAAAATAAAAAAGCTTGAAGCATGGTCACTAGAAAGGTGACTGAACTGCTTCAGGCTTTTAGTTTTCTTCGTCTGGTCTATATTCAAGAATATCTCCTGGTTGGCAATCTAACTCCTTACAAATAGCATCCAGTGTTGTAAAACGGATTGCCTTAGCCTTGCCTGTCTTAAGAACCGAGAGATTGGCTGGGGTAATACCAATACGTTCTGCCAGCTCACCCGAGCGCATCTTCTTCTTGGCAAGTTCAACGTCCAAATTGACAATAATCATAAGCCCCTCCTAAATCGTGTACTCATTTTCCTCAGCAATGGCATTAGCCTTAGTCAAAATCATAGCAACAGCATAGAGAACAAAGCTAACTAGCAAATAACTGATATTAAAGAAACTATAACTATGGTTGCCTGTCCCAAATGTAAAGATACCATTATTGATAAAGGCCCCAAGAACTAGCAAATGCGCTGACCAACGAACCAACTTAGCATTTTTAGCGATAAAAATATCAGAACGATAAAGATTAATCAGAAAGACACGTAGACACAACAAGAAGCCTATGTTGACTGACATACGAAGGAAATCAATGGTTGCTGCAAAAAGCGTCAGACTAGTGCTACTACTTTTCACGGTAACCCCCGAACCAAGAAGCATACGCAAACCTTGTTGTAAGAGTCCTTCATGACCAGTCAGGATAAAGGCATCAGTAAGAATGGTAATAACAAGACTTAAAAAGCCCGCAAAAAGGAGGACATTAACGAACAGGAGAATACTACGTAGACGTTTCTGTTCTTGCGTTTCCTGACGATTTTTAGCACTTTTGGCCGATCTCCAACCATAATAACTAGAGCCAGCCAAGGCTAGGATGATTAAAAAATAAAATAAGATAGTTGTCATGTGTTACCTCGATTGTAAATTCATTTGATTTCTTTGAGCATAGACTAGAAAAAGCCAAGGTGCCTCTAGGAGCCCTTGACCTCATACTAAATCATTAGCTAACTATTAACAGTATCAATTATATCGAATATCAATATAAAATACTAGTTTATAGGTAAGATTTTACTACTTTTCAAATAAGATTCCTTCAATTATTTGACAGCTGTTTGTCCCTTACGAAGACGGACAGCATCACAAGCTAGAGAGACCAAGAGGAGCCAGACTGATGTGCTGAAGTCCACTACAAGGTGATTAGTCGTTCCCAACTGCAGGAAGATATTCAAGGCTGATGGCACAAAGGTTAGAAGAGCAGCCTTTTTCAAGAAGAGAGAAAAATCTTCTGTCCAAAATGCCTTCCAAGTAAAGTCTTTAAGCTCTTTACGAAGGAGACAAAGCAAGGCAAGATAGAAGGCGAATTGTAACTCTGAGACTAGCCAGTAACCCCATCCAGAAAGGTAATGAACCTCAGCACCTGGAAAAAGATTAGTCACATCCACAAAAGGAAGGATAAGTAAAGCAAGCATTGCAAGACCGTAGATTGCCATAAGAAGAATAAGAACAGCGTTGATGATTGATTTAAGTGTTTTCATGATAAGTATTTCCTTTATTAAATAGTTTTTGGTATATAATTTCTCTTTTTCGCGAATAAGATTATCTTTATCGAAAACTTATTATCGTTTATCGATAATTATATATTACACTCTTTATTTCTCCTTGTCAACACATTTTTATCGTTTTTCGATATTTTTTATCTAAAATTCAAAAAATAAAAACCAGCCAAGAAAATCTCAACTGGTTAGCTTACTTATTTTAATCGCCTAGACTGGTCATGGTTCCGTCTAGACTTTTTATGAGTTTAAGAAGAGGGATTCTACGTTATGAAAAAAAGGAAAAAGGGATTTTGGAAAATGAGGGATGAAAGTTGTAGAATATGGGTAAATTGAGCCTCTTCCTAGCATCAATACTAGTTTTGATAAACCTTAAAGTCTTGAGGATGCTTCTGGAAATTTCGGTTGAAGGTTACTTTAATTTTTACTGTCATTGTTTTGTCCTCCTTTTTTAGGAATGGTTTGGCTTAGCCAAAACGTTTTATTATCAAAACCTATCTCGTTTTGATGGTTTTATTATAGGTTGCCTAACTTAAAGAAAGCTTGTAATAAGCTTGAAGGAAACTTAAAACTCTCAGTGAGTTTACTGAGAGTTTTTCTGTCTAAAGCATGGATAAAATAATTCCCAAGACCAGAGCCACCCAAACGGCATAGCGAATTGTCGCATGATAGCGGTAACTTTCAATAACCTTGGGTAGCTTTGTAAAGAGATAGGCAATGTAGGCAACTATGGAAAGAAAATACCCTTTAAAATTCCAGGACGAGCCTAAGATACTAAAATCTTCGAATAGGGGCACAAGCATCAGTACAGCCGTAAGCATACACCAGACCGGTAAAAGCGTCCTTTCCTTTTGATGCTGTATATGGATAATCAGCTGAGCTATAAAACCCGCGACGTACATAATCAGTAATACCGAACAAACTAGAGAGATAAGAAGTGAATAAAGATATAGGGTATGAAAGTCCGTCTTTCCTTCTATCAGCTTTGCCAATTCGGTAATAAACCAAATCAAGATGAAGGCGAAAAAATAAAACAGGAGACCTAACATCATAAGAAATAAGGGATGCAAGATAGCAAAAAAATCGATTTTTAACCGTTTCTTTTTCATGGGTTTCCTCCTCAATCAAACTCGCCTTGGCTTCTCAAATGAGCTCCTAGCACCTGCCAATCAGGATTCTCACGCCAGTTAGGGTCAGACACAATTTGGCTGGCCACGCGCCTTGCTTCTTCTAAGATATTGTAGTCTTCCACAATATCAGCCACTTGAAATTCAGGAATTCCTGACTGACGTGTTCCAAAGATCTCTCCTGAACCACGCATTTTAAGGTCCTCTTCTGCTAGAACAAAACCATCCGTAGTCTCACACATGGCCTGCATGCGTTTTTTCCCGGTATCATTTTTAGGATTGGCCACTAAAACACAGTAGGACTGCTTATGGCCACGACCTACACGGCCACGAAGTTGGTGCAGCTGGCTAAGTCCAAAGCGGTCGGCATCCATAATGACCATAACCGTAGCATTTGGCACATTAACCCCCACTTCGATAACTGTGGTTGATACTAAAATCTGAGATTTTTTATCCTTGAAGTCCTGCATAATTTGGTCTTTTTCATCATTTTTCATGCGACCATGCATCAGGGCCACTGTAGCTGAATCCCCAAAGAACTCTGTGAGTTCCTGATGAAGGGCCACCGCATTTTTCAAATCGAGAGCCTCAGACTCTTCAATCAGAGGTGAGATAAAATAGACCTGAGCATCTTCTTCCAACTCGCCCTTAATCCAAGTCAGTACGGTATCTAGTTGCTCATGTTTAACCCAACGGGTAATAATGGGCTTACGTCCAGCCGGCATCTGGTCAATGATTGACACATCCATCTCCCCAAAGGCAGTGATTGCCAAAGTCCTAGGGATAGGTGTCGCTGTCATCATAAGGACATCAGGATTGTCACCTTTCTCACGGAAAATACGACGTTGATTAACCCCAAAACGGTGCTGCTCATCAGTAATTACTAGCCCAAGCCTGTGATAAGTCACAGCATCCTGAATCAGTGAGTGAGTCCCCACAATCATCTGAGCCTCGCCAGATTCGATTTTGGAAAGAGCTACTTTTTTGTCCGCTGCCTTCATCCCAGAAGTTAGGAGCACTACCTCTAGCTCAGGAAAAAGTCCCTGTAAACTCTGATAGTGCTGCTCTGCTAAGATTTCCGTCGGTACCATGAGGGCAGACTGCAATCCTGCCGTATAAGCCCCATACATGGCCAGACTAGCGATAACTGTTTTCCCTGAACCCACATCTCCTTGCAAAAGACGGTTCATATGAGCCCCAGATTTCATATCAGCTAGGATTTCCGATAAACTACGCTGTTGGGCTTCTGTCAAGGGAAATGGTAATTCTGCAATTTTGGCTTTGATTTTAGCTTCATCGTAAGCAATTGCTAGACCATTGGTTTCGGACTTATTCTCAGCCTTCAGCACCTGTAAGTTCATCTGGAAATAAAAGAGCTCCTCAAACTTGGTCCTACGTAGAGCCTGCTTATATTCAGCCAAATCTTTCGGAAAATGCATAGCACGCACAGCCTCTTGGCGTCCCATAAGACGATACTTGTCCATAAGCACCTGTGGGAGACTCTCCTCCAACAAATTCAAGGCCCCACTATCAAAAGCTGCCCTTATAGCCTTTATCAGCTGGGCTTGACTAACGCCCTGGGCCACATGATAGACTGGCTGCATATCGTCCTCAACTTGAGCCAAGACTTTCATGCCAGTCACTGCAGACTTCTTCTGGTCCCATTTGCCAAAAATAGCCACTTCTGCCCCCATCTCAATCTTGTCCACAAGATAAGGCTGGTTGAAGAAACTAATGGCAATCACTGCCTCTCCTTGCTTGATTTTAAAACTCAGACGATTACGTTTAAAGCCATAATACTGCACATTGGCAGGGGTTACCACGGTTCCCGTAATAACTGCCTTTTCGCCATCCATCAGTTCAAAGATAGACTTACTCTTAAAATCTTCATATCGGAAAGGAAAATAAAGCAAGAGGTCCCCAACCGTGTGCAAATCTAATTTGGTAAATTTTTCAGCGGACTTAGGACCAAAGCCTTTCAAATCCGCAATTGGTGAATCTAGTTGAATCATATCCTCTATCATTTCTATCGTGTTCTTCTCCTCGTGAAAGAGGAAGCCTTATCAGCTATTATAACACATGAAAATGGTCTTCACTAAAATCAAAAAATCCAGTATCAAACTGGATTTCTCTTTTTATTTATATTAATCATAGCTACGAGGTACACGATCACTAAGCAAACAAAGAACTTCGTAGTTGATAGTACCACGTTTTTCAGCCACCTCTGTCGCAGTGATGCTTGCTCCTCCATTTTCACCCATAAGAGTAACAGGAGTTCCTAGGGGATAAACCTTAGGAAGGCGAACAGTGATTTGGTCCATAGACACACGCCCAACAATAGGACAAAGCTGTCCATCCACAATAACGTGGAAACCTTGTAAATCTCTGGTCCAACCATCCGCATAGCCAATCGGAATGGTTCCAATAACCTCATCAGCTGTCGTCGTATACGTTGCACCATAACCCACATCTTGACCTGCTGGCAAGGTCTTAACATGAACAAGTGCTGTCTCCAAACTTAAAGCAGGACGAATGTTATATGGAAGGTCTAAAACACTGCCACTAGGATTGAGACCATAGATGACGACACCCAGACGTACCGCATTAAAGACTGTTTCTGCATGCCAGATGCTTGTCGCAGAGTTGCTAGCGTGTACCAAGCGAGGACGGTCCACCAAGTTATTAACCAAATCCGTGAAGAAGGCCAATTGACGCTTGAATTTACTATCATCTGCCTCATCAGCCGTTGCAAAATGAGTAAAAATACCTTCGACATTCGCACCAAGTGATTTCAGACCAGCAATCAAGCTATCCGCATCCCCTTGGCTACGCACCCCAATACGACCCATACCTGAATCAACCTTAATATGACAGGTTAAACCAGTCAAATCAAGCCCTTGATTCTTAGTCATTTCCAACCACTCTAGCGAAGCTACCGTCAGCGTGATGTTTTCTTGAATAGCCAAAGGAACCTCGTCTGCCAAGACTACTCCTAAAATAAGTATCGGTTGTTCTAAGCCAGCTTGACGAAGTTCAAGCGCCTCGTCTAGGTTGGAAACACAAAAACCATCCACCTGCTTAGATACATGCTTGGCCACTTCGACAGCGCCATGACCATAAGCATTGGCCTTAACAACTGCAAAAGTCTGCACCTGTTTAGGGATGTGACTAAGCACTTGTTCAATATTTTCTGAAATTGCTGATAGATCAACCTTTGCCAAGGTTGGTCGATGTAAACTTGAAATCATAAGCTATCCTCTTCCAACATCTATCTCTTAGTTTTTTTCTAAAATGACACTTGCCTGAACAAAATCACCGCTATGGGAAATCGAGATAAAAACCTTGCCTTCAAAAGGTGATTGGGTCACCACTGGAGCTCCCTTGTCATTGGTCAATATTTCAATATCCTTAAAGCCGACTGCTCCAATACCAGTACCCCAGGCCTTTGAAAATGCTTCCTTACCGGCCCAACGCCCTGCTAAATAGGACATCTGACGATTACCAGAAAGGGATTCAAAACGCTCCCACTCTTTTGGTGTCAATACCTTTTTTGCAAAGCGTGGATTACGGTCATAAGCCTTTTTTACAGCTGAAATTTCCTGCAAGTCTATACCATATCCAAAAATCATAATTATAACGAAAGTCGATTGTGGATTTCACGAATAAGGCTATCTGTCTTATCCCAACCAAGACATGGATCTGTAATTGATTTACCATAAACTTCAGGTGTGTCTTGACGACCATCCTCAAGGTAAGACTCAATCATAAAGCCACGCACGGTATCCGCGATACGCTCATCCCACTCACGGTTAAGAAGGACTTCACGCACAATACGAACTTGCTCCATGAAGTTTTTACCTGAGTTGTCATGGTTAGTATCAACAAGGATAAATGGATTTTCCAGATTAAGTGCACTATACTTGTCCAAAGCCTTAACCAAGTCCTCGTAATGGTAGTTGACAATGTTCTGACCATTTTCATTGTTGGCACCACGCAGGATAGCGTGAGCGAGTGGGTTACCATCTGTTTTAACTTCAGCACCATTGTAAAGGAAATGCTGTTGATTCTGCGCAGCATAGATACCATTAAACATGACATTCAAATTCCCTGACGTTGGGTTCTTCAAGCCAATTGGCACATCAATACCTGAAGCTACAAAGCGGTGCTCTTGGTCCTCAACAGAACGTGCTCCAACAGCATGATAGCTAAGCAAATCATCAAAGAAGGAAAGATTTGACGGATAAAGCATCTCGTCAGCGATGGGAAGACCTGTCTCAGTAATAATACGTGACTGAAGGTGGCGAACTGCCTTAACCCCAGCAAGAAGGTCTACATCACCCTCTGCATCTGGCTGGTGGATAAGCCCCTTATAACCGTCCCCATTAGTACGTGGTTTAGCTGTATAAACACGCATAACAATAAAGATTTTATCTTTCACTTCTTCCTGAAGTTTGGCCAAACGGTGAGCATAGTCAAGAACAGCTTCTTCATTATCAGACGAACATGGACCAATAACCAAGAGAATACGTTTGTCCTCACCCTTGATAATTTTTGCCAAAGCCTCATCATTAGCCTGTTTAGTTACTAGTGCATCTCCCGTAAGAGCATGCAATTTCCTTACTTCCGCTACATCAATAAGCGGACTATTTTGATGAATTCCCATCTATTTCCCTCTCTTTGTGAAAAGAGAGCGAACCGCTTGGTCATCCAAACGGTTCACTCCCCATATATGGTTTCTGTTACCTTATTATTTTGACAAAGTATCGTGGATTTCACGAATCAATTCTTCTGTCTTATCCCAACCAAGACATGGGTCAGTGATTGATTTACCATAGACATCTGGCGCATCTTGACGGCCATCTTCAAGGTAAGATTCAATCATGAAACCACGTGCAACTTTGTTGATTTTTTCATTCCAGTCACGGTTAATCAAGGTTTGACGAACAATACGGATTTGTTCCAAGTAACGTTTACCTGAGTTATCATGGTTTGTATCAATAACGATGAACGGATTTTCAAGGCCCATTTGTTCATAATGTTCGATTGTTTCAAGAACATCATCATAGTAGAAGTTAGGCACGTTTTTACCATATTCATTCGTTGAGCCACGAAGAATAACGTGTGCCAATGGGTTACCTGAAGTTTCAACTTCTTCACCGTTAAAGAGGAAGTTTTGTTTGTTTTGTGCAGCGTAGATACCATTAAACATGACGTTAAGGTTCCCTGATGTTGGGTTCTTCATACCAGTTGGAACATCAATACCTGACGCAACAAAACGGTGTTGTTGGTCTTCTACAGAACGTGCACCAACGGCAATGTATGACACAAGGTCATCTACCAAAGGAAGATTTTCTGGGTAAAGCATTTCGTCAGCAGTTGTGATACCAGTTTCAGTGATAACACGGTAGTGAAGGTTACGCACAGCCTTGATACCGTTAATTAGGTTTGGTTTCCCTTCAGCATCAGGTTGGTGTACAAGTCCTTTATAGCCATCACCATTTGTACGAGGTTTAGCTGTATAGACACGCATAACCATAAAGACTTTATCTTTAACTTCTTCTTGAAGTTTAGCCAAACGGTGAGCATAATCAAGAACAGCTTCTTCATTATCAGATGAACATGGACCGATAACCAAAAGCGTACGGTCATCTTCACCCTTGATGATTGCTTCAAGCTCTTTATCACGAGCTTGTTTCTTGGCAAGGGCTTCACCTGTTAATGTAGTTGATTCTTTAACTGCATCAAAATCAATTTTTTCACTTACTGCTTTAAAAACCATAATAATTACCTATTTTTTTCCTAAAATTGTTTACGACCGTGACAATTTTTAAATTTCTTACCAGAGCCACATGGACAGAAGTCATTACGACCAACCTTACTAAAGTCAATTTCTTGACCATTAGCATCTGCTTGGTGGGCCTGGATATTGCCTGTTGCTGTTGTCGAAACACGTTCATTCACATTTTCACGAGATTGCTCATGAATTTGTGCTTTCATCATTGTACGTGTCACATCATATTCAATTGCCCCAATCATATCTTGGAACATCTTGAACCCTTCAGATTGATACTCAACGATTGGGTTGTTTTGTGCATAACCACGCAAACCAACGGCATTACGTAATTGATCTAGGGCATCGATGTGGTCCGTCCACTTGTTATCAACAACCATCAAAATCAAGACTTTTTGGAATTCACGGATAGCTTCCTCTGAACGCAATTTCTTGATTTGACGATCATAAACATCATCTGCTAACTCATTCAAGTAAACTTTAATAGCGTCATAATTAACACTACGTTTCGTTACCTCTCCCACTTCTTGTAAATCTTCAAGTGAGATGGCATTCTCAGGAACCAAAGCCTGACGAGCAAAGTTCAAAATACCTTTAAGAGCTTCCTCTTGATCATTGCGGCTGTGACCATCTACCGTACGGTTAATCGTACGCGTAATCATAGCCTTAATCTCAGGTTCAAGGTCACGTTCCGCTGTGATAACATCATAACGCTCAGCGTAGATGATTTCACGTTGTTCACGCATAACGTCATCGTACTGAAGGACTTGTTTACGAGTATCGTAGTTATTTCCTTCGACACGTTTTTGAGCCGCTTCCACTTGGCGTGTCAACATACGTGATTTGATAACAATATCTTCATCATCAGCATTCAAACGTTCCAAGACTTGTTTGATACGATCAGAACCGAAACGACGCATCAATTCGTCTTCAAGTGAAAGGTAGAATTGAGATTCCCCTGGGTCCCCTTGACGTCCCGCACGACCACGCAACTGGTTATCGATACGACGGCTTTCGTGACGCTCTGTACCAATGACACAGAGTCCACCAAGGTCAAGAACACCTTCACCAAGTTTGATGTCGGTACCACGACCGGCCATGTTGGTCGCAATCGTAACGGCACCACGTTGACCCGCATTCATGATAATATGCGCTTCTTTTTCGTGGTTCTTGGCATTAAGCACTTCATGAGGAATACCTGCTTCAACCAACATCTTAGAAATCAAGTCAGATGTTTCAACGGCAACCGTACCAACAAGGACTGGCTGTCCTTTTTCATAACGACGTTTAACATCTTGTACCACTGCACGGAATTTAGCATCCAAGGTTGGGTAAAGAAGGTCATCGTGGTCAATACGTTGAATTGGACGGTTAGTTGGAATCGGAATGATTCGCATGTTGTAAATCTCACGGAATTCATCTTCCTCAGTTTTACCAGTACCAGTCATCCCTGACAATTTCTTGTACATACGGAACATATTTTGGTAAGTGATTGAGGCAGATGTCTTCGTTTCTTCTTGAACTGGTACACCTTCTTTTGCCTCAATGGCTTGGTGGAGCCCATCTGAGAAACGACGTCCTTCCATGGTACGACCTGTAAATTGGTCAACGATAAGAATTTCTTGCTCAGGACTGACCACATAGTCAATATCATGCAACATGATGTAGTTGGCACGAAGGGCGTTGTCAATATAGTGAGTCAAGGCAACATTGTCAATATCGTATAAGTTGTCCAAGTTGAAGAATTCTTCAGCCTTGTCAATACCTGAGTCATTCAAACCAATCGTTTTCGTTGGAATATCAATGGCATAATCATCCTCTGTCAAGGTCTTAACAAAGGCATCCGCACGATGATATAACTGATTAGTTTCTGAACTTACAGGACCTGATACAATCAATGGTGTACGAGCTTCGTCGATAAGAACTGAGTCAACCTCATCGACCAAGGCATAGTTCAATGGACGTTGTACCATGTTTTCCTTACGAACAACCATGTTATCACGAAGATAGTCGAAACCTACCTCTGAGTTGGTTGAGTAAGTGATGTCACAGTTATAAGCTTCACGTTTTTCAGCTGGTGATTTGGCTGAAAGGTTAATCCCTACTGACAAACCAAGCCAACTATAAAGCTCACCCATTTCAGTTGCATCACGCTCTGAAAGGTATTCGTTAACGGTGATAACGTGCACACCTTCACCTGAAATAGCATTTAGGTAAACAGGCATTGTCGCAGTCAGGGTTTTCCCTTCCCCTGTACGCATCTCTGGGACGTCACCATGGTGAAGAACAATACCACCCATGATTTGCACACGATATGGGAAAAGTCCAAGAACACGTTTTGCCCCTTCACGAACAACTGCAAATGCCTCTGGCAAGAGTTGGTCTAGACTTTCTCCGTTTTGATATCGTTTTTTAAATTCTTCTGTTTTTGCCTGAAGTTCTTCATCTGAAAGAGCTGCCATTGCATCAGCATAGCTCTCGACTTTCTTGGCAGTTTTTTCTAGTTTCTTAATTTCGCCTTTATCATTTTCAATGATTTTGCGTAATATATTTGCCATCTTTTTTCCTTTCGACAGTCTTTATCTCCATATTTTACCACAAAAGCCCCCTTTAAACAAGAAATCACTCAAGGATTGACAAAGAAAAAAGCCCTAGTTTAAGGGCTTTCACAATGGATTTGCAAATAAACGAAAACTTTTTTATTAGATTCACTGAAAATATCGACAATAATGCTTTAAAACTACTTCTTAGAGTTCTCTTGGCTCTCTAGGATATCCTCAAAATCATGCAAGAGATTTTCAAAAGCCTGCTCAAAGAAGACATGGTCGGTGCCGCTATAGGCCTTCATTATCATAGGGCTAGCTTCAAAATCAACGTAGAATTGATAGTCCAAGACACCATTTTTCCAGTAAAATTTGATGCTAGGGGAGGCCGTTTTTTCACCGCACATACCCGGAATGGCCCGTTGTAAGCCATAAATGTGATCTCCATAATCTTTCAGACGATAGTAAGCTCCCTCAAAATAATAGGATTTGCCGATTTCAATACGCTCAAATAGTGCAGCTAAAACTTTTTCATTACTCATACTTAAGCCTTGTTAGGGTGACTGACAATCATCTCCAATTGTCCATCAATTTCCCAATCTGTCACATCATTTGGAAGAATGAAGTGATCACCTTTTTTTAGACAATAAATGCGTGAATCGATAGTCATAGTCCCATTGCCAGAAAGTACTGAACAAAGCAAATAAGGAGCTGATTGCTTGAAGTCAACCAAGCCACTGAGTTTCCATTTATATACGGTGAAGAAGGAGTTTGATGTCAAACAAGTCGACTCTAATTGCAAGGTCTTAACAGTTGCTGGGATGCTATTTTCTGGGTCCCCTAGATTCAAGACATCAAGAGACTGTTGAATATGAAGCTCACGTTTATTGCCCTGATCATCCCTACGATCAAAATCATAGACACGGTAAGTGGTGTCGCTAGATTGTTGAGTCTCTAAGATCAGGATACCTGGACCAATAGCATGCATGGTACCACTTGGTACAAAGAAAAAGTCACCTTTTTTAACAGGAGTTTTCGATAAAAGTCCGTCCCAATCACCTGCGTCAATTAAGGACGCCAATTCTTCCTTGGTCTTAGCCTTGTGACCATAAATAATCTCTGCACCCTCTTCAGCATCAATAATATACCAACATTCTGTCTTTCCTAGCTCACCTTCATGCTCTAGTCCATAAGCATCATCAGGGTGTACTTGTACTGAGAGCCAGTCATTAGCGTCCAAAATCTTTGTCAACAAAGGAAAAACACTAGTCTTGGGATTTCCAAAAAGTTCTGGTTTATCCTTGTAAAGTTCTGCCAGATGAAAACCAGCATACTTCCCGTTTTTGACATAGGATACACCATTAGGATGGGCAGAAATTGCCCAGTATTCACCAGTGTGTTCACTGGGAATATCGTAACCAAACTCTGTCTTAAGGCGATTACCTCCCCAGATTTTTTCATGCATTGGCGAATCTAAAAATAAAGGTTCCATTACATCCTCCTGTATAGAGCAAAACGCCTTAAGATCATGTCTTAAAGCGATTTTACATATTTTGCTTATTTGCGTGAGTGTTTGTCAGCTACATCTTTGGCAAGTGCAAAGTTACCAAGCGTCGCAGAGCCATTACCTGAAACAGCAGGTGTCACAATATACTCAGTCACGTCTGGCACTGGAAGGTAACCATTCAAAAGAGCTGTGAATTTTTCACGGACACGACGAAGCATGTGTTCTTGTCCCATAACACCACCCCCAAAGACGATAACTTCTGGACGGTAGAGCACAGTTGCCTGGACAGCAGCTTGAGCAATGTAGTAAGCTTGAACATCCCAAACCTCAGAATTTTGCTCAATCAATTCGCCACGAATACCTGTACGGGCTTCAAGTGATGGACCAGCAGCCAAACCTTCCAAACATCCGCGGTGGAATGGACAAGTTCCGTTAAATTCATTGGAAACATCATTTGGGTGAAGAGGTACATATACGTGACCAGCTTCAGTGTGACCCATACCACCAATGAACTCACCATTTTGAATAGCACCGGCTCCAATACCAGTTCCGATAGTGTAGTAAACAAGACTCTTAACACCTTTACGAACAAGTGTCTCACCATAAGCAGATGAGTTAACATCAGTCGTAAAGTAGAAAGGAATATTAAACTCTTTAGCAATCAAACCAAGAAGGTCGACATTTGACCAATGTGGTTTTGGTGTTGAAGTCACAAAACCATATGTTTCAGAGTTTGGATCAACATCAATTGGTCCAAATGAACCAATTGCAATTCCAGCCAATTGATCTTCATAACGTTTGAAAAATTCAATAGTACGGTCAATTGTTTCGTAAGGTGTAGTTGTTGGGAATTGAGTTTTTTCAACGACTTGGAATTTCTCATCGCCAACAGCACAAACAAATTTTGTACCACCAGCTTCCAAGCTTCCGTAAAGTTTAGCCATAGGTAAAGCTATCTCCTTTTATGATCAATAATAACTATTTATACTATTATAAATAAAAGCTAGGCAAAAGACAATCTAAATGAGACCTTGTTTAAGGAGGTACAGACTACTCTGCTTCATACTTTTCTTTATGAGCCATTTAACTAAAAAAGCCGAATTGGCTTCGACTTTTCTAGCTTATTATTTAACTGCGATGAAGTCTGCACCTTCAGCAACTGAACCAGTCGCTACTGATGAAACATCTTCGAAGTCTGCAGTGTTTGTAACGATAACCATAGTTGTATCGTCAAGACCTGCTTCAGTGATTACTGAGCTATCGAAGGTAGCCAAGACATCACCTTTTTTAATACGTTGATTTGCTTGAACTTTAGCATCAAATCCTTTACCGTCAAGTGAGACAGTGTCGATACCGATGTGGATAAGCACTTCAGCACCTTTATCAGATTTAAGACCGTAAGCGTGACCTGTTGGGAAGGCGATTTGCACTTCACCATCAAATGGTGCGACTACTTGGTTTCCTGAAGGTTTAATAGCGGCACCTTTACCCATAGCTCCTGATGAGAAGACTGGGTCATTAACATTTTCCAAAGCTACAACTTCACCTTTAAGTGGTGCAGCGATTGTTTCGGCTTGCAATGCAACTGGAGCTGATTCTGCAGATGCAATATCTTCAGCAACAACTTCTTTTTGAGCTTCAACTTCTTCCTCTTTGTAACCGAAGATCCAAGTAAGAGCAAAACCAAGAGCAAGTGTTACAAGTACCATGATCACATACTTAAGCACTTGACCGTTAAGGTAAAGAAGAGTACCAGGAACGATTGTTACACCAAATCCTGTACCAGCGAGGTTAAGGATTGAGGCCAACCAACCACCAGCAGCACCAGCGATAAGACCCATGATAAATGGTTTACCGAAACGAAGGTTAACCCCGAAGATAGCTGGTTCAGTGATACCAAGTACCGCTGAAAGAGTTGCAGGGAAAGCAAGTGCTTTCAATTTAGCATCTTTAGTTTTAACACCCACTGCAAGTGTCGCACCAGCTTGGGCAGTCATAGCAGCTGTGATGATAGCGTTAAGTGGGTCTTTACCAGTATTAGCAATGAGGTTAGCTTCAAGCAAGTTAAAGACGTGGTGAACCCCTGTAACGACGATAACTTGGTGAACTCCACCAAGAACAAGACCAGCAAGACCAAATGGCAAGTTAAGAATCCATTCTGTAGCAGCAAGAACATAGCTTTCAACAGTATGGAAGACAGGACCAATGATAAAGAGGGCCAAAGCTGACATTACTGCGAAGACGATAAGTGGACGCAAGAGAAGGTCAAGAACGTCTGGAACCCATTTACGAACCCATTGCTCGAACTTAGCACCAAGCAAACCTACGAAGAAGGCTGGAAGCACTGAGTTTTGGTAACCTACTACTGGAATAAAATCAAAGAAGTAAATTGGTTTAGCAGCACCTGATGCAACATCCCAAGCGTTAGGAAGGGCGTTGTTAACCATCATCAAACCAAGAACCAAACCAAGAAGTGGTGAACCACCAAATACGTTAAAGGCTGACCAACAAATCAAGGCTGGGAAGAAGGCGAAGGCTGTATCTGTCAATACAACTGTGTAAGTATAGAAATCAGTAGCAGCAAAAGCTTTTGATGTTGTACCGAACAAACCAAGAACTGTATCGTTATTGATTGCTCCACGGATACCCATGAAAAGACCAGTCGCTACGATTGCTGGAAGCAATGGAACGAAAACGTCACCGAATGAACGGATAGCACGTTGGAACCAGTTACCTTGTTTAGCAGCTTCTGCTTTTTGTTCGTCTTTAGATGCTGTTGGAAGACCTTGAGCAACGACTTCGTCGTAAATCTTGTTAACAGTACCTGTACCAAAAATCATTTGGTATTGACCTGAGTTAAAGAAAGCACCTTGAACTTTTTCAATGTTCTCAGCCTTTTCTTTATTGATTTTGTTTTCATCTTTGACCATCACACGTAGACGAGTCGCACAGTGAGCAACACTGTTGACGTTTTCACGTCCACCGAGGGCATCGATGACTTCTTTTGCAATTTGTTTGTTATCCATTTGCAAAATTCTCCTTAATAAAATTTGGTATGAAAGCGTTTAGCTTTTCTTTACGATAACTATTTTAGCATCTTTCTGCCATATGTCAACCGTTTAGCATATTTTTTTATTTTTTGTTATAAATCGTTGATTTTTATAGGTAAAACGTTTACTATATTATTAACAAATAGATTAGGAGATTACTAAATATGAATCTACCAACAGAAGTTCGTTACCGTCCATACGCAGATTGGACAGACGAAGAAAAAACAAAGATTAGAGAAAATGTCGCTAAATCACCTTGGCGTGCAAGTTACCATATCGAACCAGAAACAGGGCTTCTTAATGATCCAAACGGTTTTTCTTACTTTAATGGTAAGTTCCAACTTTTCTACCAAAGTTGGCCATTTGGAGCTGCTCATGGTTTGAAACAATGGGTGCATACTGAAACTGAAGATTTGGTTCACTTTACAGAAACTGGTGTCAAACTCTTGCCAGACCATGAAAATGATAGCCACGGTGCCTACTCAGGTTCTGCTTATCAAATCGGTGATAAACTCTTTATCTTCTATACTGGGAACGTTCGTGATGAAAACTGGGTTCGTGACCCACGTCAAATCGGCGCTTGGATGGATAAAGACGGCAAAATCGAAAAATTCGACAAGGTTCTTATCAAACAACCTGCTGACGCTACTGGGCACTTCCGTGACCCTCAAATCTTCGATTACAAGGGACAATTCTACGCTATCGTAGGTGCTCAAAACCACGATAAACAAGGTTATATCAAACTTTACAAGGCAGTAGACAATGATGTCGAAAACTGGGTTGAGGTTGGTAATCTTGACTTTGGTGGCACTGGGTCAGAGTACATGATTGAGTGTCCTAACCTTGTCTTTGTAGATGGCAAACCTGTTCTTCTTTATAGCCCACAAGGTCTCGATAAAGCTGAACTTGACTACGGTAACATCTACCCTAACACTTATAAGATTTTCCAAGATTTCGACACAGAAAAACCTGCCCTTGTTGATGGCACACCAATTATTAACTTGGACTACGGGTTCGAAGCTTATGCTACTCAAGGATTTAACACTCCTGATGGTCGTGCCCTTATTGTTAGCTGGATTGGTCTCCCAGACGTGGACTATCCAACTGACAAATACGACTACCAAGGTGCTATGAGCTTGGTTAAAGAATTATCTATCAAAGATGGTAAACTCTACCAATACCCAGTAGAAGCTATTACAAGCTTACGTGCTAGTCAAGAAGATTTCTCTGAAAAAACGGCAACAACTAACACTTACGAGCTTGAACTTAACTTTGAAGCTAACACTCAAACAGAACTTGTCCTCTTCGCAGACCAAGAAGGAAATGGCTTGTCACTTACTGTTGATACTGAGAACGGAAAAGTTATCCTTGACCGTTCTAAAGCTGGTGAACAATATGCTACTGACTTTGGAACAAGTCGTGAATGTACACTTGATGCCGGTCAAGCTGCAACCGCAAACATCTTTGTAGATAACTCAATCGTTGAAATTTACTTCAACAAAGGTGAGAAAGTCTTCACTAGTCGTGTTTTCCCAAGTGCAGAACAAACTGGTATCAAAGTAACGTCAGGAAACGTTTCTGGACACTACTTCGACTTGAAATACTAAGGTGATTTATGGTCGCAAAGCTTACTGACGTTGCCGAACTGGCTGGTGTGAGCCCAACCACAGTTTCTCGCGTCATAAACAAAAAGGGCTACCTCTCACAGAAGACCATTGACAAAGTCCACGCTGCCATGCAAGAGCTAAATTACAAGCCTAATAATTTGGCTCGAGGCCTCCAAGGAAAGTCGGCCAAACTCGTTGGCTTGATTTTCCCAAATATTTCCAATGTATTTTATGCCGAACTTATTGAACGTCTTGAGGATGAACTCTTTAAGCAAGGCTATAAAACCATTATTTGTAATAGTGAGCATGATCCTAACAAGGAGAGAGACTATTTGGAGATGCTTGCCGCCAACCAATGTGACGGCATCATCTCGTCTAGTCACAATCTTGGTATTGAGGATTATGAGAAGGTTGAAGCTCCCATCGTTGCCTTCGACCGTAATCTCGCCCCAAAGATTCCTATTGTTTCGTCTGACAACTTTGAAGGTGGCAAGTTAGCCGCAAGAGCTATGGTCAAGGCTGGCTGTCAACGCATTGTCATGATTACAGGCTATGATAATTCGGATTCTCCAACAGGACTTCGTCAACTAGGTTTTAATTATGAATTGGACAAGAAAGGTATTATTTGTCCTGTTCCAAACGATTTGTCTCTCATGCGACGAGAATTAGAAATCAAATCTATTATCTCTCGTGAAAAACCAGATGGCATCTTTGTTTCGGACGATTTAACAGCTATCTTGGTTATGAAGATAGCTAGACAATTGGGACTTTCTATCCCAGATGACCTAAAAATCATCGGTTATGACGGTACCGCCTTTATCCGTCACTTCTACCCAGAGTTAGCAACTATCCAACAACCTTTGGATGAAATTGCTAAGCTTTGTGTCGAAATTCTTCTCAAGAAAATTAAAGGCAAAACAGTTAATCGTGATTATGTACTTCCAGTGAGTCTGATTGCTGGTGGCAGTATATAAATGAAAGTCGCAAGAAATCTCCGCTTGCGACTTTTTTCTTGTTACATTTGTAGAAAAAAAGAAGTTGAAACAACGCTCAACTTCTTTTGCTTATGCCTCATCTGTCACAAACTGACTAAGTACACCATTAATGAACTTAGCAGATGTTTCATCAGAATATTTTTTAGCGATTTCAATGATTTCGTTAATAGCTACACGTCCTGGTGTTTCTTCAAATGACGTGATTTCATAAAGTCCCAAACGAAGGAGAGTACGATCTGTCACAATCAAACGTGAGAGGCTCCAACCCTCTTTCAACTTTTCTTCAATTTGACTATCAAGTTGGGCCAACTCTTCACGGACACCTGTTACTAGGCTAAGGAGAAAGGCTGGTACATCAACTTCAGTTTCTTCGTCAATTGGCTTGTCATAAGTGTAAGCGAAATGTGCTTGTTCCAGAGCTTCTCCACCAAATTCAAGGGCAAAAAGCGTTTGAAAAGCACGCTCACGAAGGTCACGACGTGAATCTTTAAAGATATTAGTCATTCAAAAAATCCTCGTTAAACAATTCAGCCAAGTCTGGTTTTTGTGACTTTTCAGTAACAATAGATTCAACGTGAACATTGACTTCTGAAATTGCCACTTCTGCCATATCATAGACAGCTGCTTTAACAGCCTTTTGAATTTCAATTGAAACCGCTGGTACGTTAACCCCATACTGAAGTGAGACGTAGATATCAGCATTTACAGTACCATCTTCTTCTGTTCGGAGATAAACACCACGTCCCAAGCTTGTTTTGCTGAGACTATCCGTAACATTTTTATTTTGAAGGGCATAAACACCTTCCACTTTAGTTGCAGCGATACCTGTAATCACTTCGAGCACGCGAGGGGCAATTACAATTTCACCGATATTTTCTGTAGTCATCGCATGTTTCCTTTCCGTTAGTTTGGAAAATAAAGCCTTCAAACCAGTGGTTTGAAAGACTTAGTTGGGCTTAGGCACGTGATACGTAAGTACCTTCAGCTGTGTTGATAACCAATTTTTGACCAGCTTCGATAAAGTCTGGAACGTTAACCACAAGACCAGTTTCAAGTGTTGCAGGTTTACCTGAACCTGTAACTGTTGCACCTTTGATTGATGGTTGTGTTTCAGTAACAGTCAATTCAACAGTTGTTGGAACTTGAACACCAATAACTTCTGTTCCGTAGAATTGGATTTTTACGTCTGAGTTTTCAAGGATAAATTTCAATTCTTCTTGAACGTTGGCTACTGGGATTTCATATTGGTCATATGTTTCAGTGTTCATGAAGTATGCAGTATCATCCATTTGGTACAAGTATTGTGCTGGTACTGTTTCGATGATTGCTTGTTCAAATTTTTCTTCTGGACGATAGCTAGTATCAAAAGTTGAACCTGAACGAACATCACGCAATTTCATACGCATGATTGTGTTACCTTTACCAGGTTTGTGGTGGCTAGCTTCAAGAACTTTGATCAATTTGCCATCGTTAGTTACGAAAGTCATACCCGCACGGAGTTTACTTGCTTCAATCATTATTAAATACCTCTTTGTAAAAAATTATTATCAGTTTATTTTACCATAAATGATAGCATGGCTCAAATGTTTTATAGATTCAAGCCCAATCCTCAGGCTTTTTTCAAAGAACAAACTAGTCATCCATTCCTAAGTGAACCTCTGGAACATCATGTTGCAAATAAGAAACACCTTTTTGTTCCATCAATTCAATCGCAAAGGGATGGGGCCTATAATTGGCCTTGTATGTAATCTTAACAATACCAGCTTGCAAGAGAGCTTTGGTGCAGTTGATACAAGGAAAATGAGTCACATAAATCTCTGTATTTTTGGTAGAAATCCCCTCTTTGGCACATTGGATAAGGGCATTCATCTCTGCGTGTACCGTACGAATACAATGACCATCTTCCATATAGTGGCCTACTTCGTTACAGTTATCAGTCTCAGAAACTCCGCCGTTATAACCTGTAGCGATAATACGCTTGTCCTTGACTAAAACAGCCCCAACAAAGGCACGGTCACACGTAGAACGCTTAGAAATCAGCTCTGCATTAGCCATAAAATAATCTTGCCAAGATAAACGGTTTGGCATAAAGTATTCCTCCAAATCTTAGAGAACAATCAATTCCTTAGGCGCAAGGGTAATCAATTCACAACCATTTTCTGTGATAATGATGTCATCTTCGATACGAACACCGTATTTATCAGCCAAATAAACACCTGGCTCGTCCGTCAAGACCATACCAGCTTCGATAGTCTCATCAGAGTTACCAAAGTAAGGAATCTCGTGAATGTCAAGACCGATACCATGTCCAATACCATGTGTAAAGTAGTCACCGTAGCCCGCTTCGACAATAACATCACGCGCAACCTTATCATAGTCACGACGTGTCATACCAGCCTTAGCTGCGTCAATCAAGGCCTGGTTAGAACGTAGAACGATATCATAAATTTCACGCTCCTCATCAGTGGTGTCACCAATATGGATAGTACGAGTCATATCGCTAACGTAGTGGTTGTAGTAGCAACCAAAGTCCATCGTTAAGGTTTCACCAGATTGGATAACCTTTTCTGAAGCAACCCCATGAGGCATAGCAGAACGGTAACCTGAAGCAATGATAGACTCAAAGGAAACCCCTGAAGCTCCGTACTCACGCATACGGAAATCTAGGAAGTTTGCCACTTGTAGTTCTGTTGTTTGACCTGGTTTAATAAAATCAAGTACATCTGTAAAGGCACGGTCTGAGATAGAACAAGCCTTACGGATAGTTGCCAATTCTTTTTCGTCCTTGATCATACGCAACTCTTCCATGAAGTTGCTTTGTGGTGATAAAGTGTAGCCTTCAAAAATCGCTTGAAGACCTTGATAGTAAGCAAATGATACCTGATTATCAAATCCGATTGTTTCCAGTTTATCAGCCTCGATAATTTTAACAATATCCTTAAGTGGGTCCTTACTTTCGATAATATCAAAGCCATGCACGGATTGTTTGGCAATGAGGGTATAACGTGAATCGGTTAAGAAGAGGCGACGATTCTTAGTGATGAAGACAGTCGCATTTGTCCCCCAGAAATCTGTCAAATAATAAATATTGTTTTGTCCTGTCACCAACAAGGCATCAAGGCCTGATTGGGCAAGTTTGGCATCAAATCGTTCAAGTCTACGTTGCATTATGAATTACTCCTTTGGTATTTTAGGTTAATTATACCAAATTTTCAGTTTTTAAAGGATTAAATTGACATTTTAGATTGTTTTTTTGAGGTCATAAAGAAAAAGCCAGATCAAACTCTGACTTTATTAGCATTACACAAAGGCTCGCTTTTCGTAGATAGTTGGCATAAAAAGGAGCAAAACCAAAGTCCAAACAAACAAAACAAAGGCTTCGCGAAGATTAAAGAACCCTTGACCACTAGTAAAGACTGCTCGCATAAAACTAAATGGCACATAAGTCATCAGCTTAGTCATGGTATCCCCTAAACTAGCCAAATAGAGCGTGAAGAAAGTCATTCCTGTTACTCCAAAATAAGCCGTTACAAAGGCCGTTAAGGTATTCTTCACAAACAAGACAAGCAAAGAGGAAATCATATAAATAAAGGCTCCATAGAGTAGAAAATCAATATAGATGTTTCTGATATAATCCCACAAAGGAAAATCCACATGTTGCACAGAATACTTATAAAAAGCTAACTCTAAAACCAAAATAGTCGCAGCGACTATAGACAACACAAGGAAACTTAAGAGTTTTCGAAGAATGACCTCCCATCCAGATATGGAAGATACCCGAATCATATTAATTGTTCGATTCTGAAATTCTCGTCCAAGACTAGACACTGCTAGATAAGCAAAGACGATATCCACGATAAAGGAATAACTGGCAATAATCGCTGATGGTCCAAGGTAAGCTCCCTTATAGCCATCACATAAGATTACAATTGCACCAATCAATGCTACCAATCCAAGACAAATAAAGACACTCCTTGTCACACATTCCTGCTTTAAAAATACCGTTCTCAATTTACTTTTCATTGAATAGCACCTCACTTAATCCTTCTTTTTCATAAGTAAAAGGAATCCCCTCCCGATCCATAACCTGCTTAACAGCTGCCAACCCTTTGACTAAGATGTCATGCTTTTGTCGTTCAAAAGGTATACCATTTAATTTGAGTAGGGTCATTAATGACTTCAAACTTAAATCCTCAGTATAAATCTTATATTTGACATTATCACTATCATCTAAGTAAATTAGCTTATGATTCTTCAACAAATAGTTTTTCGTACAAACCTGTTCAAGATTAGACAGGATATGACTTGAGATAATAAAGGTTAGACCATGGTTTTTAGCTAACTTTTTAATTAATGTGAGGAGACTGTTGATTCCATTAGGATCCAAACCATTTGTAGGCTCATCAAGAAGGATGAGTTCATCTGAAGCAATTAAGGCGATAAATAAACCCACACGTTGCTTCATTCCCAAAGACAATTTGGAAGCCTTGCGTTTAAGATAGGCTGCCACCTCCAACTCGTCCTTATAACGATCAATTAACGCGTAATCCTTACTGTACAATTTACAATAGAATTTAAGGTTAGCTTCAACAGTCATGTTAGGATATAGAGCTGGAGCTTCAATCAAGGCTCCTACAGTTTTTGTTTTTAAGTCAATAATATCCTTGGGTCCTGCCAAGATACCTGAGACTAGTTTCATCAGGGTCGTCTTCCCTGCACCATTATTACCAATCAAACCAGCAATATCCCCCTTCTCTAACGTGAACGAGATATTATCCAAAACGGTTTGCTTTCCAAAACTATAGGTTAAGCCTTTCACCGCTAGCACTGTCATGTATTTACCTTTCTTTGTTTAAATATATTTCTAATATAAATCTTTAACATCCAAGTGAATAGTTCACTTGGACGATGAAAACTTATAACGCTTATTCTTTTTAACTCTCATGAAAATAGGAGTTATTTAATAACCTGCTATCTTATTTTTCTAAGTTTTAAAATCTCAACTGCAATATAACTTACTTGTCCAACTCCATAACCAATGTCATATGCTACATTTCCCCCAACAATTTCAGAAAGCTTATCAAAGGTTAAAGAATCAAATTTATCCATCATCATTGTATCCATATACATTTTCCCTTAACCTCTAAATCCATCTACAAATCCACGACCAAAATCATAAACCGTGTGAGTAACTACTCCGACTCCATATCCTACAGATGAGTAAATACTTCCACCAACTACAATTGCTAAATCTTTAATATCAATTTTTTGAAATGTATTTTTCATGTTCTCTCCTATTCTTTATTTCATTGACTTCGACTACCTACCACGCTTGACGAAAACCTTTTACAAATTCGTTAATAACGTACTTACCATATTTAACTGGGTTGAAACCACCACTGATTTGCTCTAAATCATCATTGGACAACACCGTAAATAATTGTTTTTCTTCTAACATTACAAAGCTCCTTTCTAAATAAAATTCTAAGGTTAGCTCTCTCAGCAGCTCTTAGCCACTAAGTCCAAGCTATAACTTCATTATAAGAGCTTAACGAAATAAAAAATAGTGACATAAATGTCACTATTCCATAGGATTAAAGATAAAAAGAAAAGGCTAAGCAAATAAACTCAACCTAAGACTATAATAATCAGCAGAGAAAATCATTTCTCCTTATCCTTACTCGCTACTCTAAGCGCAAACAAAGAAAAAGCTAGTGAAAAAGTTGACCAGACGAGACAATGGTCAATAAAAGCAACACCTTCGGTGAAACTTAGTGTAGCATTTATGATCACAATAAATAGCCAGACAATCACGATAACAATGCTTAAACTTCTAATAAGATTATTCTTCTGTTTATCCATACTCCTCTTTCCCATATCTGGTGCTCATGGTAACTTCTAATCGCCATAAGGAGGTCTTCTTTTCAACCACTATTTGTTCCAACCCAATCGTTCAGGTAAGGTTTGAGGTTTAGATACAAAACCACCCCCTGTAACATTTTCTAAGGTTTCAGCATTGAGCTCTTCACCATATGCCTTAGTTCGCATTCTTATTTCTCCTTTCTTTTCAAAAATAAATACAGCAATAACCACTTGGACTATACAAAGATTTAGTCGTCTTGGAGACCTAGTGGATTTGGGTATAAGGTCATTATAAGTTCTCCCTTTTCAAAAAAATAGTGACATAAATGTCACTACCACTGAACACAAAAAGACAGGCCTTTATAAGACCTGTTCCAAAACTTGTTTATTTCTACGGTGTTTCAGAATAAGATAAAAAATTACTTCAAAAAGGAGAAAACTAAAATAAATTCCTAAAACATAAAGCAAAGTTTCCCATTTATCTGTTGCTGATTGAAAATGGCCGTGATGATCCACTGTACGAATACTAATTAAAAGACAAATATCTAGAAATAAGGCTAGAAGAATACCATTAAATCCTATAAAAAAACGCTTTTTAACCATAGTCTGGCTCCTGTATCTTTTTTCTTAACCATAGAATAGCAAGCTCAACTTAAACCAGCCTAAAGCAAAAAAAGACTCAAAGAGTCTTTTTACTTTATATCAATTTTTCTTTCAAATATTGTCCTGTGTAGCTTTCCGGAACGGCTGCTACCTCTTCTGGAGTCCCTGTAGCAACGATAGTACCTCCACCGACACCACCTTCAGGACCCAAATCAATGATATGGTCTGCGGTCTTGATAACATCTAGATTGTGCTCAATCACGAGAACAGTATTGCCATCGTCCGCAAAACGCTGAAGCACCTTCAAGAGACGAGCAATGTCATCTGTATGGAGACCAGTTGTAGGTTCATCGAGAATGTAGAAAGACTTCCCAGTAGATCGTTTGTGAAGCTCACTAGCCAGTTTCATACGCTGGGCCTCACCCCCTGATAGGGTTGTCGCTGGTTGTCCCAGAGTCACATATCCGAGCCCCACGTCCTTGATTGTCTGCACCTTACGAGCAATCTTAGGAATAGCCGCAAAAAAGTCAACTGCGTCATCAACTGTCATATCCAAAATTTCAGCAATATTTTTCTCCTTATAGCGAACCTCTAAAGTCTCAGAATTATAGCGTGTGCCATGGCAAACCTCACAAGGTACATAAACATCAGGCAAGAAGTGCATCTCAATCTTGATAATACCATCACCAGAGCAGGCTTCACAACGGCCACCCTTGACATTGAAAGAGAAACGTCCCTTCTTGTAACCTCGAATCTTGGCCTCATTGGTTTGGGCAAAAAGATCACGAATATCGTCAAAGACGCCTGTGTAAGTCGCTGGATTAGAACGAGGTGTACGCCCAATTGGACTTTGGTCAATATCAATCAATCGCTCGATATGCTCAATGCCTGTCACTGATTTGTGTTTACCAGGTTTCTCACTATTGCGATTGAGCTCTTGGGCAATTTTTTTCTTGAGAATTCCGTTAACCAAAGTCGATTTTCCTGAACCAGAAACACCTGTGACTGCAATCAACCTTCCAAGTGGAAACTTGACAGAGACATTCTTCAGGTTATTCTCACTAGCTCCTATAACCTCGATAAAACGACCATTACCTACACGACGTTCCAGAGGAACAGGAATTGATTTTGCACCTGACAGATATTGCCCGGTGATTGAATTCTTGTTCTTAGCAACTTCCTCTGGGGTTCCTGAGGCCATGATTTGACCACCAAAAGCACCAGCACCAGGTCCCACATCGATAAGCCAGTCAGCCTCACGCATAGTATCTTCATCATGCTCCACCACAATCAGGGTATTGCCCAAGTCACGCATCTTTTTAAGACTTGATATCAAGCGATCATTGTCACGCTGATGAAGCCCTATAGAAGGCTCATCCAAAACATATAAGACTCCAGAAAGGTTAGAGCCAATCTGTGTTGCCAAACGGATACGCTGACTCTCACCCCCAGAAAGGGTTCCAGCCATACGAGAGAGAGTCAAATAATTAAGACCTACATTATTTAGGAAAGTCAAGCGATCCTTGATTTCCTTAACAATTGGACGAGCGATCACTCCTTCATTCTCACCCAATTCAAGGCTATCGATTTCCTGAAGATGATCTGAAATAGACAAATCAGAGATTTGACCAATATTGAGGCCATTCTCACCACCAACACGAACCGAGAGTGCCGCTTCGTTAAGACGATAGCCATGACAAGTTGGACATGACAGCTCATTCATATAACCTCGCATGACATTGCGAGTGAAATCACTATTGGTCTCGTGGTAGCGACGATTAATATTAGTCACAACCCCTTCAAAAGGAATGTCAATATCACGCACCCCACCAAAATCATTAACATAATGGAAATGGAATTCACGATCCCCAGATCCGTAGAGGACCAAATCTTGTTCTTCTTTTTTCAGTTTTTCAAATGGCGTATCCATATTCACGCCAAACTGCTCCATAGCCTGCTCAAGCATGGCTGGATAGTAGTTGGACGAAATAGGGTTCCAAGGCGCCAGAGCACCTTCACGTAAGGTCTTACTAGCATCGGGGATAACCAAATCCATATCAACTTCTAGTTTATTACCTAAACCATCACAAGTCGGACAAGAGCCAAATGGCGCATTGAATGAAAAGAGACGAGGCTCCAACTCAGGCACTGTGAAGCCACAAACCGGACAAGAATAATGTTCTGAGTAAAGCAGCTCATTATCATCCATGGTATCCACAATCAAGTAGCCATCTGCTAAACGAAGGGCCGCCTCCACTGAATCAAAGAGACGACTACGGATACCCTCCTTATTTACCAAGCGGTCTACAACCACTTCGATATTATGCATCTTAGACTTGGACAACTCTGGCACTTCTGTGACATCGAAAATCTCACCATCTACACGAACACGAACATAACCGTCTTTCTGTACACGCTCAAAAACAGCCTTGTGTTGCCCTTTCCTACGACGAACAATTGGTGCCAAAATTTGCATACGTGTACGCTCTGGAAGGGCTAGAACCTCGTCAACAATCTGTTCCACAGAGGACGACTGAATGGCTCCATGACCATTAGGACAATAGGGGACACCCACACGCGCATAAAGGAGACGAAGATAGTCATTAATCTCCGTTGCTGTCCCTACAGTCGAACGAGGGTTTTTGCTTGTTGTTTTCTGATCAATGGAGATGGCAGGACTCAAACCATCAATCGAGTCCACGTCAGGTTTCTCCATATTACCCAAAAATTGACGAGCATAAGCCGAGAGACTTTCAACATAACGACGTTGCCCCTCTGCATAGATGGTATCAAAGGCCAAGGAAGACTTCCCAGAACCTGACAAACCCGTGACCACTACCAGTTTATCACGTGGAATCTCCACATCGATATTTTTTAAATTGTGAGCTCTTGCTCCATGAATCACTAACTTATCTTGCATATTTTAAGAGGCCCTAACCCAGAAGCTACGGCCACTCCTTTCTACAGACGGATGGAAAATCCATCCCGACTTTCTCTCATATTATAACAAAATTTCAATTTATCCAGCCCAAAAATGTTTCAAATGTAGTATAATATTGGAGTGTCTAAAAAAGGCAAGGAACATCGTCCCAAGCCTCATTTGACATCACTAAAAAAAGCTAAGAGCGGTGTTTATTTTACTTAAAAGCGATTGTAAAAATCCTTTTATAATCAAGACGCTAGCGCTTACCTAATGACAAAGGAGGGGTTCCCATTGAAACAAATGTTCTTATCCACCGGAAAAGAATTCAAAGAAATTGAAACATTCGAGCCTGGTGCCTGGATTCATTTGGTAAACCCTTCCCAGGAAGAAGCCATGAAGGTTGCAGAACGTTTTGACATTGATATCCAAGATCTCCGCGCCCCTCTGGACGTGGAAGAAACATCACGTATCGATGTCGAAGATGACTACACCCTAATTTTGGTCGACGTCCCAACCCAAGAAGAACGTAATAACAAAAGTTACTACGTTACCATTCCATTGGGTATCATCGTTACCGAAGAGGTAGTCGTTACTACCTGCCTCGAGGACATCAGCCTTATGGACAACTTCCTCAATCACCGTGTACGTAACTTCTATACCTTCATGAAGACACGCTTTGTCTTCCAAATTCTCTATCGCAATGCTCAACTTTACCTAACCGCCCTACGTTCTATCAATCGTCAGAGCGATAAATTGGAAGCTCAGTTGGAAAATGCGACAAAAAACGAGCAATTGATCGACATGATGGAATTGGAAAAATCCATTGTCTATCTAAAAGCCTCACTTAAGATGAATGAGCGAATTGTCAAAAAGCTAACAGGTAACGCCTCAAGCTTGAAGAAATATATCGAGGACGAGGATCTCTTGGAAGATACCCTGGTCGAAACCCAACAGGCCATTGAGATGGCAGGCATCTATGAAAATGTCTTGAACGCTATGGCTGAAACCTCGGCCTCTATCATCGGTAATAACCAGAACACTATCATGAAAACACTGGCTCTCATGACTATGGCTCTGGACATCCCAACCGTTATCTTCTCCGCTTACGGTATGAACTTTAAAAACAATTCTATGCCCCTAAACGATTTAGATAACGCCTTTTGGGTCATTTTCTTCATCGCGGCTCTCGGGTCATCTTGCGTTGTTATCTACTTTATCAGAAAAAAATGGTTCTAACATAGGGCCTCTTCTTTTCCCTAAACTTCAACACTAAAAATAATATTATTTATCGAAAGGTCATCTCATGGACATCCAAAAACTCACCAAGAAAAACCAAGAATTTATTCACATCGCAACCAACCAACTTATCAAAGATGGTAAGTCAGACCAAGAAATCAAAGATATCCTGGGCGATATTATTCCTGAACTTATCGAAAATCAGAAAAAAGGAATCACTGGCCGAGGACTCCTTGGTGCTCCAACTGTTTGGGCAGCTAGTTTCTCTCCTGAAAAGCACCAACAACCTGAAATTGGAAAACCTAGCAAAGAAATTCCAGAAACAGACAAAACACCTTGGAAAATGTGGCTTGATACCTCACTCTTCCTTCTAGCCATCGTTGCAATCATGAACGCAATCTTTGGTTTCTCAGGTACACAAACTAGTTACGGCCTCACAACCCTTCTTTCAGTGTCATTCATTGGCGGTCTTGCTATGTATACCCCTTACCACTACATCTACCGTCACAATAACAAACCAAAAGAAGAACGTCCAAAATGGTGGTTCAGCATGACCATCATCACTCTCTCTTTTATTGCATGGTTTGCCCTCTTTAGTCTTACAGCCCTTCTTCCAAGCTACCTCAACCCTGGTCTTTCACCAATTGTAATCCTTATCATTGGTGTCATCGCTGGTGTTGCCAAATACTTCTTCAAACGTCACTACAACGTTCAAAGTACTTACGCACCTGCATCTTAATCAATCTCATTCCTAAGCACCCAGAAGGGTGCTTTTTTACGTCAGAAATCTTGACACAGTTGGTTGTTCTATACTAAAATGTTAAAGTTAATAGACAAAAGAAAGAAATCCAATAGATGCGTATCAAATTCCCTCTACTAATCATTGCTTGCTGCCTATTACTTATGGCATGCAGCCACAAGAATACTCAGAAAAACTATCAAGCTTACTATAGTTTCAACAACGTGACGACTCCCACTCAGGAAAAACAGCTAGCCAAAGCCTTAAAAAGCAAAGGCATACCGACCAAAGACTGGGACAATCTAGCCCCTTATATTACTCGTTATAATCAGGAAAATACAAACCTTCAGCCAGTTGTCAAAAAATGGACCAAAAGTAAAATCGGTAAAGATCAAAACCAATTCGTCACCTTTCTTAATGAAAAAACTTTTGAAGAGAATAAATCACACTTTACTGACGACTTAAACTGTCGACGAACATCTTTCCTCCTTCTTCACGACCTTATTACAAGCTCAGAGGACCTCACCAAATTAGAACTCCCCCTTCAAAACGAATTTATAGATCTTAAGTCACACCACAAAGAGTTAACTGCCAAGGATCAAGCTCTCTACAGTCTCCTTTTTGGTGATAATATCAGCTATCAGTCTACAGACGATCTCCTTAAAGCTTGGAAAAAAGCTGGACTCAAGTTTCCAGAGAAGGTTAAACTCCTATCGGTCTTTCAAAATAGCCCTGGTGATGTCAGCAATTTCCACACAGCTATAGCTTACGAAAAAGACGGCAGTATCTATGTCTTTGAAAAACAGGATCCTACACTTCCTTACAGGTGGAGTCGCTTCAACAATTGGGCAGATATCAAAACACACTGGTTATCCAACCGCTTCAAGGTCTTCAAAGATAATGTTGATATCCTCGTTAACGACCAAAAATTTGATGATTTCTTAGAAAACACACTCTATATACCACAAAACAACCAACTAGCTCCTCAAGACGAATGAGAAAGCCAGTTGGTTGTTCTTTTTTCCCTAAAATATAAAACAAAACCCTCCTCTGTCAGTCCTAGAAAGGACAAAAGCCTACATAATCAAGGCAGAAAAAAACACCCTCAGTCGAGGGTATTATTTTTAGTCTTCATTTACGTAAGGCATAAGTGCCATAACGCGAGCACGTTTAATCGCTGTTGTTACTTTACGTTGGTTTTTAGCTGAAGTTCCTGTTACACGACGTGGAAGAATTTTACCACGTTCTGAAACGAAACGGCTAAGAAGCTCAGTATCTTTGTAATCAACATATTCGATTTTGTTAGCTGCGATGTAATCAACTTTTTTACGGCGTTTGAATCCGCCACGACGTTGTTGAGCCATGTTTATTTCTCCTTTATATATTTAATTCGTTTTGTCCATTCTTAGAATGGGAGATCGTCATCTGAAATATCCATTGGATTTGAATTACCAAATGGACTCTCATCACGACCGAAGTTTGGTGTAGATTGCGCAGGTTGTGATCCACCAAATGAACCACCAGTTGAAGCTCCACCACCGAATGAATTTGAATTATCAAATCCTCCAGCGTTGTAAGAACCACCACTGTGACCTTCACGTGCCGCACGGCTTTCCAACATTTGGAAATTATCAGCGACAACTTCAGTTACGTAAACACGTTGACCTTGTTGATTTTCATAGTTACGAGTCTGAATACGACCTGTAATTCCAATCAATGCGCCTTTCTTAGCCCAGTTAGCCAAATTTTCAGCTTGCTGGCGCCAGATAACACAGTTAATAAAGTCTGTTTCACGTTCACCATTAGCACCCTTGAAGTTACGGTTAACCGCAAGGCTGAATGTTGCAACAGCAACGTTACTTGGTGTATAACGAAGTTCCGCATCACGGGTCATGCGACCAACGAGTACGACATTATTAATCATAATTTACCTTCTTACGCGTCAAGTTTAACGATCATGTGACGAAGAATGTCACCGTTGATTTTTGAAAGACGGTCGAACTCGTTAAGAGCTACAGCGTCGTTCGCTTCAACGTTTACGATATGGTAAAGTCCTTCACGGAAATCTTGGATTTCGTATGCAAGACGACGTTTTTCCCAATCTTTTGATTCAACAACAGTTGCACCGTTGTCAGTCAAGATAGAATCGAAACGTGCTACCAAAGCGTTTTTAGCTTCTTCTTCAATGTTTGGACGAATGATATAAAGAATTTCGTATTTAGCCATTGATATTTTCCTCCTCTTTTGGTCTAATGACTCATGGTCTTTCGCCACGAGTAAGTGAGGTGCACTCACAAGATATAATTCTACCAAAGTTTGAAGGATAATGCAAGGGAAAAGTGAATAGATAGAAATTTGAATCACTAAGAAAAAAATTAAGCCTTATGAGTCGTCTTTTCTCCGGCCAAACTTCATGCTAAAATAAGAGAATGCTTTATCATAAAAAGAAATTAGGAGAAAAACTAGGGCTTCCAACCTTTAACCACTACTATAATATTCCTATTACTTCCCTAGAATATGATTTAAAAAACTTAGGTCCAAGTGACGTCTACATTATCACTTTCAAACAGGACAATAACCTCTTTGTTGTTGACATAACACATCAGCTTGGTCATACCAGTCATTTTGATACCGTCTCCCTCTTTGAACTAGACAAGCTCTTATCTGGTATCGCTGCTGTTCCTTTAGCCGCTGTCCAAAACATACAAATCTTGTCCTTTCCAGACAAGTTACACTCTCTGAACCCTAGTCAACGTCTAAAAAATCTCGTTGCTCTTTACTACAAGGATGCAGAAATCATGCGTTACCTCAAGACGACTAAAAATACCGGTGATCAGGTGACAAGATATCAATTAGAGGCTGAACGACTAGAAAGACAAGGTAAGAGTTTTGACTTCTTCAAGTACGTCAGCCGTGGCAAAATACGAGAAGAAGACGGTCTATCGGAAGTGTCTAGCAAGGACTACGACTTCATTCCTGATTTTCACCCCTTCTTAACCTCACCAAGAAGCCAGCAGGTTTTAAGCGTACCAGTAACCTACTTTGATGACAAAACGAAACAGACCGCCAAAATAGACATCATGGGGTGGTATATCAAGGACCAGCAACTTAAGATTCGGTGGAAACCCAAGTACATGCGCAAACGTCGATGGCGCTCATCACGTATCTCAGTTGATATCGTGACCGACAACTACTTCTTCCAAGGACAAATCTATAGAGACAGTAGTGCCCCCATATTTCTGAACAACCTAAACTTCGATAGTAAAATTCCTAAGAGTTTCCTACCGCATCTTAAAAATCAATACCAAATCTTTATGACTCTAGTAAAAGAACAAAAAAGGCTTGCTCTCCTACGGAAGGTTCGGTTGAACAAAAAGGACTAAGAGTCTCTCACTAAAATCCACTAATATTCAACATATCAAAAAGCTCATTCTTGCACGCTAGAATGAGCTTTTAAGATTCTTCAATTGTCATTAGAACATCCTTTTGGAATTTTGTAAAAAATATTTTCATAAGGAGGAGTCATTGTGTGTCACCATTTTTATACCTAGCAATCATAGATTACCTCCATCAACTTACAAATAACTTTCAAGCATTGTAAATTTTCTATTACATCGGTATCACTCCCTAAGCTATTTTATGCAATAACTTGAAGTGTCTCCATTTTTATAACGTCCTAAATTCATCATCATAGTAATCACCTCTAATCGTATGATTTGAGACCTATCTCCCCATTGACCACTCAATGAGGTTTACTTGTCGCCGTTCTTATAACGACTTACATCAAACATCAACATAAGCGTCACCTCGGTACTTTGTTACAAGATTTAAGCATTTAACTTTTGTCGATAAATTACTCATTTGGCATTGGTATCACTCCTTAAGCTATTTTACGCAATAACTTGAAGTGTCTCCATTTTTATACCTACTAACATTTCTCATGAGCTTTACCTCACTTTTTGACGTTAATCTTGAGTTTAGCTTTCGATTTCTGGTGGTATCACTCCCTTGTAGCTATTTTATGCAACATTATTAATCGCCGTTTTTATACCTACTCATATTTTTCATGAACTCACCTCGTTCATCTTAAGAATATAGGATTTACGTTTAGTGTGGCATTGGTATCACTCCTTAGGCTATTTTACGCAACAACCTATGTGTCTCCATTTTTATACCTACTAACATTTCTCATGAGCTTTACCTCACTTTTTGACGTTAATCTTGAGTTTAGCTT